>JAZUHE010000026.1:0-4722 GCA_045641565.1 Acutalibacteraceae bacterium | reverse complement strand
CCTTGCAGTATTTGCAGATATGAACTGTATAACCGCCCTCTTTACAGGTGGGTGCAACTACTGTATCTTCATATTCGTGAGCGGCTTTTTCTGTAAAGGAATCTGTATATGTGTCCTTACAGTATTTGCAGGTATGAACTGTATAACCGCCCTCTTTACAGGTGGGAGCGACTACTGTATCCTCATAATCATGAGCGGTTTTTTCTGTATTTGAATCTGTATATGTGTCTTTACAATACTTACAGGTATGAACTGTATAACCGCCCTCCTTGCAGGTAGGAGCTACAACTGTATCTTCATACTTATGGCCTGTTGCGGGAATAACTGTCTGAGGCTCAATTATACTATCACACACACTGCAGTGTGTACCGTCTGACAAACCGGGTTCTGTACAGGTCGGATTTGTTCCTTTATCTGTAACAATCGTATGAGCCGCTTTTTCTATAATCTGCTCATCCTTGACATCATCACATCTTGAGCAATGGATTGACTTAACGCCTGTTTCCTTGCAGGTTGCAGGAATGTCAACTGTATATGTCTCATCCCAATCGTGACCGAGCGCAGGGATTTTTTCTGTATGGCTCTCTTCACAGACGGGGCAGTAAAGACGCTTCTCACCGTCCTGTGTACACGTGGGCTCAGTAATGACAGTCTCTTCATAGCTGCATACATGCTGTGTGTTTTCAGGAACATAGTCGAGCAGTTTCTTAGCATTAAGAGATCTGTATTTATATGTTGTTGATGAAGTCTCCGGGTTTGAAGTAACTGTATCCGCAGAGAAATTACGGAACGCGCTGTACAGATTATCAACTGACGCGTCGGGATATCTGCTTAAATAAAGTGCCGCACAGGCAGACGCAACAGCACATGCCTGAGACGCGCCTGACAAAAATGAAAGTTCATTCTTATTAAGTGCGCAGCCGACGATTCCGTTTCCCGGGGCTGCTATATCGTAATATGTCTGTTCACCTGAATCATCATAGTTTGAAGCCCAGATAAGCTGAGACGGGTTTTCATTATCAAGCGCCATGACGCCGATAACATTTTCATATGCCGCAGGGTATGATTTTGACGCGCTTGAAGCCTTTGCTGAGTTGGAAACAGCGGCGATAATCGCTACGCCTGCGCTGTATGTTCTTTTTATTGCCGCCTCAAAAGATGCGCTCGGGCTTGACGTAGACAATGAAAAATTGATAACATCGGCACCGTTTTCTCTTGCAAAATCAAGAGCCTTAACAACGTCTGACATTACGATACTGATACTTGTATCATCTTTATATGACGCGGCTTTAATAAGCATAAGCTCTGCGTCATACGCAATACCTACACATGCTATACCGTTTGAAGGCATTCCGATTATTCCGGCAATATTTGAGCCGTGCTGAGTCATCCATGTGCCTGAAACGAACTGAGTTTTATCGCTTTTGTATATCGGGCTGATATCGTCATTATCGTCATGAACGTTCCAGCCCACTGTACCAAGGCTGTTTTTCCAAAGATTAA
Source organism: Acutalibacteraceae bacterium (assembly GCA_045641565.1). GTDB lineage: Bacteria > Bacillota > Clostridia > Oscillospirales > Acutalibacteraceae > CAG-488. The sequence goes on along the minus strand of JAZUHE010000026.1, from coordinate 3,219 downwards.
CGGGGAATTCCGTAGCATCAGTTAAAAATCCGCTGTCGATAATCGCAACTGTTACACCTGCGCCTGCAGTCTCGTTAGCTTCCCACGCAGCCGGTACATTCAGTATATCATTAAAATAACTCTTCTGCATTTTATATGCATCATTTCTGTCATCGACCTCAACAGGCATACTGAAGCTGCACGGCTCCAGAAGATAGTTAGGTTCGGCAATAATGCCTTTATTCTTATTGAGCTTTCTGCAGGTCTTTTCTACATCTCCGTCGATTTTTGCGATGTAAACATTTTCGTCTGAATATGTTTCAAGCTTTTCAATATCTGTTATTCCTGCGGATTCGAAGTCGACATATACCGTGCCGTCATCAGACTTTCCGTCAGTCTCATCGGCAAGAACTTCAGCCTCTTTCTTTACAGAAATAATAACCTCACCCTCTGCGTATTCCGCATCCGGAGTCTCGCTCTGTGCGTATGCGCCAAACGGGAATCCCGCGGCAAGCATGGAAACGCATAAAGCAACAGACAGCCATCTGATGCACGATTTTCTTTTCAAGCTCTTTTTCATCAAAGTATCCTCCCCTGTTTTCTGTCATATGTATACACAGTCATTATATATACGTTTGCGGTGTGTGTCAAGTAAATACAAAAGCAAATATTAATCTTCATTTCATATTGCACTTAAGCTCAAACAAATGTATAATTAAGAAAATTCTTATGTCAGGATGATAATATGAAAAATTCAGTTAAACTGCAGGCGCATAAAGGCGTTGAAACCGAATATCCCGAAAACACGCTTCCTGCATTCATCGCCGCAGGCGAACAGGGATACGAAATGATTGAGCTTGACCTCAGAATGACAAAAGACAACAGAATAATCGTAATGCATGACTCTGTTATCAATTCCACGGGAAGGAACCCCGACGGAAGCGAAATAAAAGAAAAAACATATATTTATGATATCACCTATGAAGAAGCACTTGAATATGACTTCGGCATCTGGTTTTCAGAAAAATTCAAAGGAACAAAGCTTCCTCTTTTTGACGACGTACTCCCTATCGCGAAAAAATACGGAATCACACTGAAAATAGACAATAAGATAAAGAGATTCACCCCCGAACAGCTTGACATTCTTTTTGAAATGATAAACGCTTCAGGCGTAAAGACTATAATCTCATGCTGGGATTCACAGATTGCCGACACTGTTATGAAATCACTTCACGGCGCGGACATTTCATTTGACGGCTTAACAGATGAGAACGAGCTCAGGCACTACAGTAACCTTGCAGGCAAAGACAGATTCTGGGTATGGATTCCCATTGATTATGAAATGGCCACATGGGCGCCGACGGAATGGTTTGCCTCAGACGAGCAGTGCCGCATTATAAAGAAGTACGCCAGACTCGGCATATGGGCAATAAAGGATGAAAACAGCTTTCTTGACGCGGCTGAGAGACTTATGCCCGATGCCGCCGAAACCTCAGGCAATCTCAAACCCGACAGCATCGGTTAATTCATCTCAACACTGAAACGATAATTCGATACAACAAATTAAGCCCCGGAAATTCCAGGGCTTTACTTATTTATTCATTTTTTTACTGTTTATTATTCAAAAACTTCCGCACATTTTTTCAGCTGATTAATTATATCGATTTTTTGAGGGCAGACGCTTTCACACTGACCGCATGAGATGCAGTCTGACGCTCTTGACCCATCCTCAACTGTACTCAAATATTCAGTTGTGCTTTCTTCTATTTTGCCTGTTGAAAGCTGGCTGTTTCTGATTTTGAAAATCTGAGGAATCGGAATATTCTGCGGACAACCCTCGACGCAGTAGCTGCAGCCGGTACAGGGAACATCACTTATCCTGTTAAACACGCTCTGCGCTTTTTTAATTGCCGCCTGTTCCTCCTCATTAAGAGGAACAAAATCTTTCATAAATGAAATATTATCCTTCATCTGCTCGAGGTTTGACATGCCTGAAAGAACTGTCAGAACACCGTCAAGCGAAGCGGCAAAACGAATTGCCCACGAAGCATAAGACACCCCGGGATTAACAGCGTCAAAAATCTTTTTAACCTCTTCGGGCGGGTCCGCAAGTTTTCCGCCTTTTACAGGTTCCATAACAACGATTGACTTGCCGTGTTTTCTCGCCACTTCATATACTTCTCTTGATTTTACTTTCGGATTTTCCCAGTCCGCATAGTTTATCTGAAGCTGAACAAATTCAGCATCGGGATGCTCTGTAAGAAGCTTGTCAAGCAGTTCGGGGCCGCCGTGGAACGAAAATCCGTAATGCTTTATTCTGCCCTTTGCTTTTTCTTCCTTAACAAAATTCCAGAGGTTGAATTTATCGTATTTCTGATAATTGCCCTCATTGAGAGAATGAAGCAGATAGTAATCAAGATACTTTGCGCCCGTGCGCTTAAGACTTGTGTCAAGTTCTGCTTTTGCCATTTTTTCACTCGGCACCTTGATTGCAAACAGCTTGCTTGCAAGGGTATACGACTCACGGGGATATCTTTCGACAAGTACCTTACGTGTTGCGGTTTCCGAACCTACATAAACAAATGCCGTGTCAAAATATGTAAATCCGTTTTCAAGAAACATATCAACCATTCTCGAGGTTTCCTTAACGTTGATAACCGCTCCCGTCTTGGGAAGTCTCATAAGGCCGAAGCCTAATTTTTTAACATTTTCACCGAAATATTTTTCACTCATAACTATCTTCCTTTCAGTTATGTTATTGGCATTATTATATCACGTCTGAAATATAATTCAATGAATAAAAAACCTGTTATGTTCAGGATTCATTGACGAGTTTTCCTGTCATGTGCTCGGGCACAAGCTCGAGGCACTGCACGCGTGAGCCTGCATTTTCGATTTCTTCTTCTATGTATTTTTCGTCGTCCGTAAACTTCCTGCAGAGATTGCGGCTGATTTCAATCGCTCTGTCGTAATCTTCGACAAACTGAACTTTCCCGAATACAATGACGCTTTTTATGTTGAGCGCCCACTCGCCGTCCCTGCGATAACCCTCATCATAAACACAGAACGAGGCCTTCGGACAGGCAAGGAGCGAATCAATTTTATGCCCTTCCTTTGCGCCGTGGAAGCAGATGTTTCCGCTTTTTTCGTCGTACCAGTAGCTTATGGGCAGGCCGTACGGATAACCGTCATCACCGACAAGAGACAGCACACCCCTTGGCTGTGATTTCAGAATTGCAA
>JAZUHE010000025.1:0-8198 GCA_045641565.1 Acutalibacteraceae bacterium | reverse complement strand
ACATGAAAGCAATCGAGTGCGGACTTAATCTTGCAGACTGATTAAATATTTTAAACCTGCTGATTTTTTCAGCAGGTTTCTTTTTATTTCTTGACATTATTTGTTCTATTTGATAACATTAATATAACAATTCTAAGGAGAGATTTTTATGAAATTAAGACCGCCAGCAGTGCCGCTTATTACAGTTGACCCGTATTTTTCAATATGGTCGCCGGCTGATCAATTATACAGAACAGAAACCGTTCACTGGACAGGTAAAGAGAATATTCTTGAAGGTATTATATCTGTAGACGGAGATGAATTCCGTTTTATGGGTGATAACAGAGATTATCCTATTATTAAGCAGGCTCATCTCGACGTCAATGCTCTTGTCACTGAGTATGATTTTGTTAATGAAAAGATAACTCTTAATGTTAAATTCTATACTCCGCTCTTCACTGATGATTTATACAGACTTTCACGTCCTGTTTCTTATATGAGATTCAGATATGAAAATGTTGACTGCGCCGAACACGATGTTAAGATTAAAATCTCCGCATCAGAACAGCTTTGTCTTGATAAAGCAGGGGATGACGAGGTTACAGTTGAAACCGTTGCGATTAAAGACGGCGTCAACGCTATGAAAATGGGCAGTAAAAAGCAGGAAATTCTCGCTAAATTCGGTGATGACCTGAGAATTGACTGGGGATATTTTTATCTTTGCGGCCCTGCAGGCAGCGAAATGAGCTCCTGCAAATGCGAAGACGGCACATATGTTTCAACGTCATTCAACATAAATGCTTCCAAGGAATATGATGTTCTCTTTGCTTATGACGATATTTATTCTCTCGAATATTTCAAGAAGCATATCAAAGCTTACTGGCATACAAAAGGCATAACTATTGAAGAAGCGATTAAAGAAGCTCTCGAGGAAAGCGATGAGATGCTTACAAAATGCAATAAAGTTGCTCTTGATATATACAGACAGGGCAGAAACTACGGCGGTGAACAGTACGCAGAGCTTCTCTCGCTCGCATACCGTCAGATTTTAGCTGCTCATAAGCTTGCCGTAACAGATGAAGGCGAACTTGTTTATATTTCAAAAGAATGCTTCAGCAACGGCTGTGCGGCCACTGTTGACGTAACATATCCGTCAGCACCTTTCTTCCTGCTTTACAATACAGACCTTCTTAAGGGCATGCTGGTGCCGATATTCAAGTATGACGCTTCAGATGAATGGGTGTTTGATTTCGCGCCCCATGATGTAGGCACATATCCCGTTGTCAACGGTCAGAGATACGGCTGGAAATCAAGTTCACTTGAAGAATATAAGACTAAACAGATGCCCGTTGAGGAATGCGGCAATATGCTTATTCTTATGGCTAATATTGCTATGATTGACGGTAATACTGATTTTGCCGACAAATATATGACTCAGCTTGATAACTGGGTTAAATATCTTGTAAAGTACGGTGAAGACCCTGAAAATCAGCTTTGCACCGATGACTTTGCAGGACATCTTGCTCATAACTGCAACCTTTCACTTAAAGCTATAATGGGTATCGCAGGTTATTCTAAGATTCTCGGTATGCAGGGCAAAACCGCTGAGAGCGAAGATTATATGAAGATTGCAAAAAATATGGCTGACAGCTGGGTTGAACGCGCTGATAATAATGACGGAAGCTTCCGTCTCGCATTTGACAAACCCGGTACATTCAGTATGAAATATAACATTATATGGGATAAATTCTGGCATACAAATCTTTTCTCAAAGTATGTTATTTATTCAGAATTTGCCAGCAACTGCAAGCACATCAATTATTATGGTATGCCGCTTGACAACCGTGAGACATATACTAAATCCGACTGGCTTGTATGGACTGCCTGTCTTGCGCCTACAGATGATGATTTTGAGGAGTTTATTGAACCGCTCTGGAATGCATATAACGTCTCAAATTCACGCGTTCCCATGACCGACTGGTACGACACAAAAACAGCTATAATGATAGGATTCCGTCACAGAACGGTACAGGGCGGTCTTTACATTAAGCTTTTAGAGGACAAGTTCTGATATAAAAAAACAAGGGGCTGAATTTTCAGTCCCTTGAATTGCTTTATATGATTATTTTAATATATTTTCTGTTCCGACAGCTTTAATGAGTGCGTCAACCTTATCTGTTTTCTCCCAGGGAAGGTCGATATCAGTTCTGCCCATATGTCCGTAAGCGGCTGTCTGACGGTAAATAGGTCTGCGGAGCTGAAGCTTATCAATGATTGCAGCAGGACGAAGGTCGAAGTTTTCGCTGACGATTTCAGCGAGAACGTTATCGTCAATAACGCCTGTGCCGAATGTATCAACCATAACTGAAACGGGTTTAGCAACACCGATAGCATACGCAAGCTGAATCTCACATTTCTTTGCAAGCTTTGCAGCAACAATATTCTTTGCAATATATCTGCAGGCATATGCGGCTGAACGGTCAACCTTTGTGGGGTCTTTACCGCTGAAAGCACCGCCGCCGTGACGTGAATATCCGCCGTAAGTATCAACAATAATCTTTCTGCCTGTAAGACCGCTGTCGCCCTGAGGACCGCCTGTTACAAAACGGCCTGTAGGATTAATATAAATCTTTGTGCGGTCATCGATAAGGTCAGCGTCAATTATAGGATATATAACGTTAGTGATAATATCTTCTCTGATCTGGTCAAGTCCGACGTCTGCACTGTGCTGTGAGGAAATAACGATTGTGTCGATTCCGACAACTTCATTATTTTCATTATATTCGACAGTAACCTGTGTTTTGCCGTCTGCACGAAGATAGGGGAGTGTGCCGTCTTTTCTTACCTGAGTAAGTCTCAGAGCAAGCTTATGAGCGAGAGAAATAGGCATAGGCATAAGCTCAGGTGTTTCATCACACGCAAAACCGAACATCATGCCCTGGTCGCCAGCACCGTGCTGATTATACGGGTCATCGATTCCCTGCTTTAATTCATATGACTTGTTAACACCGAGAGCGATATCTGATGACTGTTTGTCAAGTGCTGTGATAATAGCGCATGTGTTGCCGTCGAAGCCTTTTGATGCGTCATCATAACCGATATCACATATAACCTTACGGGCGATTGCGTTAATATCAATCTGAGCTGTTGTGGAAATCTCACCCATAACAAGAACCATACCTGTTGTGCAGCAGGTTTCGCATGCAACACGACCGTTAGGGTCCTGCTTAAGAATTTCATCAAGTACAGCGTCAGAAATCTGGTCGCAGATTTTATCGGGATGTCCGCAAGTAACGGATTCGGATGTAAATAAATAGGTTGACATATATAAATCCTCCTTTTTAAACATAAAAATGCCCGTGGCGTGTGTAACCACGGGCGTTACACCTTATCTTTCGGTAAAAACCGCAGGAATTAGCACCTTGCATAATTGCAGGTTGCCGAGCTTCACAGGGCCTGTCCCTCAGCTGCTCTTAATAAGGATATTAAATTCGCAACAAATATAATATACTATAAAATTTAATTTGTCAATAGTTAATTTGATTTGCCTTTAATAATGGGTGATATTTTTTTATAAATTACAAATGTAATAACTGCGTCAATTATTCCTTTAAAGAATGTAAATGGTACATTAAATATCAGAAGTGCCTGAGCAAGAGATTTTGTGCCGGGATATATGAGTTTATACGCACCGAGAATAGCTTCGAGTGGCATGAAATTTTCATATATAGGATAAACAATAAAATAGTTTGACGGAAAGCTTATTGCGGCCATTGCAGCTGCACCGATTAAGGTGCCGATAAGAGCTGATTTTTTATTTTTGTTGCGTTTATATACAACACCTGCTATAAATACAAAGACAGCGCCTAATATGAAGTTGGCGAGTTCACCGATTCCCGCTGTATTTGTGCTCAAAAGCTTTACCAGATTCTTTATAAGACAAACTGCAACTCCCCATAAAGGACCGAAAGCAAAGGACGTTATCAGTGCAGGAAGCTCGGAAAAGTCAAGCTTTATAAATTCAGGGATAACCGGAACAGAAAATTCAAGAAACATCAGAGCTGCTGAAAGTGCAGCCATAATGGAAGTAACACAGATTTTTCTGAGGTTATTCTTGTTTTCCATAGTATTCACTCCAAAAAAAAATACCCCGTACAAATTGTACGGGGAGATTAGTCATTTAATCTTCTTTCATCCGGACTGTACCGTCGGCTCAGGAATCTCACCTGATCAGCATTTCGCTCGCGGGCTTGAGAGTACTCATACCGCCGGTGGGGAATTTCACCCCGCCCCGAAGACAACAATATTATATCACAGATTTAATTTTTGTCAATGTTTATACCTCTTCAAAAGGTGTAGACATTGCATTTCTTTTTATTTCTGTAGGAGCTCTGTCAACAGATGTTCTGTAAACGCTCAGAACGAGTCCGATTGAAAGATAAATACACAGATTAGCTGAACCGCCTGAGCTGAGGAACGGAAGGGTAATACCGATAACAGGAAGAACCTTAAGACACATTCCGACATTAATAATCGTCTGAGCAGCAATCATAAGTGCAACACTGTAACACATTAACTTACCGACATTATTTACCGCATTTCTGCCGATTGAAATAATCTTAAGTACAACAAGCAGAATGAAAATCAGAAGTGCGATACAGCCGATAAAACCAAGCTCTTCACCGACAACGGAAAAAATCATATCGTTCTGATTCTCGGGTACAAGATGAGCCTGAGTGTATGTTCCGTTAAATAATCCCTGACCTGTAAGTCTGCCTGCGCCTATAGCGCTCAGACCCTGCTGCTGCTGATAAATAACAGCCTTATATGTTGATTCAGTAAGCTGAGATGGATTGTAAACAGCGAGGAATCGCTGTTTCTGAAAGTCTGATAAGAACTCCATCCATATTATAGGGGCGGAAAGAGCAACAGCACCGGCACCTATTGCGAAATATCTGAGCTGAACACCGGCAAGGAAAAGAAGGCCGATGGTCATAATCATAAAAACGAGCGCAGAACCGAGGTCACCTGTTAAGATAACAAGACCGATTGCAAGCATGGCATGAAGTCCGAGATAAATAATGTTTTTAAATTTATCAAGTTCATCTTTTACGTTATCAAGATGAACAGAAAATGTGATTGTAAAACCGACCTTAAGAAGCTCAGACGGTTGAAAATAGAAACTGCCGAATCTGAGCCAGGAAATAGCATCATCTCGTCCGCTGGGGGAGCTGCCGAATACAAAAAGCGATAGCATGAGAACGAGACACACAAGACCAATCAGAGGCCAGAATCTAACAATAAAATCATGCTCAAAAAGTGAAATAATAATACAACCGATTACACCTACTGTTGTGGCGATAACTGTTGTAATAACACTTCGTGAAACAATCTCACCCTCATTAAGCTGTGAAAGAGTAGCGCTGTGAATAAGAAGAACCCCGAATGCTGTCAGCACAATACACATAAAGAACAAGGTTTTGTTTGTTTCCTTTACAATTATTTTTAATTTATTAAAAAAGGTTCGCACCTTGTTTCCTCCTAACGGATATTTTAATATATTATAATCTAAATTTATTTTAATTTCAACCCTGAAATAAGTTGAAAACAAAAGTCTTTTATGATATAATACATAAGGTTAGATGCAATGCGAAGTTTTTAACATCGGAGGTTGATTTTTGTTGAAATTTGTTACAAACAGCGCAGATGAAACAATAAACCTCGGCGTTAAAATCGCAGAAACGCTTAAAAACGGCGATGTAATTGCTATGTTCGGCTCAATGGGTATGGGCAAAACCGCTTTTACTCACGGTCTTGCACAGGGACTCGGCATTGACCCCAGACAGGTCAGCAGCCCTACATTCTCTCTTGTTCATGAATATAACGGTAAAAATACCCTGTATCATTTTGATATGTACAGAATTGAGTCTTGGGATGACTTATATTCTACAGGATTTTTTGATTATCTTGACTATGGCGGTATTCTTGCTGTTGAATGGAGCGAGAATATAGAAAACGCTCTCCCGGAGAATTCAATCAGAATTTACTTTGAAAAGGGCAACAATGATAATCAGAGAATAATTACAGTTGACGGAGGTGCTGATTTTGAAAATTCTTGCGATTGACAGCTCCTCAAAACCGGCCAGTGCATGCGTTGCTGAAGACTCTCATATTCTTTCCGAAGTATATGTTAACAACGGTTTTACTCACAGCAAGACTCTTATGAATGTTGCAAAGGATGCTGTTGATTTTTCCGGTTTGACTGTTAAAGATATTGATTTGATTGCCTGCGTTACAGGTCCAGGTTCATTTACCGGTATAAGAATCGGTGTTGCCTGCGCTAAAGGAATTGCATTTCCCAATAATATCCCGTGTATCGGTATTTCAACTCTTGAAGCTATGGCATATAACGCCTCAAGCTTTGACGGTTATGTATGCGCTGTTATGGACGCTCGCTGTTCTCAGGTTTATACAGCGATATTTAAGGTTCATTACGGTTCTGTTGAAAGGCTGACGCCTGACAGAGCAATCAGCATAGATGAACTTATTTCTGAGCTTAATTTACTTGATGATACAGTTTACCTTTTCGGTGACGGAGCTCATCTGATTAAGAATAAGACCGACTCAGAAAGATTTATCCTTACAAACGAAAATATTCGTTTTCAGAGAGCGTCAGGGGCGCTTTTAGCGGCGCTTAATAAAAAAGATTATATTGCTCCCGATGAGCTTGTGCCTGTTTATCTCAGGCTTCCTCAGGCTGAGAGAGAGCTTAAAAATAAATTAAAAGGCAGTGATAACAAATGAAAGTTGCATTAGGTGCAGACCATGGTGGATATGAGCTTAAAGAAGCCATAAAAAGTCATCTTATCGAAAAAGGTTATGAAATTGTTGATTTCGGTACAGACAGTACGGACTCGGTTGACTATGCTTTTTTTGGTGAGAAGGTCGGTGAATACGTTGTTAAAGAGGGGATTCTCGGTATCCTCTGCTGCGGTACGGGAATAGGTATCAGCCTTGCCGCAAATAAGGTCAACGGTGTTCGTGCCGCCTGCTGTTCTGATTATTTCAGCGCAAAAATGACAAGAGCGCATAATAATGCTAATATTCTTGCCCTCGGCGGAAGAGTTGTTGGCGCAGGTCTTGCTCTTGAGCTCGTTGATGTTTTTCTTACCACTGAATTTGAAGGCGGAAGACATCAGCGCAGAATAGATCAGATTACTGCTATTGAAAATAAACAGAAGTAATTATAATTTGGAGGAATTTAAAATGAGCAACATTACTATTACAAACCATCCGCTTATTCAGCACAAACTTTCAATTCTCAGAAGAACTTCTACAAGTTCTAAGGATTTCCGTACACTTATTAAGGAAATCGCAACACTTCTCTGCTATGAAGCTACACGCGATCTTCCTCTCCACGAGATAGAGATTGAAACTCCTATCTGCAAAACAAAGGCAAAAGCACTTGACGGCAAAAAGCTTGCTGTTGTTCCTATTCTTCGTGCCGGTCTCGGTATGGTAGACGGTATGCTTGATTTAGTTCCGTCTGCAAGAGTTGGTCACATCGGTCTTTATCGTGACCCTGAAACACTTAAGCCCGTTGAATATTACTGCAAATTACCTACAGATATAGGCGAAAGAGATGTTTTTGTTGTTGACCCGATGCTTGCAACAGGCGGCTCCGCTATTGACGCTATTTCTCAGATTAAACTTCGTAATCCCAGAAAGATAAAGTTTGTATGCATTATCAGTGCTCCGGAAGGTGTTGCAGCTCTTCAGGCTGCTCATCCTGATGTTGAGATTTTCTGCGCAGCTATGGACGAAAAACTCAATGAGCACGGTTATATTGTTCCCGGTCTCGGTGATGCGGGCGACAGAATTTTCGGCACAAAATAATATTAATAAAATAACGACTGAGAGTTTTATACTCTCGGTCGTTGTTGCTGTTATTCAACGGGTTTACCATCAACGTAATTAGTTACTTCAGGCTTATTTTTTGTGTAATCAGTAACTCTTATTAATTCAAAATTCCCATTATATTCAGATTTTTTTGATAATATCTGATTTTTATAATTATATTTAATTATTTCATTTATCATTCCGTTTTTATCAAATAATTTAATCTGATAAATGTTTCCGTCTTTATAAAATGTAGATGCTTTCAATGCTTTACCGTTTTCAGCGTACTCAGTTTCATTTTTTACTTTTTTATCAGAGTA
>JAZUHE010000024.1:0-25967 GCA_045641565.1 Acutalibacteraceae bacterium | reverse complement strand
GACGAAACAATCAGTTATCTGTTAAACCTCAGATGGTGGGACTGGGACATTGACAGAATCACCGAAAACATTGATAAGCTTTACAGCGGAAACATTGACGATATAAAATCTATAGAATAAAAACAGGAGAAGCTTTTAACGGCTTCTCCTTAATTATTATCCTACAAGTCCTGCAACACCGTATGAAACGGTTGCGACTATTATGCCCGCTACAACAACACCTGCCGCAATAACAGGCAGCGCGTGTTTTACTCTTATATCCATAAGTGCCGCAACAAGAGCGCCTGTCCATGCGCCTGTCCCGGGCAGTGGAATCGCCACAAGCAGGAACAAGCCCCACAGGCGATATTTATCAATTTTATCTCTGTGCTTTTCAGCTTTCTGCTCCAGTTTATCAACTATCTTTTTAAACGGTCCCCATTTTTTCATAAGGTCAAATATTTTTCTGATAAAAAGAAGTATAAACGGAATCGGAAGCATATTACCGATAAAGCAATATATAAACGCCCTCCACCATTCTATGCCGAGGAAGGTTGCGGCAATGAGACCGCCTCTTAATTCAAGAACGGGGAAAAGTGAAATGATAAACGCAATCAGCTCGCCGGACATTTTGCCGCCCCAAAGCTCAGCCAATGACTGTGCTAAAGATTCCATAGTCATTTCCTCAGACTTTCACGTTATTTTTTGCGATATACTCAACCGCCTTATCGAGAATCGCGTGGTCGTTTTCAAATTTCAGCCTTGTCTTTGCTTTTTCATACCCGAGCCAGACATAATCCTCAATTTCTTCTTTTTGAATAACCGTGTTGGTGTCTTCAGTTGTCGCAAGGTAAATGTTGACGCTTTTTTCAACCTTACCCTGTATGCTGTACTGTGATTTGGTAACAAAATCCGGCAGAATCTTTATGCGGATTCCCGTCTCTTCCAGAACTTCTCTGTAAGCTGTCTGCTGGTCTGTTTCACCCATCTCAACATGACCTTTCGGGAAACCCCAGTGAGCGCTTCTTCTGTTTTTAATAAGAAGGAAGCGGGTCATGCCGCCGATTTCTCTGAATACAACCGCTCCGCAGGAACGTTCATACAGACATTCAATGGAATAATCTCTGTTTTCAAGAGCAAACTGCAGTGCTCCTATAATATCAATATTAATAAATCTTGTGCTTTTCGGGGCAACTACTATGTAAACACTGTTATTGTCACGATAGTGAACCACCGCAATAACTCTTCCGTCAAAACTGCGAACGGGATGGCTTATACCCATGATATAAGCACCTTTTACCGATGAATTGAAGTGCTTGCCGCCTTCAACCTGACCGAAATTCAGGTTATAGGTAATATTCTCCTCCACGTTGTGGGAATTGATGGGATGAGTTACTTTCACACGAACATATTTCCCAAGCATGTTCATTCTCCTCCACCCTGATAACAGGGATATTCGCGGAAATACAGTATATAACACACTACTTCCGCATCATACGACCTTACTATTATACATACTTTCAATGCAAATTACAATACCCAAAATCAAGAAAAATGTACGTTTGGAAAATAAAAACAGTCGAATCCGGCACCTTTTCCGAATTCAACTGCTTTATTTTTACTTATGGCTGCTTTGAAAGCGGTGATTCTTCTATTACACTCTCAAAGTCAAGCAGATTATTATATTCTATGTATCTGCATCTGATATTAAATATTTCTCCCGCTTTCTGAGCGGGCATCATAAGCTGATTCCCCAGACGGTAAACCTCACCGCCTAAATCAAAATCTCCGCCGTTTACCTTTGCGGTACTGTTCCCCTCGGTAAACACCGCTCTTATGCCGAACATCTCAACCGTGGCTGTGCCCTCACTCTTTTCGACCTTTGCACCGATATACTGAGCAAGCGGTGCAAAAGGCGCGTACCATACACCGTCTTTGTTTTTGCATTTCGTACCTCTTACGCTTATATGAGGCATTGAGCCCTTATACGCCATTCTTGTTTCGCAATAAACAGGCGGAAGCGCCGTGGGCGTAATACTGTCCTCTGCTTTATCAATAACAAACACATCTGCGATTCTTTCGTCATCAAGCATCGTGGTTATTTTAAGCTTCGTTTTGCTTACCTCAACAAGAGCATATACCGCAACACCCTCCTCCTGAGTGTAAAAGGCGGTGTGCCACATTTTTCTCTCATTTGCGTGGCGTCCGCCCGAGCCGTTGCCGCACTGATAGTGAACAGTGCCCTGAGACGGACGCTCATACATGGCATCATCACGAATAGGGAACGTTCTCGCAAATGAATGCTCGTGTCCCTCAAAAACGACGTCAAGAGACTCTATTGATTTTCTCAGCCACGGATATCCGTCATCATTCTGCCCCTCGGGTATGGCGGGATAAATCGGGAAATGATACGCTCCCAGCTTCCAGATTTTATCTGAATTATTAATATCGTCATATGCCCAGTCAGACACACGCTGCGGCTCGTTTATGCCCATTATGCAGAAATGAGCGTCGCCGTAATCAAAAGAATAATTTTCTGTCTCAAAGCCCTCGGGCCCGTTAAGAGGATAGGCAAGCCTGAACTGGTCATCAAAAAAGTCTGCGTGGTCAAGATAGAATTTACCCTGCGGCGGATAAGGAAGATATTCTTTAAATCCGCGGTTATCGTGATTGCCTGTTGTCATCATCAGCGGAACCGATTCCGAAACTCCTCTGAAGCCCTCAAACATTCCGTTCCACTGAAGCTCATTCTGACCGTCATCGCAGTTATCCCCTGCGGTAAGTATAAATCTTATATCGGGGTCACGGTTCAATGCGTTTTTGAGCATTTTTGTCACAGGCGTATAATCCGGTCTTTCCCACGGGTCGCCCACCTGCTGGTCAGAAATTACCATAAATTTATAGCTTTCGCAGTTTTCCTCCTGCGTTGTAAATGAAAGCTCCTCACTTCTGCCGCTGTCATTGCCGCAGGTATAATAATACTTTGTGCCGGGCTTAAGATTTTTAAGCCTTACGGTATTGAACTTGCTTATATCAATATCACTCTCAATAACTCTGCACACCGCGTCAGCTCTCTGAAGCGTTTCGTGTGATTCGCCGTAAAGAACATAGCCGTCATTTTCCTGCGCGTCCGTGCGCCATGTGACAGCCATTTCCGTTTTTGTGTCTCCGCAGAAGCTTATCATTATATGGTCGGGATTTTTTGCAGAACCTCTGTCCGGTTTATAGAATTTTCCGTTTTTATCGTACATTATAATCATCCTTCCGTTAATCATTTTATCATTCAGGAAAAACCGTGTCAACGATATGTTTCATATTTGTAAATTTTTAATTTGTTCCAATAGTTTTTTAAAAAGTACTTGTAAAAAACTGTGAAATAGTATAGAATATATTTGTTATGCTGTATATTCAGCAATTCTATAGGAAAAGGATGAAAATTATGGCTGATATTAATCAGAACAAAGCGGAACAGTACCGTAAAGAACGTAAAGAACGTTTGGCAAAGGCCGCTAAGAAAAACGCAAAAAACATTGAAAAGAAGACAGCAGTCCGTTCAGCAGTTAAAAAGGTTGTTGCAATAGTTTTAGTTGCTGTTATCGGTTTATCCTGCTTAGGCGGAATTCTCAGCTACGCAGGCGTTCTTCAGTCAATGGCTCAGGTTGGCTATGTTAAAGATGAACATATTTCTTTCGCTGAGTATAAATACTACTACATGAAGGTTTATAATCAGTTCTACAATCAGGAATATCAGTACAAATATTACAACTATGACACAGGCTCAGGTTACGATATTTCTCTTTCTCCCGATCAGCAGACCTCCAAGGCGAAAGATGACAACGGCAACGAAATCACATGGGTTGAATATTTCCACGATCAGGCTTTGCAGGTTGCTCAGATGTACCTTGCATACTATCAGGAAGCTGTTAAAAAAGGTCTTAAGCTTGATAAAGCTGATATGGCTAAAATCGAAAAGTCTCTTGACGAGCTTCGCGAAACCGCAGATTCACAGGGCAAGAGAAGCGACGACGATACAAACAAGGGTTATTCTCTTAACGCTTTCCTTCGTAAGCAGTACGGTAACGGCATAACAGCAAGCTTCTACAAAAAGCAGCTTAAGATTGAAGCTCTTGTTCAGAAGTATTATGACACCATGCTTGACGAAACCAAGACAGGCTACACTGAAGATCAGGTTAACGAAGTATTTAACAAGGATCCCGACTCATATCTTTATGTTGACCTTCGCGTTTATCAGTTCCCGGTTGAAGCACTTGAAGCTGAGGAAGGCGAAAAGGATTCAGCTCTTGAAAAGCGCCAGGAAAAGGCTGACAAGGAGCTTAAAGAGAACGCAAAGAAAATGCTCGATGCTGTTAAAGATGAAACAAGCTTTGTTAACTATGCAAAGAAGCTTAATGAAAAAGACGCTTCCTATGATGTTGATACTCAGACATTCCTCAGATCTTATCAGAAGGAAGATGCTTCCGGCAGCGGCAGAGGCCTCAGCGCTGTAAGCACAGACCTTTCTGACTGGGCATTTAAAGACGGAACAAAGAAAAACAGCAAAAAGCTCATCGAAGTTAAGGACGAAAACGGTAAGGTTACAGGTTATATTGTAGTTCTTATGGTTAACCCGAAGCATGATGTTGACACAGTTTCAATCCGTCACATCCTCTTCAAAACAGTTGATGATGATAACAAGCCCCTTGCAGACGATAAGATTAAGGCTGCAGAAGCAAACGCAAAGAAAACTCTCGCTGAGTGGAAAGCCGGCGACGCATCAGAAGAAAGCTTCGCTGATTACGCAGCTGAACTTTCAGAAGATACAGGTTCTCAGGCAAACGGCGGCCTTATTGAAGGCAACCTTCCCGGACAGAATGTTCCCGCATTTGATAAGTGGATATTTGATGATGCACGTAAGGAAGGCGACGCTGAAATCGTTGAAACCGAATACGGTTATCACATCATCTACTTTGTAAGCAAAGACGGTTCTTCAAAAGACAATACAATCCGTTCTTCTCTTGCAGCAAACGATTTCAATACAAAATCAGAAGAACTCCTCAAGGGTGATGAATATGTAATTGGTATTGGTCCCCGCCGTTCTTCTTACATTGAAAAAGACCTGTTAAAGAGAATCGCTAAGATGGTTGCTAATATCAACGCACAGTCTCAGTCAGCAGGATATTAATCTAAACGCTTTATAATAGGCACAATAAATCAAGCCTCGTGCAATGCACGAGGCTTTTTTCAGCACAGAAAGCTTTTCATATTCTGTATATTGTCTTCTTCAATTTCAATAAGCTTTTCACCAAGCTTCTGAACATTCTTATCCGTATCGCTGTACCTTTTCAAATCTCTTGAAAGGTCAATTACGCCCATCATGCTGCCCTGTATCATCATTTCGGCAATATGGTCAGATGTTTTATCTGCCAGAGTATTCATCTGCACGCTGCTCCAGAGCATTGCTTTGCTTACGGGATTCTTTTCCTTAGCCGCTTCCCCGCTTTCACTCAGAAGCTTTGTTGCGTCCTGAGCAATATTGTTATACTGCTCGTGCTGCTTTAAAAGAGATTTCTTCAGCCCTTCATCTTTTGATTTTTCGCTTACATAAGATATGGAATCGCACCCCATTCTTGCATTCTGATAAATCTTCGTTAAAAACTCTGTATTTCTGTTATTCATACTATCTCCTCCTCTACTATTATTTATTCCTCCCATAAAATTATGCAAAAAAATCCCGCCGGCTTTCACCGACGGGATTTCAATTTTGGATTATTTAACTGTTATTGTTCCGAATGTCTGTGCTGTTTCGTTCCAGCCTGTTGCAGATTTAGCTAATACTTTAAGCTCCATCTCACCTGCCGGTACACAGAATGTCTGTTTAACAGTCCATGTCTTTGTTCCGTCGCCGTTATCAACTATCTCAGCGCTGTTGGGGCTGAATGTTGATGTTGTTCCGGGAAGAACGAACTGAATCTTTGTTGTTTCGGCATTTGTTACAACCTCAAGCTTCATTGAGCTGTTGCGCTTAACTTCGCTTGCTGCGGGTGTTACTGAGTAGATTACAGCACCCTTAACAATATCCTTAACAACTGATACATAACCGTAAGACTGTGCTTCTGTCCAGCCTGTTTCGCCTTTGGCCTTAAGAACAACTTCATTCTGGCCAAGAGTATCGAATGTCTTACTGATAATCCATGTAAGTGTTCCGTCTCCATTTTCGGTAACCTGCTGAGCCTTTTCCTTTGAGACGGTCATTGTTGTGTTGCCGGGTAATACAAACTGAAGCTTGCTTGTTACAGTATTTGTTATAACCTTAAGCTCTGCTGCATCGCCGCGCTTAACTTCCTTATTGAGAATCTCAACTGAAAGAATCTGTGCTTCAGTCAGTGAAATCGCTTTATCAATAACGAGTGTCTTAAGTACGAACGGGCTGTCGTGCCATACACCGGATGTTGACTTGCCCTTGACAGCAAACTCATGCTGACCTAATTTAAGGTCAATAACCTTGAGTTTCCATGTCTTTGTACCGTCGCCGTTGTCAACAACGCTTTCAACGTTATCCTTGCCTTCATAGAAGGTTCTTGTTTCACCGTTTTCAATGAGCTGAACCTTAGCAGCATCACTCGATGTCTTGACAGTTGCGATTGCCGTATCGCCCATAACAACCTGAGCGATTGAAGCGTCACGTACTATCGCAGGATCACGTGCATAAAGGTTAACCTGCTTGCCGTTGAATGTGAATGTGTATGCGCCGCTTGTAAGATCCATACAGTCATCATTAACAGTGAACTTGATGTTACCCTCTGTATCTGTCGGGATTTTACCGCTAAGCGGGTTACCCGCGTTATCGAGTACAGTGAAGGGAAGCTTTGTCTTAGGCTTACCTGTTGAAATAATGAATGTGTTGCCTACTGTTGTGAATGTTCCGTCTTCAAATGCGGAATCAATATCTGTGATGAAGTCAAAGTCGCCTTCAATCTGGAAGCTTGAAATGTTACTGCCGCCGGTCTCGTTGACTGTGAATCCTTTGGCGCTGGAACCGCTGATTGTTGAAGCATACTCATCAACTTTAAAGGATTTAAATATCTTATTGAATTCGTTGCCCCATCTGTCTATCAGATGAGCGTAAATATAAGTATTCTCCTTCGGATAGAAAGCCCAACTCCAGTTCGTTATCTCTATTAATCCGGTATCAAAATGCTTTAAGAAGCTCTTTTTGGTTCCGCCGTTTCCTTTAATTGCGTTTTGTGTTTCTGACGGATTTGCTCTAAGAGACTTTATAATCTCTTTTTTTGCTAAAGCATAATCTCCTGCCTCAGCATAGCTGGTTGCCTCAGGCTCCAGTGTTGAATCAAATACATAAGCAAACTCACCGAAAGTATAACCTAAATCGCCGAATGTAGGATCGTCTACAGGATAAATATCCTCACCTGCCTGGACAATTTCCCAGTTATCTGCACCTCCGGAAGTTCTGAACAGATGCATCTGCCTCAGCCATGAGTCAGCATTAACCTGATCGGTATAAAACTGAAGATAAGGATCATCCGGTCCGCCACCCTCATCACTGGTGCCGTTCATAGCATTATGATAGGTTACGCAAATTGTTATTTCATCATCCGCTGCAGGCTGGTTAGCTTCATTAAATGCATAGAAACCTGCATCTGATGATTTAACATCCGCAATACTTGCAGCTGAGAAACCTTCGTTGCCAACTGTAGCATCGTCAGAGGGTTTTATTGTGTAAACGACCTCATTGGCGTCATCTATAACGTTGTCAGTTGTGAATTCAGGAGTGAGATAAAGGATTGTCTTTGCGTTGTAATCGTGTGCCTTCAGGCTTGATTCATCATTCTTATCACCAACACCGATACCCGCCTGAGTATACTTATAGAACCAGGCCTTGGTTATATCGTCCGTTGCCTTTACAGCACTTGTTGCATATGTATCATTGACATTGCTTACATCTGCAACACCGGGATCACATTCTGCTGAAATATCAGCAATCTTTGTGGGATATGATGAATTATTGCTTTCAACTGATGTTGCTACCTCACCGTCGTCGAGCTCAAGAGCAATTACAGGATTACGGCTGTTTGTGTAAATGAGGTAATCAACGCCTTCCTGCTCGTGTTCGCTCCACTTGCCCGGGTAAACGTATGTTGCCGCGTCTGTTGAAATCGGTGTGTCATAAACTACACCTGTCGCACTGTCGGAAGCCTCTGTAATAACATTATTATTAACCTTTGCAAGCTTTGACTTGGTTTCATAAAGCTTGATACTGGGCGCAACTTTTTCTGTTGTCTTCTTGTTGCCTTCATCATTAACTGTAAGGTTGATGTGATATGAAATCTCAGCAATCTTAGCGTTAAGTGCGGGCTGTGAAAGCTTCTCACGCTTATCAGCGGTGTTTGTAGCTGTTACGCAGGGAAGAAGAGCCTCAAGAGCGTCCTCAGTGTAATGGTTAAGGTCGATATCTGCTGTTTCAGCAACCTTGTTTTCAGTATCCTTGGTCTCAACCTTATCAAGTGAGGTAATAACCTCTGCGCCTGAAGGTGCGTTATCTGTAATATCCTGAGGATCAGTCATCTCTGTATCAGTTACTACAGGAACATTTGTGCCTTCATATGTGTATGTCCACTTTCCTGTGTCAGGATCATATGTTGCATCCTTAAGAACAGGACAAATCCACTTAGCGTAAAGTGTAGCACCGTCAGCGATATCCCAGTTCTTTGTGCCTGTTCCGCTTGCTGTGTAGTAAGCTACGCCTTCGCCGCCGGGCTCTGTAAAGTAGCCGTCAAGCTTATAGCCTGTGTATGTGGGAAGACTTGTAAGAGTGGGAAGTGCCTGACCTAATGTAACCTCAACCTGGCTCAGACCGCCTTCGCCGCCCTGATTGTCAAGGTTTACAATATACTTAGCAACTGACCATACAGCATAGATTTCATGGCTTGCGCCGTTGTTGAACCATGAGTTAACAACTGTATATGAAATTGTGCAGTTTGAATTTGTATGATCGTATGCTGCTGTTGTAGCGGTAGGTGTCTCAGCCCAACCTACGAACTGGAATCCTGAGCAGGTGGGTTTAGCGCTTGAATCAAGTGCAGCGTCCTTATTATATGTGAGAGTAACCTCAGCTGTCGGACCTGAAACTGCGGGAGTAGAAGCGCCTGCAGGAGTATTGGGATTAAGAACGAGGATGAAGTTGATGGGAACGAACTTAGCGTGAAGTCTTACGTTCTGTGCGGGCATTGCGAATTCATATACCCAGTATCCGTTTTCATCGAGCTCGCCGTAATCGAATACATCACCTGAAACGATATCAACGTTATCGTCAGTTGAGTCGCTGTAATACCAGCCTACGAATTCATAACCTGTAGCTTCCTTTGCTTTATAAGTTACGATTTCGTTATACTTTGCTGATACGCTTACTGCGTTGTTGTTTGTTGTTGTTACAGCTGCGCTGTCTGCAGCCTTAACTGTAACAGTACCGCCGACTATGCCGTTAAGTCCGTATGACTCTTCTTCTTCTGCACCGGCAAAGTAATAATCATAACCGTTAGTGTAATACTTTGCACGGCCTGAAGCGGTGTAGGTAGCGATTGAGAACTTAGCATAGCGTACGATTTCGCCGGAAGCTGCTGTTGAACTGTCAGCAACAACCGTGAGTGATTCTGCTGTAGAAACCTTATTGGTATCGTTAAGAGGTTCATTACTGTACCAGCCATCGAATGTATAACCGGTCTTGGGTGCTGCATAGAATGTTGCACCGTTTGCATCACCGTAAGCAACATTTATTGATGCAACAGCGTCAGGTGTTCCGTCCTGGCCGCACTTAACTGTACCGCCGGCGGAGTTGTTGTTGTATGTTGTCGTGTCTGCAACACTGTTGCTCATTGCCTTAGCCTTAATGGTGAAGGTCTTAACTGAGAAGTATGCAATATAAACAACTGTTGCGTCTGAGCCGAATCCGGGTAATGTGGGATTCTCTGTTGTGTTGTAAGTACCCCAGTTTGTTGAAACTGTTGAACCTTCACTCGGAACAGATTCTGTGTTGGCGTACATAATCTTTGTAAGCTCATAGCCTGTTGCAGGAGTTGTTTTAATCTTTGAGGTGATTGTTTCACCGGTCTTGATTGTTGAAACTCCGCTGTTAAGAACTGCTGTACCGCCTGTTGTGCCTACTTTGTATACGTCCTGAGCCGCAGCTGTATTATAAACTGCGAGAACATGTGTGGTATATTCGTAAGCTCTCCATACAGCGTAGATTGTAACCTCGTTAGAGCTGTTAACCTTAGTGAAGAGTGAGTTAACCTCTGACTGAGTGAGACTTGTCTTGCCGTATGTTGCGCTTGTTGCTGATGCGTTATCGCTCCAGCCGAGGAATTCGAAGCCTGATCTTGAGGGTGAAGCTGTTATTGCCGCACCGTCGTTGTAGTAAACAGTCATTGAACCGTCACCTGAGCCGCCGTTGGCGCTGAGGTTAACTTTGAAGCTCTTGGCTGTGAACTTAGCGTAGTAAGTGCGTGCTGTTGTCATTGCTTCACTGTTTGCTCCGCTGTATGCTGTACCCCATTCAACGATATCGCTGCCTGAGAATGTAGCAGTCTTATACCATCCGCTGAATGTATAGCCTGCTGCGGGAGTAGCTGTGATAGCGGGAGTTGCGTTATAAGCAGCCTCAAGACTTGCTTCTTTGCCTGCTGTGCCGCTTGCAATCTTAACAGTACCGCCTGTTGTGTTGTTGCTGTAAGTTGATGAGTTACCCGTATTGCTGTAGGCGTAAAGCTTAAGAGTAGGAGTAACAACTGAGAACTTGGCGTACCATGTTGCGTTGGCAGCGCCCATTGTTACTACCTTGTCGCCTGTTTCGCCTGTTGTGGCCTCAGTCCATGTGTTGGGAGCAGATGTAAGCCATCCGTCGAACTGATAACCTGCAGCAGGTGTAGCTGTAAGAGTAGCTGTCGCCTTATAGTAAACATTAACGGGACTTGTTGTACCGCCGTTAATCTTGACTGTTCCGCCTGTTGTACCTGCTGTATAAGAATTCTTAGCAGCTGAGGTGTTATATGCAGCTGTAGCTGTAAGAGCGAACTGCTTAACCGAGAACTTAGCGTAGTAAGTCATGTTGGATGTAATAGCGGGAGTGTAAGTTGCGCTTGTGCTTATTGCCGGTTCTGTCAGACCGGAATCTGTGTACCAGCCTTCGAAGCTGTAAGCTGCGGGAGCTGTTGCTGTAAGTGTGATAGTAGTATTGTAGTAAATGCCTGTAGTCTTGGAGATTGTAACTGTGCAGTTTTCGGTACCTGCTGTAGCTGCGTTGTATGTTGACTGAGCCGCAGCTGTGTTCGCTACTGCTGTTGCAGAAGCTGTGTAGGTGTTGATATCGAATTTTGCATAGTAAACAACGTTTGCGTCAGGCATTGTTGTTGAGTATGTTGCGGTTGTTGAAACTGCCTGGTTGCTGCTTGTGTCCCAATTAGAATTAGACTTATACCAGCCCTTGAATGTCCAGCCGGTATTTGCCGCTGCTGTGTAAGTAACAGATGTGTTGTAATCAACGTTCGCAAGAGTTGCTGTTGCGCCTGCTGTGCCGCTGTTGATCTTAACAGTACCGCCGTTGCCCTGAGCCCATGTTGTGGCCGCTGAAGCGGTGTTGCCGTAAGCATAAAGGTTGATGTTATGCTTGTTGATTGTCCAGTTAGCGGTCAAAGTATCGTTGCCTTCACCGTAGGTGTAGGTTGTACCGCTGAGAGTACCCTTACCGGCAGTAGTCTTGCCTGTTTCGGTAAGTGACCAGTTTGCGAATGTATAACCTGTTCTTGCGTCGGGGTTGGCTATTGTCTTTGTTGAACCGAAGTCAGCGGTGAATGTCTGAGCAGCTGTTGAACCACTCCACGTACCGCCGTTGGGGTTAACTGTCAATGTGTACTGTCTTACTGACCATACAGCGTAGAGTGTTAATGTATCGCCTGTTGTAGATGTAACAAGTGTATTAACAGTACCTGCAGGAAGAGACTGACCGGCTGTGTATGTTGCCGAAGCAGCTGTGCTTGATGCAGCCCAGCCGAGGAACTCATAACCTGTCTTTGTGGGTTTGGTTGAGCTGATTGAAGAAGCTGAGTTATAAGTAAGAGTCTGGTTTGCGGGAGCACCTGTGCCGCCGTTTGCGTTGTAGGCAAGAGTGATAGACATCTCAACCCACTTAGCGGTGATTGTATCAACCGCGCCGTTTACGGGACCGAATGTATAAGTAACTGCCGCTGTTGTGCTTTCGGGAAGAGTACCGTTGAAAGCGCTTGCCTTGGTTGAATCAAATGTCTTGGTCCAGCCGTTGAACTTATAACCTGTTCTTGTGGGAATTGCAATTGACTGAGTTGAATTGTAATTCTTATTTGAATATGTTGTGTTGGATGTTGTGCCGGCATAAGTACCGCCGTTGGGGTTAACAACGAGAGTACTTGTGTTCGCTGCCCACTTAGCGTAGAGGGTAACTGTGTTGCCGCTGGGGCTGCCGAGAGTTGCGTAAACAGTGTCAGTGTTGGCCTGATTTGCAACTGCCGCGCCTGAGGTTGAACCAACAGTCCATTCAACGAAGTGGTAACCTGTCTTAGCGAAGGCATTGGCGTTAATCTTTGTGCCGCTGCCGTATGTTACTGACTGGTTAGACATTGAACCTGATGTGTTGCCGTTACCGTTGAACGCGATAGTGTAGGTCTTGGGTGTCCACTTAGCGTAGAGGGTTACGGAGCCGCCGTTTGCGGGGCTGCCGAGAGTTGCGTAAACGCTGTCAGTGTCGGCCTGATTTGCAACTGCCGCGCCTGAGGTTGAACCAACAGTCCATCCGCTGTAGGTGTAGCCTGTTCTTGTGAAGGCGTTGGCGGTGATTGTTGTATGGTTGCCGTAGGTAACGGACTGGTTGTTCATAGTACCTGAACCGCCGTTGGAGTTAAAGCTGATTGTGTAGGAGTTGATGGTCCAGTTTGCAGTAAGGGTATCATCTTTAGTGCCATCGCCCTTGAAGGTGTAAGTTGTGCCTGATAATGTACCTGCGAAGTTCGCGGACTTGGTCCATCCTGTGAATGTATGACCGGTCCATGTGGGGTCGTCAACTGTCTGAGTTGTGTTGTAGTCCTTGTTTTCGTATTTTGTGATTGCTGTTGTGCCGTTATAAGTACCGCCGTTGGGGTCAACAATAAGAGTACTCTTGTAAATTTCCCAGTTAGCGGTGAGGGTATCAGTACCGCCGTTGACTTTGCCGTACTTATACTTCGCTGTTGAAGATGTCCATGAACCCTCGGCTGTGCCTTCAGTGAAGGTCCATCCTTTGAAACGATAACCTTCTTTTACGGGATTGGGAATGGATATCTCAGTGTTGTAATTTCCTCCGATATAAGCCGTTGAGGTGTAAGTAGTACCATTATAACTCCAGGAGCCGGTGTTGGGGTTAACATTAAGTGTACTGGAGTTAATTGTCCATACAGCGTAGAGGGTCTTGGTGTTGCCGTTGCCTACGTCATTGTAGTAACTGTTAATAACATTCGCCGGAATGACTTTTTCCCCTTCAATGGCGCAGTTATATTTCGGGTTGTTTTTAGCTTCAGTATCATCCCAGCCCTGGAATGTCCAACCTATTCTTGTGGGAACAGTTGAGCTGATTGTGAAATCCTGATTGTAAGTCGCTGTCGCTGTCGCAGGAGCAGTATTCAGTAAACCGCCGTTTACATCATAGGCAATTTTAACTGTACCTATAGTCCAGTGAGCGTATACGTTGATTGTAACGCCGGTATTGTCCTGCTGACCCTGAGCGTCAACGAATGCGTTAACATCAGCTGTTACTGTACCTGTTTCAGGTATTGTGTATGTTGTGCCGCCTGATGCGAGGGTATCCCATCCTGTCTGAACGTAACCTGTTCTTGTGAAGAGGAGTCTCGCGTCAGTGGCGTTTTTAAGTGTAGCTGTTTCGCTGTAGCCGTAAGTACCAACGTTTAAGTCGGCGCCGCTTACGGTTGAGCCGCCGTTCGCGTTATAAACAAGGTTATACGCGTTGGCTGTCCATAATGCTTTGAATGTAACCTCGGGAGTATCATACCTCCAGGGTGTGAATACATAACCGTTATCAACCTTACCGTCAACTGAGCAGTCCCAACCGGTGAATGTGTAACCGGCTTTTGTGGGAACGGTAACGCCTGAGCCTACAGTGTAGTTAGCGTCATAGGTTGCGGGTGTACCTGTCTTGATAGCTGTTGAGTTGTCGGAGAATTTACCGCCGTCGGGGTCATACTTGACAACTGTTGTGTTGGGAGTATAAACGAACTTAAAGTCAACAAACGGAGTTGTTACGTTCGGAATAGTCTTTTCTGTTGCAGTGAAGTCCTCACTGTTCTTGGAGAACGACATATTTGAGAATACGGTAGTGCTGTTCGGGGTCTGGTTACCGAAACGGAATGTAACGTAATAGCAGTTTGAGGGAATGTTGACAGTAAGATTTACGTTGCCTGTTGCGTAGCTGCAGGCGAGCCACGGGTCTCCGGAGAAGGTCTTCTTGTCGGAGCCGGCGAAGAATACGAATGCCTGAGCTGTCGGGCCTGTGGCTGTGTAGCTGAGGGTCATTGTGGAGCCGGGAGTAACAGGAACATAATAGTAGGGAGAGATATCTGCGCCCGGTCCGGGATATGCGCTGTAGTTATCTGTACCGCTTCCTGTTGTTGTGAATGTAAGCTTTGCTGTGGCTGCGTCCCATGTGAGACTGTTTGACCCGAGGACGGAGCTGTTTGTGTTAGCAACCTCTTCAGCAAGGTTGATATAGTTGCGGTAGCCCTTCTGATATGTATAACCTACATATTCATTTACGCCGCCTTTAACGGTATCGCCGTAGTTATATGTCTTGGCAGCGTCCTTGCCGAGGAAAACGCCGTTTGTACCAACATGAATTGCGCTTACTGAGCCGGAAATCTTTTTAAGAGCTGTTGCTTTCTGGTTGATGGCGCTCTTGGCGTTGTTGACTGTTGTCTGGTTAGCTTTGGGGTTACCGAGAGCGTCTGCCGCTGTTTTAAGAGCGTTCTCGTAATCAGTCCATGTAGAAGATGTGTACCATGACTGATTCTTACCTGTCGAAATCTCTTTATTAAGAGCTTCACGGAGTTCAGCTTTATTAATTGCTTTATAATGGAGGTAGTTTCTCGGTTGTGAACGTGCGTGGTAATCCCAGTTCGGCTTTTTATAGATAACAGCCATAACAACAAAGTTCTTGTCATTTCCGTCGATACCTATATTGATTTTACCTTCATGGCGGGTTCCGTTAAGAGCACCTGAAGACCATCCTGAAGAAGCCCATGAAACTATATTGGTGCTGTTTTCTGTGCCGCCTTCGGTGTATACGCCAACGCTTCTGTTACCGTTAGCGTCACCTGTACCTGAGTAGCATTCCTGAATATCAACACCAGCTTTAAGGTAAGGTATCTGATTAAGATTTGTATATCTTGAGCAGTCAGCCCAGATATTGCCTTCATAATAGTTGTAAACATTAACAGGGTGTGAGTCGCCCTTACCGCTTGCACTGTTATTCGCCCAGTACCCGCGATAACCTGTACCGGATGTCCAGACAAGAACATTACTGTTTGAAGCTTGATCGTTTCTTCCTATTTCATCTTTTTTTGTAACTGCGCTGTCAACAAGGGGCGGGTCAATCATACCGCCGATCTGGTCGCCTGTACCCTCACCGTGAGTTGTTGTAATAATTTCATGAATACCGACAACCCAGCATGTACCGTTAGCGCAGCAAGATGCATCTTTATCACTGTCTTTTCTACGAGCTACAGCTTGGCAGCCAAGTGTTGAACTTGTTGAGCAGAGTGGAGCGTAAACTGTTGAATATGCCTTTGTCTCATATGTTGCTCCGTTAAGAACATAAGTCGCGGTCCATTCAATTCGTGATGTAGTGTTCTGCGCAATCGCTGTAGCGAGAGTGCCTGATGTTATTGAACCGCTGATTGAAGATGTACCTGAGAAAAGTTCCGTGCCTGCAGATTTGCCGTTAACCGTTGCTCCTGAACACTTAACTGAAACGCTTGTCGCGCCGTCAACTTTGAGGTAAACATTACCTGATGTCTGTTCACCTGTGCGAAGAGCGCCGTCTACCGCATTTTCACGGTCAACATAATACTTGAATGTATTCATGTTGCCCGTTGAGGGTGTAAGGTAAATCAACTCGGGAACATAGAATGTAAGTACAGCCGCTGTATTTGCGGCAATAATAGAGTCATTCGCTGCCTTAACGTCGTCCGCAGAGACAGATACAGTGCCGCTTGTCGCTGTCGGGTCGCAGAGAAGACGGGCCTGTGTCATCATATTATTATAGTATGTTGAGTAGCTGTCGCCGTAGTTAGTCTTATCAATAACAGATGTAAGGCCGTCGCAGTACGCTTTACGGATACCGTCTTTATTTACGGTTGTGGTATGAAGACCTACGCCTAATTTAAGATCAAAAGTATTATGACCAAGATAGAGGTTAATACCGTGGTTGTATTTATATTCGAGCATAAAGCCGCCGTTATAAATACCGCCGCTGAGCTTGTAAAGGCCGTAGGTTCTTGCCTGACCGTTAAGCTCGTTATGATCGCCGGTATCAACGCCTACTGCGCTTATATTGTAATTTCCGCTATTGCTTAATGAGCTGTCTACCGCTCGGATATAATCAAGGCTGGAGGAATAACCGCCGTTAACGCCGTAATACTTAACGTAACCGACACTCAGATAGGGAATCTGGCTGTAGTTAGTGAAACGGGATGTATCGACAACCATATACGCAACGCCCGAGTAGGTACCAGTCGCCGCGTTTGTATTGCCCTGATTTGTACCTGTGGGGTTGGGGTTAGTATATGAGCCGTAGTCTGTGTATTTGGTATAGTACTGACAGGGGTCAGCATTGGGAGTGGTTGTGTTGACCTGAATGGTCTTTGTGCCGCTCTCAGGGAAGTTGGTGGTGTTATAATAACCACTTGTTGAAGAGTTTGAGATTGAAGCTGTACCGCCGTTTGTTGAGCCGTTGAAAAGAACAAGGGGAGCGGCGTTTGTGCCTGCTGTTCTGCTTGTATATATATGAGAACGGTTACCTTTTTCGGCATACTTCATCGCACCCGCAATAAAAGCGAAACCGCCCATTTCGGGTGTATTACCTGTACCTGTTTCACGGCCCATACCGGTAACACCTGTTATCTGAATGCTGGGCTTATAGATACCGGTATAAAGGAATGTGTAGTGATAGACCGGGGCGTTGACCGGGCCGGTTATATACTCTACGCACCATTCGATGATGAATACTTCGCCGTCCTGAGCGCCGGTGAACTTACTTGTACCGGGAACGAGGTTGAAGCTCAGGTTAGAGCTGGCTGAAGCGACAGGTGTCTTACCTGATGTAGCGCAGCCGGGGCCCGCTGTGGTGGCAGAGATGCCCGCCTTTGTAACAGACTGACCTGAAAGAGTAAGGCTCGACAGAGAAGATGATGCGTCTGAATATATATTCTGAGCGGTCTTCTTCCAGAAGTTATTGACATAAAGCTTGATGCTCCATGCGTCACCGTTTTTGAATTCAACCGTACCTGTTGCTGATGTCGAGTCGGAAGCCGCACCTGTATCAGGATTAATAAGGCTGAAATACTGGAAATAGTCGTTGGCCGGGTTAAGGTAAATCGTCTCGGGGGCGGTAGCCCGGCTATCGGCCATAGACTTACCGAGAGCGTTAGGTTCGGTATCAACGTACGCGTCTGCACTGAGCTTTAAAACGCTCGGGTCAAATATGAAAAATGTAGTTGCGATAAGCACTAATGTTAAAAAGATGCTTAAAGTTCTTTTGAAAGTTCTTTTTATCATTTTCAATCATACCTCCTTAAAGTATGCTCTGCATTCGTTCCTCTGCCTTTTCGACCCTGACCAAGTCTACCGTAATAAGATTACAATCAGCAGTTTCTCCCCTGCAGAATATGAAATTGGGATAGTTTTTGACACTAATCCATTTATAGTCATACTCAATGATACAAGAAATCTTTCCGTTTGTCAACGGTTTTTTTTAAGTTTGTTTAACTTTTTCAACATTTTGCTCAAGGCGAAAAAACGTTGATATTATGCACAATTCTGCCATCGGATTTTTATTTTACACATCATTTTGACATGATTTACACACAGGGCATATATATTGTGTACAGACGGCGGAATTGACACTTTTTTAACTTTAAAAAACAGGTTTTTAAAAAAATAAAAAATTTTTCGGGAAATAAAAAAATCCCCCGGAAAGGGAGATTTGAAGAGTAGAACTGAGGTAATAAGTAATATTTTGAGCTCGATTGAAGAGTTTCGAATCAGATAACAGCTACCCCGACTAAAAAGCCCTCCTTGTGTAAAGGAGGGTGGCGCGCGAAGCGTGACGGGAGGATTGTGAAGCTGAAAATAAGCTGACAGTTTGAGCTGAAAAACAATCCCTCAGTCACTGCGTGACAGCTCCCTTTACACAAGGGAGCCTCAATAGTGCTTGCCAAGAGCAAGATATAGATTAAAGCTTAAGCTCGATTGAAGAGTTCCGAATCAGATAACAGCTACCCCGACTTTAAACTACTCCATCTGGCGGCCGATGAATGACGCGGCTACCTGTGCGAGCTTTAAATCTGTCTGTGACGGCTGAACGCCCTCTGCCGAGAGAAGCACAACAGCTCCCAGCACGTCACCGCTGCTGATTATGGGCACAGCCACAGCCGCGTTATGCTCCACGCCCTCAAAGGGAGTGAGCTTTTCGCCCTGATTGCGGATAAAGGGCGTGCGGTTTTCCATAAGCTCCTCAAGCTCGAGGCTTATGCGGCGCTCGCCGAATTCACGCTTTGACGCGCCCGCGACAGATATGGCGTGGTCTCTGTCGCAGATTATTACGGGCATGGATACGTTTCTGTAGAGCACGTCGGCGTACTGGTCGGTTATATCGGTCAGCTCGCCCACGGGCGAATATTTCTTGAATATCACGCCGCCCTGTGTGTCTGTGAATATCTCAAGGGGCGCACCCTCTTTGATATGCATTGTGCGGCGTATCTCTTTGGGGATTACGACTCTGCCTAAATCATCTATTCTTCTCACAATTCCTGTGGCCTTCATCAGTATATTTCTCCTTTATATTTGTCTTGCTTCATTATTATTTATCTTTATTTTGCTTTTATTCCGAAATATCGGCTCATTTTGCAATTTTTTAATTTTTTTGTTGACTTATTATCAAGATAAGTTTAGTATATTCTCTGTATGAAAATGAATAGGAGAGTTTATCAATGAAAGTCAGCAAATTACTTATTGAAACATTAAGAGACGCCCCCGGCGACTGCATTATCGAGAGTCAGAAGCTCATGACCCGCGGCGGTTATATGAAGTATATGCATAACGGCATTTATTCGCTTTTCGCTCCCACCAAGAGAATGACCAAAAAGGTTGAGGCTATCATCCGCGAGGAAATGGACAGAATCGACGGCCAGGAGGTTATGTTCCCCGTTGTTATGCCCGCATCTCTCTGGGAGGAATCAGGCAGATATACAAGCATCGGCAGTGAAATGGCAAGATTTAAAGACAGAAGCGGCAACGGCGTTGTGCTCGGCATGACCCACGAGGAGGCCGCTGTTCACCTTGCGAGAAACACAGCCAGCTCCTACACTCAGTATCCCTTTATGATTTATCAGATTCAGACCAAGTTCCGTGACGAGCCCAGATGCCGCGGCGGTCTTATCAGAGTTCGCGAATTCACAATGAAAGACGCTTACTCATTCCACACCTCACAGGAGGATCTGGAAAAATACTATGACCGCGCATATGTTGCTTATGAGAGAATCTTCAAGCGCGCGGGCGCAAAGAACGTTATCGCCGTTAAGAGCGACTCGGGCATGATGGGCGGCAGCATTTCTCACGAATTCATGCTTCTTGCCGATATCGGTGAAGACACTCTCGCAATCTGCCCCGAATGCGGCTACAAGGCAAATATGGAAGCCGCTGACGTTAAGATTGTAAACGAAGCAGGAGAGAAAGAAGAGCTTAAGAAAATCCACACTCCTGACATCAAAACCATCGACGACCTGTGCAAATTCCTTTCAGTTCCCGCTGACAGACTCTGCAAGGCTGTTGTTTATCAGAAAAATCTCACTGACGAGTATATTATTGTATTTATCCGCGGCGACCTTGACGTTAATGAAACAAAGCTTCGCAACTATATCGGCGAGGAGATTCATCCCGCGATTATTACAGAGGAAAGCGGCATAGTTGCCGGCTTTATCGGCGCTGTAAATCAGAACGCCAAGGCTCAGATTGTTTTTGACAAATCCGTTGAAGGCATTGAGAGCATGGTATGCGGCGCAAACGAAACAGATTATCACTACACAGGCTTCAATGTTGAAAGAGATTACGGCAAGGTTGAGTACGTTGACGTAGCCAAAATCTTTGAAGGCTCTCTCTGCCCCTGCTGCGGCAAAAAGACAATCGGCATTTCAAACGGCATTGAGGTCGGCAACATCTTCCAGCTCGGTCAGAAATACACAAAGAGCATGGATATGACATACCTTGACCAGAACGGAACAGCGCAGAATCCCATCATGGGCTGCTACGGTATCGGCGTAGGCAGACTTATCGCTTCTATCTGTGAAGAAAGCCACGACGACTACGGTCCTATCTGGCCCATTTCAATCGCTCCCTGGCACGTTGAAATCTGCAACCTCCGCAGAAAGAATGAAGAAGTTTCCGCATTCTGTGAAAAGCTTTATGAAGAGCTTCAGAATAATAAGATTGAGGTTCTTTATGACGACCGTGACATGAGACCCGGCTCAATGTTTGCAGACGCTGACCTTTTCGGAATTCCCGTAAGAGTTGTTGTAAGCCCCAAGACAATGGAAAAAGGCATTGTTGAGGTTTCATACAGAGACAAGAGCTTCAAGGGTGAAATCGCCATGGATGAAGCCGCAGAAAAAATCACAGAAATGGTTAACGGTCTTCTTAAGCAGTACGATATATAATGAGTGAATTAAATAATAAAAAAAGTAAAAAGATTTTAGGGCCGCTGATACTTATCAGCGCCGCGATGATATGGGGCCTTTCTTTTGTATTTCAGAAAGAAAGCATGGACGTTATCGGTATATTCACCTTTAACGGCTCACGATGTCTGCTCGGCTCGGTTGCGCTTCTTCCCGTGCTGTTTTTTATGAACAGAAAAAAAGCTCCCGTATCTCAGCCCGCTGAGAAGAAAAAATTTCTGACAAAAAAAGAAGTCAGAGGAATAATAATTGTCGGCTGTTTTCTGTGTGTTGCGCTGAATTTTCAGCAGGCCGCGTTCACCGACCTTGAAACGGGAAAAATCGGATTCATTACAGCGCTTTATATGATATTCGTTCCTATCTTCGGCCTCTTCTTAAAAAAGCGCCCGTCAATGATAATATGGATAAGCGTTCTGCTCGGTCTCGCGGGAATGTATCTTCTCACAGTGGGCGGCAAAGCGGATTTCAACCCCGGCAAAGGCGAATTATATGCTCTGATAGGCGCGATATTCTTTGCGCTTCACATAATATCCATTGACACTGTAGGCAGTGAGATTGATTCGGTTAAGCTTTCATGCGGTCAGTTTTTTGTAGCAGGCACGATTTCGCTTGTTCTGATGTTCATTTTTGAAAAGCCCGATATACACTCAATACTGCAGGCGGCTGTGCCGATTCTTTACGCCGGAATCATGAGCAGCAGCGTGGCGTTTACATTCCAGGTTATCGGTCAGAAATACACCGAGCCGACTCTCGCTTCCATGTTTCTTTGTCTCGAATCTGTTTTCTCAGTTCTGTTCGCGTATTTTCTTATTCCCGAGCAGAAGCTTGTGGCAACGGAATACATCGGCTGCGCGGTGATGTTTATCGCTATTCTTTTAGCGCAGATTCCGCCGAAAAACAAAGAAAAAAAATCCTGAAAAATTTATAAAAAAACAAGTATGGAATTCAATGTTTTTTTCAATGAAATTCCATACTTTTTTATTGCTGTTTTTTTAAGTTTTATACTGTGAATTCATAGTCGGGCATCAGCGGTCTTAAATGAGAGAAATCATTCACAAAAGAAAGACGCTGTTTGCCGTCGGAAGTATATTTTATTTTTGATACGCTTGTGTTGTTGATGCTGAGAATATAATTTCCGTCACCCATCTCAACAGCCTGCGGCAGAAAATGATTGCCGAACGAGCCGTGAGCGAAGACAATTATTCTCTGTCCGTATGTAAATCTTTCTCTGAAATATTTTATAACTTCACGGGCTCTTTTATCGTTGTCGCTGTCCTCAAGATTTTCATACATCAGCGGCATATCTTCGTTCAGCTTCAGACTGTCATAATACCTGCTGAGATACTCAAGTCCCGTGCCGAAATATCCGTAAGTGGAACCGTTCTCAACAATCTGAGGAAGAATCTCAATCTCAGGGTGATTGTCAAGCTTTTCGCATACTGCGGCGGCTGTGCGCACACATCTTACAAGAGGAGAGGAAAATACTGCGTCAAAATGACAGCCTCTGAATCTTTCACCGAGAAGCTCAGCCTGCTTTAATCCTGTCTCTGAAAGATTAACATCACAGGTATCGCGTTCCTCATAATTCAAGCCCGACGTATCGCCATGACGTATATAAAAAATCTCAAATTTCTCTTCCATAACAACACCTTATTTCACAAAACCGTAACCGTGTTTCTTTACTTCTTCCGTCAGATGCTTAAGATGCTCCTCATCTGATTTGTCTTTATAGTATTCCATTCCGAAAACAGGATATTCTTCCATCTGCTTACGTCTTTTTTCAAAATACTCTTCGGTTGTCATAAGCATTTTTGCGGGATTGCCGGCGTAAACGCAGTTCGCGGGAACATCGTGACTTACAAGAGAGTTCGCGCCGATTATGGAATTGTCGCCGATTGAAACACCGGGCAGAATTGTTGAGTTCGCACCTACAAAAACATCATTTCCTATGTCAACCCTGCCGAGCATTGTATAGCCGAGTGCGCGTCTTGTGCTCGCGTCATGAGCAAGGATATGAACATTTGGCGCAAGAGTAACATTGTCGCCTATTGTAATAAGAGAAACATGACCCGGGTCAATCATTGTTCCCTCAAGGCATTTGAAATTTTTACCGACTGTAAGGCCCTCGTCCAAAGCTATCTCAAGAGCGGTACGCTGGTCGGGATTTATGCACTTTTTAAGAAATGTATATATTTTCAGAATCAGTTTTTTTATCATTACAGCAATCTCCCCGTCAGATATTAAAAAGAAAGTGCAGCCTCAAAAGAAACTGCACTTAGAAAGCATTAATCAATAATTACGCAAGCTCTGCGAAATATTTGATTGTACGAACCATCTGGCTTGTGTAGCTGTTCTCGTTGTCATACCATGAAACAACCTGAACCTCATAAAGGTCGTCAGCAATCTTTGATACCATTGTCTGTGTAGCGTCAAAGAGTGAGCCGAACTTCATGCCGATAACGTCAGAAGATACGATAGGATCTGTGTTGTAGCCGAAAGACTCTGAAGCAGCAGCCTTCATAGCAGCGTTGATGCCGTCAACTGTAACGTCTGCGCCCTTAACAACAGCTGTAAGGATTGTTGTTGAACCTGTGGGAACAGGAACACGCTGAGCAGAACCGATGAGCTTGCCGTTAAGCTCGGGGATAACAAGGCCGATAGCCTTTGCAGCGCCTGTTGAGTTGGGAACGATGTTTGCAGCGCCTGCGCGTGCTCTTCTGAGGTCGCCCTTTCTGTGAGGACCGTCGAGAATCATCTGATCGCCTGTGTAAGCATGGATTGTGCTCATGATACCGCTCTGAATGGGAGCATAATCGTTAAGAGCCTTAGCCATGGGAGCAAGGCAGTTAGTTGTGCATGATGCAGCAGAAATAATCTGGTCATCAGCTGTAAGAGTATCGTTGTTAACTGAGAAAACGATTGTCTTGAGGTCGTTGCCTGCGGGAGCAGAAATAACAACCTTCTTAGCACCTGCATTGATGTGAGCCATGCTCTTATCTTTTGAGGTGTAGAAACCTGTGCATTCAAGAACTACGTCAACGCCGATTTCGCCCCAGGGGAGCTCTGCTGCGTTAGCCATAGCATAAATCTTAAGAACTTTTCCGTCAACGGTAAGTGTGCCTGCTTCGTCATCAGCCTCTACAGTGTGAAGGCCTTCACCGATCTTGCCGCAGAAACCGCCCTGAGCGGTATCATACTTGAGAAGGTGAGCGAGCATTGAGGGCTTTGTAAGGTCGTTGATTGCAACGATTTCATAACCGTCAGCCTCAAACATCTGTCTGAAAGCAAGGCGGCCGATGCGGCCAAATCCGTTAATAGCAACTTTTACTGACATTTGAATTACCTCCGAATGTTTTATATTTTTAAAATTAACCTTATATATTTTATCACTTTTTTGTCATTTTTCAATAGATATGTTAAAAAATTAACTCTGCCTGCGAAAATTTGGGAATTATCTGCAAAATTACCATTTTCTCAAATGAGAATTAGCAATATTTCACAATCATTATAAGTATTAGCTTTATAATTTATTTTATTCATATTGAAAATCGTGTTTTCTGATTGTATAATATGCAGGAAACGGGGTGATTTTACGGCAAGGCATATTGATTATATCATTGACAGCGAATATGACGGCAAAAAGGTCAAGAACTATCTCAGAGGCAAAGCGAAAATCTCCTCACGCCTTATGAATTCGCTGAAAACCTGTCCCGACGGCATAATGCTCAACGGAGAACACATCAGAACGATTGATATACTTAAGGCAGGGGACACGCTTTCGGTTAATATACCCGATAAATTCAGCGAAATCGAGCCTATTGAAATGCCTCTCGACATTATTTACGAGGACGATGACTTTATAGTTATCAATAAGTCTCCGTTTATCGCCATGCACCCCACACACAATCACCAGGGAGACACTCTTGCGAACGCTCTGACCTATCATCTTCAGAAAGAGGGCAAGCCTACGGTTTTCCGTGCTGTCGGCAGGCTTGACAAAGGCACATCGGGCGTAGTTGTATGCGCGCTGAATCCCCACTCCGCCGCGCGGATTCCGACCACGTCTCAGAAGGAATATCTGACCGTTGTCAGCGGAAAAACTGACGAAAAAGGAAGCATTGAAGCTCCGATTTACCGACCCGACCCGATGAAAACCATACGAAGTGTCGACCCGAGAGGGGATTACGCCCTCACTCACTATGAAACGCTCAAAGGGAACAAAAAATATTCGCTCCTGCGTGTAAAAATCGAAACAGGCAGAACACATCAGATAAGAGTTCATTTCGCTCATCTCGGAATGCCTCTTGTGGGCGACAGTCTTTACGGCGAAGACGGTTTCGATATCGGTCATCAGCTCCTCCACTGCGCAAAAGTAAGCTTTATTCACCCTGTTACAGGTGAAAATATGACATTCGAGGCAAAAATGCCCGAAGATATGGAGAAATTTATTGAATCAAATATACTGTGATTTTAATTCACATATCGTTGCAAGTAAATACCCTGCATTAAACGCAGGGTATATTTTTATTCCTTATTAAATTCTCTTGCAATAGCTGAAAGGTCATCTTTATCAAAAAATTCAATTTCAATGGTCTTCTTCGCTTCGTTGACCTTGATTTTTCTGCCGGTGCTCTTGCCGAGAGCAAGCTCAACCTCACTGTAGAAGCTGTCTCTCTTTTTAGGCGCCTTAACCTTAGGCTCAGCCTTCTGCTGTTTTGCGAGCTTTTCGATTTCACGAACGGAGAGTCCGTTTTTAACTATCAGCCTGCATATTTCAAGCATTTTATCCTCGCTGTCAAAGGCAAGCATGGCACGGGCGTGACCGGGAGAAATCTGCCTGTTTTCGACAAAATTCAGCACGGATTCGGGGAGATTGAGAAGTCTCAGCGCATTTGCGACGGCAGGACGTGATTTTCCCACTTTCTGCGCCGCTTCTTCCTGAGTGATCGA
>JAZUHE010000023.1:0-5668 GCA_045641565.1 Acutalibacteraceae bacterium | reverse complement strand
CGCGCCTTATGCTTCATCTTGACGCTGTGCCGAAGCCCGACGATACGGCTGACGCCTTAGCCATGGCCATATGTCACGCTCATACGGGCAGCTCGCTTATGAATAAATATAAATTGAAATAATCCGGGGAATGATAAATATGTTTTATTCCGTAACCGGCAAGGTTGTTGCCATTGAAGACGGTTTCGCCGCCGTTCAGTGCGGAGGAATAGCTTTCCGCTGCAACACCACGCTGAATACACTTTCAAAAATAGACAGAACAGGCGAAGAGGTAACTCTTTACACTTATCTCAACGTCAGAGAGGACGCGATGGAGCTTTTCGGCTTCTACACTCAGCAGGAGCTTGACTGCTTTAAGCTGCTGCTTTCAGTGTCGGGCGTAGGCCCGAAGGCGGCTCTTGCCATTCTCTCTCAGCTGTCGCCCGATAGGCTTGCGTTATGTGTTGCCTCAGGTGATGTCAAGTCAATCACCCAGGCGCAGGGCGTAGGCCCAAAGCTTGCTCAGCGTGTTGTGCTTGAGCTTAAGGATAAGCTCTCAAAGAGCATTGCTTCGGGCGAAGCGGATACATCCGGCATGTTTGCCGCGCCGTCCGCGACAGGCAACTGCTCCGAGGCTATCGAGGCTCTTGTTATGCTCGGCTACAGCCGCTCGGAAGCCGCAGGAGCTATCGGCAAGCTTGATAAAACACTCCCCGCAGAGGAACTTATAAGACTTGCTCTTAAATCACTTATATAAGGAGGACGTCTGAATGGAATCCGATTATGAAAGCCGAATCGTTGCTCCCGAATTTTCGGGCGGAACAGATTCAGATATTGAATTGCAGCTTCGTCCTCACACCCTCGCCGATTATATCGGACAGGAAAAGGTCAAGGATAATTTATCCGTATATATAGAAGCGGCCAAAAACAGGGGAGAATCCCTCGACCATGTTCTGCTTTACGGCCCTCCCGGCCTCGGTAAGACCACCCTCGCAGGGATTATCGCTAACGAAATGGGCGTTAATTTCCGCCTTACTTCGGGCCCCGCTATTGAAAAGCCGAAGGATTTAGCCGCTCTTCTTACAAATCTCAATGAGGGCGATGTGCTCTTTATTGATGAAATTCACCGCATGAACAGACAGGTTGAAGAGATTCTTTACCCTGCTATGGAGGATAACGCTCTTGATATAATTATCGGTCAGGGCCCTTCGGCGAGAAGCATAAGAATCGACCTTCCTCACTTCACCCTTGTAGGTGCCACCACAAGAGCCGGTCAGCTTTCAGCTCCGCTGAGAGACAGATTCGGAGTTGTGCTCAGACTCGAGCTTTACACCGCCGAGGAGCTTTCAAGAATCGTTAAGAGAAGCGCAGGCATTTTAGGCGTTGAGACTGACGAGAGGGGCGCCATGGAGATTGCGGCACGTTCAAGAGGAACACCGCGTATCGCCAACAGACTTCTTAAGCGCTCGAGAGACTTCGCTCAGGTGCTCGGCAACGGTGTAATAACCGACGCCACCGCTAATATGGCGCTTGAAAAAATGGAGATTGACTCCCTCGGTCTTGACTCGATAGACAGAATGCTTCTCACCTGCATGATCAAGAATTACAACGGCGGCCCCGTAGGCCTTGAAACCATTGCCGCCGCGATAGGCGAGGAGTCCGTCACCATAGAAGATGTTTACGAGCCTTATCTTATGCAGATAGGCTTCCTTTCAAGGACGCCGAGAGGCAGATGCGTTACCCCTGCAGGCTACCGACATCTGGGATTCCCGATGCCGGGTCAGCAGCAGTTATTCTGATATCCTAATTCAATAATAATTGATATAATATTATTTCGGAGGTATATTTATGGGCAGATTATTCGGAACTGACGGCGCAAGAGGTATTGCAAATTCAGAACTCACCTGCGAGCTTGCCATGCAGATAGGCCGAGCCGCCGCCATGGTGCTTATTGACGGCAACATCAAGCGTCCCAAGGTTATGATTGGCATGGACACAAGAATTTCATCAAATATGCTCTGCTCCGCTATTACGGCAGGTCTCTGCTCCGTAGGCGCGGATGTTATGCAGTTAGGCGTTCTTCCCACCCCCGCGGTTGCTTACCTCGTTAAAAAATACAATTATGATGCGGCTGTTATGATTACAGCCTCCCATAACCCCTGCGAATACAACGGAATCAAGATTTTCCAGAAGGACGGCTTTAAGCTTCCCGATGAGCTTGAAGAAAAGATAGAAGAGATTATTCTTGACGGTAAAACTGTTCCGCCCGTTAAAATCGGCGTGGACGTAGGCAGAATCCGTACATCTGAAATGCCTATTTTTGA
This sequence comes from Acutalibacteraceae bacterium, assembly GCA_045641565.1. Taxonomy (GTDB): domain Bacteria; phylum Bacillota; class Clostridia; order Oscillospirales; family Acutalibacteraceae; genus CAG-488. The sequence goes on along the minus strand of JAZUHE010000023.1, from coordinate 3,365 downwards.
TTATATCCGTCACCTTGAAAAGACGGTTGAGTTCACTTTTGAGGAATATAAAGTTGCTCTTGACTGCGCGAACGGTGCGTCATGCGTTACAGCTCCCGAGCTTTTCACGGATTTAGGCGCGGATATTCATATCAAATCATCAATCCCCAACGGCGTAAACATCAACCGTAAGTGCGGTTCTACTCATCTTGAAGGTCTTCAGCACCTTGTGCTTGAGCATAAGTGCGATATCGGTTTCGCATTTGACGGCGACGCTGACAGAATGCTCGCTGTTGACGAAAAAGGACAGATTGTTGACGGCGATAAGATTATAGCTATCTGTGCCGCTGATATGAAAGAAAGAGGAGTGCTCACCAAGGATACCGCTGTTGTAACCGTAATGAGCAACATGGGCTTCTTTAAATTCTGCGAGGAGCACGATATCAAGTGCGAAAAGACCAAGGTCGGCGACAGATACGTTCTTGAAAACATGAAAGCCAACGGATACAAAATCGGCGGCGAACAGTCAGGTCACGTTATTTTTTATGATTTTGCTTCAACAGGTGACGGTCAGCTGACAGCTATTCAGCTTCTCTCTGTTATGAAGAGAACAGGCAAAAAGCTCTCCGAGCTTGCCGCGCAGATGGAGGTTTATCCTCAGGTTCTTATCAACGTCAAGGTTTCAACTATGGGTAAAGCCCGCTACGATAAGGATATTGAAATCAAAAAGGCAATCGCCAGCGCTGAGAAAGAGCTTGGCGACAGCGGCAGAGTTCTCGTCCGTGTATCAGGCACTGAGCCTCTTGTAAGAGTCATGCTTGAGGGCAAGGATGAGGAACAGATTCAGCGTCTTGCGGAAGAGATTGCTGACGTAGTTAAAGAAAGACTTATATAAATTAAAAGTGAAAGGGTGTATTTTATGCGCAGTGCCGGTGAATGGCTGGATTATGAGCTTATTGACTGCTCAGACGGTGAGCGTCTTGAGCGCTGGGGCGATATAATTCTTATCAGACCTGACCCGCAGGTTATATGGAAAACGCCTAAAAAGCATCCTTTATGGAAAGATGCCCACGCAAGATACCTCCGCTCCAATTCGGGCGGAGGCAAATGGGAGATATATAAGAGAATCCCCGATTCATGGAAGGTAAGATATAAATCACTCACCTTCAACGTCAAGCCTATGGGCTTTAAGCATACGGGTATTTTCCCCGAGCAGGCGGTTAACTGGGATTTTATGACCGATATAATTAAAAACGCCGGCAGACCTGTTAAGGTGCTTAATCTTTTTGCTTACACAGGATGTGCCACCATTGCCGCCCTCAAGGCAGGCGCCGAGGTCGTTCACGTTGACGCGTCAAAGGGAATGGTCTCCTGGGCAAAAGAGAATGCCGCCACTTCGGGTGTTTCAGATAAGCCTGTAAGGTGGATTGTGGATGACTGCATCAAGTTTGTCCGCAGAGAAATAAGACGCGGCAATAAATACGATATTATTATTATGGACCCGCCCTCATACGGCAGAGGCCCCGGCGGTGAAGTGTGGAAGCTTGAAAACGAGATACATTCCTTTGTTGATATCTGCAAGGATGTGCTTTCAGACGACCCGCTTATGGTACTTGTTAATTCCTATACCACAGGACTTTCCCCGTCGGTAATGGAGTACATACTCGGCTCTTCCGTTTCACCGAAATACGGCGGAAAGCTCACCTGCGACGAGATAGGCATACCTGTTAAAGCCACGGGAATGAATCTTCCCTGCGGCGCTTCGGCAATGTGGCTAAAGGGTTAAACTCCCCGGAAGATAAGCTTCACCTTGACGGAGGGGTAGAATTGAAGTAACAGGTAATAGTGAATAAGTAATAGGTAATATTATGAGCTCGAGCACCGAGTCACGAATCAGATAACAGTTACCCCGACTATAAAAAGGAGACATTATGGCGGATTCATTTATAAAATTTAATAATGTAACCTTTTCTTATACGGTTGACGATGAAACGGGGCAGAAAATGAAGCCTGCGCTGAAGGGTGTGTCCTTTGAGATTCCCAGAGGGCAGTTTATCGCGGTTCTGGGCCATAACGGCAGTGGAAAATCCACCGCTGCCAAGATGATAAACGGTCTGCTCGTTCCCGACGAGGGCGAGGTAACCGTTGACGGAATTTCCACAAAAGAAGAAAAAAGAATTATTGATATAAGAAAAAAGGTCGGCATGGTCTTTCAGAATCCCGACAATCAGCTCGTTGCCACAATCGTTGAGGATGACGTGGCGTTCGGCCCCGAGAATCTCGGTGTTGAGCCTGCTGAAATACGCAGAAGAGTTGACGAAGCGCTCAAAGCTGTCGGTATGTATGAATTCAAAGACCGTGAACCTCATAAGCTCTCGGGCGGTCAGAAGCAGCGTGTCGCAATCGCCGGAGCAATAGCGATGAAAACCGAGTGTATTGTAATGGACGAACCTACCGCAATGCTTGACCCACGCGGCAGGGAAGAGGTTATGAACACCATAAAAATGCTCAGAGATGAGATGGGCGTTACCGTAATTCTCATTACTCATTATATGGACGAGGCTGTCAAGGCTGACAGAGTCCTTGTTATGGATGACGGAAAAACCGTTCTTGACGGTACGCCGCGAGAGGTATTTAAAGATGTTGAGCGGATTAAGGATCTCGGCCTTGATGTACCTCAGGCAACCGAGCTTGCCTACAGACTTTATAAGCTCGGGTATAAGATAGATTATTCGGTTCTTGACGAAAAAGAATGCGCTGAAGCCGTTCTTCGTTTGACGGAGGTGGGCTGATGGCGGTTATTTCAGTAAAGAATCTTACACACATATATAACGCGGGTCTTCCCAACAGCAGTGTCGCGGTTGACGATGTTACTTTTGATATTGAAAAGGGCGATTTTATCGGACTTATAGGTCACACCGGCTCGGGTAAAAGTACCCTCGTTCAGCATCTTAACGGACTTTTGAAGCCTGCTTCCGGTGACGTTCTCCTTGACGGCAAAAGCATTTGGAAAGATAAAAAATCCATCCGTGCCGCGAGATTCAAGGTCGGCCTCTGTTTCCAGTATCCCGAGTATCAGCTCTTTGAGGAAACCGTTGAGAAGGACATCGCATACGGCCCGTCAAACATGAAGCTCAGCAGCGATGAAATCGGCAGAAGAGTCGCAATCGCGGCGTCATTTGTAGGCCTTAAGCCGGAGCACATGAAGAAATCACCCTTTGAGCTTTCGGGCGGTGAGAAGCGCCGTGCGGCCATCGCGGGCGTTATGGCCATGCAGCCGGAGGTGCTTATTCTCGATGAGCCTACCGCAGGTCTTGACCCCAAGGGCAGAACAGCTGTGCTCAATATGATTGAATATTACAGGCAGAAAACAGGCTGTACTGTTA
>JAZUHE010000022.1:0-37655 GCA_045641565.1 Acutalibacteraceae bacterium | reverse complement strand
TCACATAAATGGGCAGAAGGGGCATTTGGAAAGATTTATTCGCTTCTTCTTGAAAATGATTATTTAAATAGAATTGAAAAATCACAATGGGAGGCAAAATTAGACGATTGGTTCAGTACAGTAAATAGCAGAAGAGAAAAGAACAAAGTTCAAAATCCGAAGTCAATCGATAAATTGTTTCTTAATTGTGTTCATCTTAACAAATTTACTGCATATCAACAACTATCTCAAGAAAAATTCGATATAGAGCATATCTTACCAAAAGATAAATTAAAGAAACTAATAGAACAGAATAAATGGGAAGGTTTGCCAATAAGTTCGATTGGTAATATTTGTTATTTGCCCGAGTATGATAATCGTTCAAAAGGTTCAAATACAATTTATGAAGATAGCAAATACATCCAACATTTACTTGATAGTGGAATTGAACTTGAACTGGTTGAGAAAAAATATACTCTTACAAAAAAGGAAGATATAGATTGGATTAACTGGGTATATAATAACGATGATTATCAAAAGTTTATTGATAATTATTTGGGATTTTTATTAAAAAGATTCAATAAAATGAAAAAAGAGTTTTATGAAACCTTGAAAGTAAAAAAATGATATACTATTGGAGTTCGTTTGTGGGTATATCGGGAGAGCGCATGAATGGCATTCAAGAGGTCAAGAGTTCGATCCTCTCCGTCTCCACCAAGCACACTAAGTAATTATTTTTTTACCTGAAAAACCGAGCAGAGCGTTAAACTCTGCCCGGTTTTATTCTTTATGTCACTGAATCAATTACGTTAATAAACTTTAATTGACTGCAAAATTATCGATTTCCGATATATTAAACGAAATTATTTGCGTTTTCCGTTAAAATGTACCATTTATTTTAATAATAATTGAAATAAACAGTACATTGTGCTATACTTTTAATGAGTAATAGTATTATTTCTAATAGCAATCTGATAATTTTGGAGGTGCTGAATGAAAAATCAACCTTACAGTGAAATACACATAACAAGACTTGATACATCAGACGGCTATTACACCGCAATCAACAGAGGAATGATAATTCCCCTTGAGCGGCATGAGCATTTTGAAACCGTAATAACGTTAAAGAATAATTTTATTCATACAGTCAACGGTATATCGTTCAGACCCGAGGTGGGGGATGTTGTTATTCTTCGACCGCAGGACTGTCACTCAGCTAACCCGATTGATGACACTGCCGAGCATGTATGCCGAGACATTTACATTGACCCTAAGCTTTTTAAGGAGGCCTGCGATTATATTTCGCCGACGCTTTTTATAAAGATTATGACGGGGAAAAATCCGCCGTCGTTTCATCTTGATGAAAGCGAACTGACTTCATTTGAGCAGAGCGTGGATTTTTCATATCTCTATGCCATGGCAAAAGATTATGAAGTGTATAAATCAGTCAAGCGCATTGTGGCGTGCAGTCTTATCGGGCTTTATGTAAAAAAGTCCTTCGGAAGCGAAAAGGCCGTGCCGGAATGTATTGAAAAGCTCCTGCTGAAATTACAGCAGGGTACTTCGGGCAGGATAAACATTACCGAAACAGCAAAGGAAATCGGATATTCACCCGATTATCTGAACCGCCTGTTCAGAGAGTACTTCGGCAAAAGCATAGAGCAGTATATAATTGAATGCCGAATTTATGATTCGCTGACACTTCTGCTTCAGACTGATATGTCTGTCAATGAAATCGCGTTGAAAATGGGCTGGGAGTGTACTGGGAACTACATAAATCATTTCAAAAAAATATATAATACAACACCCGCAAAATACAGAAAGAATAAAAAGATAATGTGATTTACAAGGAGGAATACTTATGGCAAATTGTCCCAAGTGCGGAAAGCATCTGCACATATACAATGTAAGTCAGTTCTGCCCCGAATGCGGAACCAACATGAATTTTTACGGCTTCGTTGACAGATTCTACAGAGAGGCAAAAATGTCTGAGCTTTCCATGGCGAATGTACATGTAAAAATCAAACACATGAAGGCTGCATACATCGGCTCAAAGCTTGCAATCGCACGTCTTTGTGTCAGCCTGCTTCCTGTTGTTGCTTTCTTTATTCCCGCAGGCCGGTTCAGCTTTTGTATTCCCTTTGTTGAGGGGAAATATGATTTTTCCGGCCTCGGGATTTATAACCTTTTTAATGAAGGCGGTTTTAATTACATACTTGATATGATGAATTCTTCCCTTGCGGGCGGTGAGTTCAAGTCTCTTATTATTGCTATGGGAGCGTACGCCCTTACCGCGTTTATGGCGGTGCTTGTACTCCTTCTGAGCCTGCTGTGCCTTATCAGCTATAAAAACATGCAGAAAATTATTGCCGTAATATCTGCTGTCGGAATCGCTGACGCCGCTGTAGCTGCGATACTTTACGCAAAATTTGTCAGCGGACTTAAATCAGGAATCATTGAGGGCAAAAACGGATTCGGCATTATTGCTGTTATTCTGATGTTTGCCGTTACATTTGTCATAAATCTTCTTCTGTGGAAAAAAGGAATTCCTGTTGAGTACGGCGAGGGTATGCTGGAACGCACCGAAATTTATAAGAAGGTAAAGAAGGGCGAAATCAATATTGATGATCTCCCTCAGCCCGTTATTGAAACAGAGGAGACAAGAAAAATTGAGGAAGAAATAAGAAAAGAAGAAGCGGAAAAGAAACGTGAAGCTAAAGCAGAGGAGGCGTAAGTAATGGAAAAATCAAAAACAGTTAACGAAGAAAAAAGCAATGATTTAAAAAGTAAAATACTTACAGCCGTTGTTGTTGTGTTCCTTTGCCTTGTTTTTGTTGTGGGCTTTATTTACGGACTTAACAGCGTTCTTGCAATGGAGGGCTCATTCCCTCCTGAGGAGGATACTCACGGCGTTTATGATGAGCCGAAGACAAATGACGATGTCGCCGCTCTTCTGAACAGGGTATTCGGTGACGCTCTTGAAAATAAGCCCAAAACAATACTCGAAGACGAGTTTGGTATTGACGGAGATTCAATCATAATGGACGGCAGTGAGGAGCTGAAAAAGACAGTTCTTTTTGCAAAAGATAAATTCGCTTCTGCCATGGCCAACAGCACACCGGCTGTTGAAACTGATTTTTCGCAGGAGCTGCCCGTTAATGCGCCTCAGATTAAGGGCGCGGACATTGAATCCTTTGAATGCAAATATTTCGCACGCGATTATGTTTATCAGTGCGACCAGTGCGGAGCTGAAAGTGATGAGCATATTGACGGCTGTCCCGAATGCGGAAGCCCTAACTTCTATTCTCAGCAGGGGAGAAGCGAGTATGTTGTATCCGCTGTTCTGAAATGCAGTGACGAGGTGGTAAAAGCAAATTTTGCTCCCCGTACGGAAGAGGAAATCCGCGTACTTTTCGGTGAAGGCTTTGACAAGGCACTTGACGTCGGCAGAATTGACGTTGCGAATGACAATCTTGAAGTCTTTTTCAGAATCAACCGTGAAACGGGTGAGCTTTTATATCTTGAATTCAAAAAGGATATGACAGTAAAAACCGACGCTTCATTCAAAAACAATCTTGCTTCTCTCGGAAAAGCAAGCGTGGAATTCAGACTTACTGAAAAAACAAAGAGCACATTTACATGGCCGTCGCTTATGCTTTCAGATGATGAAATGATTATCGAACCTAAAAACACTGATAATCTTACGGCAACACTCACCTGCACAGACCCCTTAAAACCAGTTGTAACGTGGAAATCCTCCGATGAAAGCATTGTAACTGTTGATGATGAGGGTTACATGAAAGCGGGAAAGAAGACAGGTGAAGCAAAAGTCACAGCTTCTTTTGAATTCCTCGGTAAAACATATACTGACACCTGCGACATAAGCGTCAGAATCCCCGTTGAGTCAATGGCGATTTCGAAGCGCAGTATTGCGATTGAAGCAGGTGAAACAAAGCAGATTGACACAAAGGTTTCACCGAAGGACGCAACAGTTCAGACTAAGAAATGGTATTCGGAGGACGAGAGTGTCGCCGCAGTTGACGAAAACGGTGTTGTTACTGCTTTAAAGAGCGGTGTAACAACCGTGTATGCACTTTCAGATGACGGGTATTTTAAATCAACGTGTGAGGTGACTGTTAAATGAATGAAAATAAAAACGGTGTAAAAAACATTGTTGATAAGGTTGTCAAGGCCGAACGGAATTCAGCTGCAACAATCGAGAAAAGCAGGCTGGATAAGTTCAGCGATATCGCCACAAGAATATTCCATACGCCTGTACTTACCCCTAAAGAAATAACTTTCCCCGCAATCGGCGAGTTTGCCTCGGCGGTTGTAACGGGACTTGAGCAGTACAGAACGCTTTATTTCATCAACGTTCTGAAAATCGACATGGTTTACGTAACGCTCATCCTTACTCTTATCGGTATTTATGACGTTCTCAACAATCCGCTTATGGGCGCGGCGTATGACCGCACAAGAACCCGCTGGGGCAAGGCACGTCCGTATATCATCTTTACCGCAATTCCTTACTTCCTGAGCACGGTGCTTCTTTACAGCGGAGCCATGTTTTTCGGCGATACGCCGGGCAATGACCCCAAAAAGATTGTATTTGTTTTCTGCACCCTGTTTGTTCAGGAAACCTTCGGTACGATTTACGCAATTCCGCGCGCGAATCTTACATCACTGCAGACGGCAAACCCGAAGGACAGAATCAATGTAGGTCTTGTTCAGAATTACCTCGGATTCACCGGCTCTCAGCTTGTTGCCACTATTTTCATGCCCCTTATGGAGCTGAACAACAAGGGATATATCAACCTCCCCATGAGCACGGTATTTACGGTAATGGCCTGTATCGCAGGTGTTATCGGCGCTATTGGCAACATTGCGATGGCGATAAACTGCAGAGAGAGAATTCTTCTTCAGCCCAAGCCCGCACCTGTCACAAAGACGCTTTTCTATATTTTCAAAAACAAGTACGCTCTGCGTAATTTCATCGCCGACTTCTCAGTCAGCTGGTGGGCAAACGGCGGCTACAAATGGGACGTTGTTACTCAGCAGGAAATTTTCGGCGGTACAATTCCCTCATTTATCGCATATCTTCCCAACAATATTTTCAATTACCTCAGCGTTACATTTATCCCGAAGTTCCAGAAGCTTTTCAAGAACAACAACAAAAAGGCCGTTATCTGGCTTCGCCTGTGGGATTTGTTCTGCTGTGCGGGAATGGTTGCGGTCGGCTGCCCGTTTGTTGATAAAAAATGGCTTGCGGTTGCCGTGTATGCGTTCTTCTACGGAATCAACGGTATCAATAACGGCCCGTCAAACGTATTTGAAGCGGAGCTCGGGCGTGAAATCAATGACTATACTGAGTATGTTACAGGTGAACGTCCCGACGGCACAATAGGCATACTGACGGGACTTATTTCGAAAATAACATCTCCGCTGAACGCTCTGCTTACCGTTCAGCTGTTCAAATGGTCCGGATATGACCCGACAATTCCGATGAAGCCGTGGTCGCAGGGCAGCAAGGTAGTATATCAGAAGGTATTCTTCCTTTTCAACGGCATCACTCTGCTTCCCACATTCATCAGAATTATTCCGTTCTTCTTCTATGACCTTGTAGGTGAAAAGAGAGAAAAGATGTATATCGCCCTTAACGAGAGGCGCGCACTTCTTGCTGAGCAGGATAATGAAGAAAGCAATGAAATTGACGAGCTTGCCGAAATGCTCGCGGCAGAAGACGCAACAGAATAATTAAAGAAGTGATTTTATGAATAAAAAAATGAGAAAAGACCCATGCAGCGGACTGCTCCCGAATATGCCGAACGAAACTATGGTATCGGACAGAATGAGAATCCGCACAAACGGCAGAGCCGAGGCGGCAAAGCATAATTTCAAGCGTAATGGCACGGCTGCCGACTTCCGTTCAGGTCTGCCTATAGGCAACGGCGATTTCGGAGCATCAATGCACGGATTGCCCGACAATCTTACATTCAATATCGCCAAAAACGATTTATGGTGGGACGATTATGACGCTCCCGAGCCCTGTTATCCCGACGGCGGCATAGAAAACGTCAGAAAAAAAGTTTCCGAAGGTGACGAAAGCATAAAGCTTGATATGTTTGAGGCAGCACAGCGCAGAGTTAATCTGCCGATTCAGACGTCTGCCGCGAGGCTTACGCTTCACCTTCTCAGCGGCGGCTTCGGTCACAATATCCGCGAGGAGCTTGATATTTCAAGTGCTGTCGCGAAGCAGTATTTTTCCTGCGACAACGTAAACGGCAGCGTAAACGGCTGGAACTACTGCGTAACAGCGAACGTCAGCAGAATTGACGAGGTTATGAGAGTCAGCGTTGAAGCTCCGTCTTCAAGTCAGAGGCCCGTCCTCGGCACAGTGCGGTTTGAACTTACCCGTGACCCGATGGAGGTGCCTGCGGTTGTTACATACGGCAGACACGAGGAAAAAATTGAGCAGTACGAAAAAGATATTGAGGAATATTATTCACCCGTCTGCTTCACTGACGGCGATTATTTCGGCTTCAATATGCGCCTCAAAGCAGGCGAAGACCCGACCGATTCGCCTGACGTTCATTATACCGTAATGGCTAGAGTCGGCGGCGGTGAAATAAAACTTTCCGATATAGGATATTCCGTTCTCGGAACAGGAAAATTCGGCAGATATTTTGAGATTCTTTTAACCGTTGTCAGCACATATGACGCTGATAATACGTACGCCGAAGCCAAAAGAAGACTTGAAAACGCTTTTACAAGAAACACTGTTCACGTGATTTCCAACTGTGTGGAAATCACTGCGCACGACGTATGCCGTTCGTGGATAAGACTTCCGAAGCAGGAATATTCACTCCCGTGGTACTGGGGAATTTATGAAGCAATGAGCGCGAGAAGACCGTCAAAATTCGCAGCGGGTTACGTTGCGCCCTGGTATCAGTCCAACTGCGTCAACTGGGGACATCATATTCTCACCTATGAGCAGACAAAAACGAATCTCGGTCTGCTCTCTTCAAACCACGCGGAGCTTCTTGAACCGTGGTTTAAGCTCTGCCTTGATTCAAAGAAGAAGCTGCAGAAATTCGCAAAGGATTTCTACAACTGCCGAGGCACAGCCTATCCCCATGCCATTTCCGGCACAGGCACGGTAATTTCTTCCACGGTTACGCTCAACGGAACTGAAATGAACATCTCTACTACAGGCGAAACCGTCAAATACGCATGGGATTATTATGACTTCACAGGCGATAAGGATTATCTGCGCAAAGTGGGTTATCCCATTCTGAAGGAAGCCGCACTTTTCTATCACGATTATCTTCTCACCGACGAAAACGGTGAAAAATATATTTTCCCGTCTCGCTCTCAGGAGTTTGTTGCGTGCCCCGGACTGTCAAACGAATTTATGACAAATTCTCTGATTGACCTTGCTATGTTTAAATTTGTATTAAGCCGTGCGGCGAAATCGGCGGAAATTCTCGGCGTTGACGATGACCTTCGTAAAGAATGGGAGAACGATGTTAAAGCGCTCAGAAGAGACTACGCTGTCTGGCCCGACGGAACGTGGAAAACCGCCGAGGATATTGACGATATTTCCATCGGTTACGGCAATCCTCCTGTTTCGGATTTATGCCCCATCTGCATCACCGATGAGGTGGACAAATGGCGAGGAAGCGAAGAAATGAAGCAGGCGGCACAGAAGAGCGTTGACAAATTTGTTGACAGAAACAAAATGCCGTGGGATATGTCCTTCGGAATCATTTCAAGACTTCGGATGGGCGATAAGGATTACGCGCGTCTTGCGCTGGAGCTTCTGCCCAAATGCAGGGAAGGCGGCAATCTCAACCGCTCCGATGCCTGCGATTATGACGAAAATAATGAAATGAAGCCCGACGGTCAGCATTCATTCTTTGTTGACAAGGGCGGCGCCTATCTCAGCGAGGTTATCACCGAAATGCTCCTGCAGTCCCAGGGCGGAGTTATCAGAATATTCCCCGCATATCCCGAAGATATAGGCGACGCGGCGTTTTTCTCGCTCAGAGCAAGAGGAGCTTTCCTTGTTTCTGCCGAAATGCGTGAGGGAAAGCCTGCCTACGCCATAGTCAGAAGCCTCAGAGGAAATGACTGCCGTTTCATGAATGTTTTCGGCGATAAAATATCCGTCCGCGACCTTGAAATGAATGAAAAAATCAGCTTCACTGAAGTTGACGGTGATATAGTTTTCAATACGGAAGAAGCGCACGAATATGTAATTGAATCAAGCGACAGACCTCTTGAATCTTTTGAAATAAAAGACTGAAAAAGGAGCTGAAAATATGAAAAAAATCATCTCTGTATTATGCATCTTTGCGCTGATTTTTCTTTGCGCCGTTCCGTCTTATGCGCAGGATGAAAGCGGGATTATTCTCGCGGATGCGGGAAAGACGGATTACAGCATTGTAATATCAGAGAATGCCGCGGAAGTCGAGAAAAACGCCGCGCGGGAGCTGGCGGAATATCTCGAAAAAATCAGCTCTGCAAAATTTGAAATTGTAACCGACGAACAGCCTTCTTCTGAGAAAGAAATCGTTGTCGGTGCCACAAACCGCGACGGAGAGATAAATATTGACCGCTCAGAGTTCGGGCAGGACGGAGTGCGGATTCTCACTATAGGGGATAAGCTTTTTCTGACCGGAGGAAAAGAGAGGGGAGCGCTTTACGCTGTATATACTTTCCTTGAAGACTGGCTCGGCTGCCGCTGGTTCACAGAAGAGCTGACAGTTGTTCCCGAGACTGAACATCTCGCAATTTCGCCGATTGATTACTCTTTTGTTCCGCCGTTCAAGCTGAGACAGACCTACTGGCTGTTTTCCACAAAATATGCGGATTTCTGCGTAAAGCACAAGCTTCACAGCTATATGGCTTATATTAATGAGGACTGGGGAGAAAGCCCGACTGAATACTGTGTGAACGCCGTGCATTCGCTTCAGTGGATAATCACCCGTGATATGTTCGACGAGCACCCCGAATATTTCGGCTGTGACGACAAGGGCAACAGAAGCATGAACCGTCAGCCCTGCCTTTCAAACGAGGATGTTCTGAATATTACGGTTAAATTCGCGGAAGATAATTTCTTCTCGCAGTACAACAACATTTTCAGCATTTCTCAGAATGACGGTATGGCCTTTTGTCAGTGCGATAAATGCAAAGCGTTCAACAAGGCGCACGGCAACACTGACGCGGCCTCAATGATAAACTTTGTAAATAAAGTTGCCGCGAAGGTAAGAGAAAAATATCCCGACGCACGCTTTGAAACCCTCGCGTATCAGGATTCACTCACACCGCCGACAAATCTTGAAATTTCCGACGGAGTTGTTATCCGCATGTGCCCTATTAACGGCTGCGTGCTTCACGATTTCGGCGACCCGCTCTGCCGTGAAAACAGAAAGTTTGACAAGGCTCTCAGCGGCTGGGCGAAGCTTACCGACAGTATTTATATGTGGAATTACAGCACGGATTTCCAGTATTATTACGCGCTGTTCCCGAATATAACCACACTGCAGAAAAGGTATCAGTATTTCAGAGACAACAACGTTATTTCAGTTTTTGATAACGGCTGCGGCGAGGATATGCCTGCCGCCGAGTTCCACGACCTTAAGACATATCTTGTTGCAAAGCTCCTGTGGGACCCCGATACGGACATTGAGCGTCATATCCGTGAGTTCTGCGACGCCTATTACGGTGAAGCAGGCGCTGATGTTGTTGAGTTTATCAATAAATTTGAAAAATACGTCAAGGGAGTCAACACCCACATGACCTGTCAGGACGGCGGCGAGGCTCTCGAAAACCACACTTCGCTGACGGAGCTTGAAATTAAAAAGCTTAATAAAATCATGGCGCGCGCCGAAAGCAGAAATCTTTCTGAGGATGAGGCGCACAGACTCGAAGGTCTTTCAATAAGCTGGCGCTTCTTCAAATGCGGCACGTTCGCGGGCGAATTCAACTGGTTCTCATTTAAGAATAACCCCGAAGAGGAAGCGGGAAAGCTTTATATCGATATGAGAGATTACGGCATCAGATTCTTAAGCGAAGGCGGCGGAGTTCCCTTCACCGACGCTGAGCCGAATTTCACAGTCAGACCGACGTGGTGGTTCGCTGATGAGAACAGTATGCCGAAATCCGTTCAGCTTCAGTCGAAAATCCTGCCCGTCATAAACAACATTCTTCGTAAAATTAATATTTTCAATTAACATGAAAACAACTGAAAAAATAAAAAAACGCGCCAATGAGCTTCTCGCTCAGATGACGCTGAAAGAAAAATTACAGATAATAATAGAAACCTCACCCGAAAACAAGCGGCTCGGCATACCGAAATACTACCACGGCAACGAGGCTCTTCACGGAGTTGTCCGTCCGGGAACCTTCACGGTTTTTTCGCAGGCAATCGCCCTCGGAGCGATGTTTGACGACGAGCTTTTAGAAGAAATTGCCGACGCGATTTCGGATGAATCACGCGCGAGATACAACGGCAGATGTGCCGACGGTCTTGACGAGCGGGAGTTTGAGGGCAGATATAACGGCTTGCTCACATTCTGGTCTCCCGACCTTAATCTCGCGCGAGACCCCCGATGGGGACGCACCGCCGAAACTTATGGCGAAGACCCCTATCTCGCAGGGAAAAACGGCGCCGCTTTTGTAAGAGGACTGCAGGGGAAGAATAAAAATTTCCTGAAAGCTGTCGCAACGCCAAAGCATTTCACCGCCAATAATGAGGAGCACAACCGCTTCTCCTGCAACGCAAAAATGAGTGAAAAAACTCTTCGCGAATATCATCTTGAACCGTTCAGAATGGCTGTGCAGGATGCTGAGCCCGAGGCTGTTATGGCGGCTTACAACGCGATAAACGGAGTTCCGTGCCACGAAAACAAACGGCTTCTCACCGATATTCTTCGTGACGAGTGGGGCTTTGACGGCTATGTCGTGTCCGACTGCAGCGCAATCGCACAGCTGTGGCTCAAACATAAGACACACTCTGAACCCAAAGACGTCGCTTCTGCCGCGCTTAACGCAGGTGTTGACCTTGAATGCGGCGGATATTCCGAGTACGAGCATTTTTACGCCTGTTTCCTTGAAGAACGGCTGAAAGCAGGCAAGGTTGCAGAAGAACGGATTGACGAGGCCGTACGCAGAGTTCTTATCGCGAGAATAAAGACAGGCCAGTTTGAAAAAGAACAGCCGTTCTCCGACATTCCTCTTGATATTATCGGATGCCCGAAGCATTCGGCCCTTTCATATGAAGCGGCTGTAAAGTCAATGGTGCTTCTGAAAAACGACGGAATACTTCCGCTTAAAAAAGATGCGGATATTCTTGTTGTGGGCAATAACGCCGCGGTCTGTCAGTTCGGAGATTATTCGGGTAAGGCGAAGAACAGCCCTGTTTCACCCCTTGAAGGCATAGAAAAGCAGGCGAAAAACATAAAACATATCCGCTGGGATTATGTTAAGGCAAGCACCGCGTTTACTGAAATCCCTGCTTTCTGCTATACGCTTGACGATGGAGAAAACGGAATTGAATCAAGCTTTTACAATAACGCTTATTTTGAGGGACTGCCGCAGAAAAGAATTGATGAAGCTGTCAATTACGCGTGGCTTGACAGATACCCAGACCCGCTTATCACAACGCAGGAATATTCCTGCATTTTCAGAGGAAACTTAACCGCTCCGAAAACAGGCGAGTATTCTTTCAGACTTTCCGCAGGCGGATTCCCGAAATGCACACCGCCCGAGCTGATTCTTGACTCAAATGAGTACAAAGGAGAACCGATACAGCTGAAAAAGGGTGAAAAGCTTCCGTTCCTTATAAGGTATTCAAAAACTTCGGGCGAGCCTTTTGTAAAGCTTCAGTGGACAACGCCCTGCGACAATGAAGACGAAATGTTCAGCCTTGAGGTTGAAGCGGCCCAAAATGCCGATGTGGTTATTGCCGTGCTCGGTCTCGGCACCGAATACGAAAGCGAGGGTAACGACAAAACCGACCTCAGCCTCCCCGAAGAACAGCTTGTGCTTCTCAGAAAGCTTCACGCGGTCAACAAAAACGTTGTGCTTGTTGTTGAAAACGGAAGCGCCGTTGAATTGAAAGAACCTGCCGCACTTTCCAAAGCGATTCTTGAAGCGTGGTATCCCGGTGACAGAGGCGGCGACGCAATCGCGGACATCCTTTTCGGCATCGTCTCACCCTCGGGCAGACTTCCCCTGGGATTCCCCGAAAAGACTTCTGATCTGCCGCAGTTTGACGATTATGAAATGAAAAACGGCAGAACATATATGTACAGAAAAATCAAGCCGCTTTACGAGTTCGGCTTCGGTCTGTCTTATACGAGCTTTGAATATTCAGATATCAGCGGCAATAAAGAGAAAGTACAGATTACCGTTAAAAATACAGGTGATTATGAGGCTGACGAGGTGGCTCAGCTTTATATTGACAGCGCGGGGCTTCCTAATCAGCCGAAATACCGACTCAAAGGCTTTAAGCGTATTCATCTGAAACCGCAGGAAAGCACCTGCGTTGAATTCCAGTTGAACGATGAGAGCTTTTCCCTGTTTGATGAAAACGGCACAAGAAAAGTTTTCGGCGGAAAATACAGAATATTTATCGACGGCCATCTTCCCGATGACAGTTCAGAAACTCTTGAACTTGATATTCTGTAAATAATTAAGCTTTTATAAATCTTTATATAAAAGAATAAAATGCAAAGGAGATTTATCATGAAAAAATTATTGAGCATTATTCTCGCCGTTGTCATCGCTCTTTCATGCTGTACAGGTATTATCACCTATGCCGTTCAGGATGACACATATGACCACCTCCCTCAGGTTTATATCGAGGGCTTCGAGTCAAAGAGGGTATACTACAAGGGTGACGAAAACAAGACATCACTGCTTTATCCCATTGACTCGGGAAGAATGAGCACCGCTACGGCAAACATTAAAAACACACTCACAGACAGCATAAAGAGTCTTGACTTCCATCTTGTTTATAACTGCGTTTACGGCTGGATGGATGAGCTTTTAGGCGACACAAAGCTTGAGCCCGACGGAATTACAATGCAGCCGAACGTTACCGTTGACGCTACAGAACTCAACTATAAGGGCGACGGGAAATATGTTTTCAAATACGACAGCCGTCTTGACCCCGTTGACCTCGCGAAAGAGCTCGACGAATATATCAGCTGGGTCAAAGAAGACACAGGCAGTGAAAAGATTGAGCTTGTAGGCTCCAGCTTCGGCTCATCTGTTGAGCTCGCATACATGAGTGAATACGGCACAGACTGCCTTGATTCCATTCTTTTCTGCGTTCCGTCAATGGAAGGCATCAACTTTGTAAGTCAGCTCTTCACAGGTGATTTCCATTTTGACGCTGACGCTGTTGAGGCCTTTGCTTCAAATGCCATCGGCAATGACGCTGTTACGACTATTCTTCAGCTTCTCAATGAATCGGGTATTCTCCGTTTTCTCATTGACACAACAGTTGAGCCTCTTCTTAAGGTCGCTCTTAAGAACGCACTTCACGACGCTATCCACGATATTCTCGCTACTCATCCCGCTATGTGGGCATTTGTAAAGGCTGAATATTTTGATGAAGCCATAGAATATGTTTTCGGCGCTGATAAGGATACATACTCACAGCTTATTGAAAAGGTAACATACTATCACGAAAACATTAAGGTTAAAGACAGAGATATTCTCAAAAAGGCTATTGATGACGGTCATCACGTCAGCATTATATGCAAGTATAATATGCCTCCCTTCCCGTTCACATACGAAGGCAACTTTATGGGCGACGGTTTTGTTGAGACAACGGTCGCAAGCCTCGGCGCAACCTGCGCTATGAACGGCGAGAGCTTCGCGGATGATTATAAACAGAAGCTTTATCCCGAAAAGAATCACATGTCACCCGACTGGTGCATTGACGCTTCAACCTGTTTCCTGCCGGACAACACATGGTTTGTAAAGGACCTTGCTCACGGTGATAAGAATGACAGCTACTACGGCATGATTAACTATATCATCTATAATGATATCGACGTATTCACAGACCCCAACTGTCCTCAGTTCCTTCAGAATATTTCGGGCTATGTTGTTCCCACGCAGGACGGAAAATTCGCGCCGAAAGATACTTTCATTCAGCATATTTTTAAACTTTTAAAGCAGCTTTTCACAATCATCGTTGAAAAGATTAAATCACTGTTTAATTAATTACAGTGCGCAGGTCACAGAGCGTCAGATTTTCTGCCGTTCTGTGACCTGACTTTTAAAGAATGTCAGATTGGAGAGTTGATTATGAAATTCAGCGGCAGATATCTGCTCGAACAGCCTGCTGTCAGCTTCACAAACACCTCACAGATTCGCGAAGTCAGAAATGATGGCGACAGGATATACATTTATTCACTGCCGAGATGCTCGGATTCCCATATATTCGGCGGCCCGATGATTGAAATATATATTTCTTCACCGCTGCCCGATATTATCCGTGTGCAGGCGCAGCATTTCACAGGCTCACGCGCAAAAATCCCGCATTTTGAGCTGAATGAAACTCCTGTTCAGCTTGAAACAGAGGAAAACGGCAATTTTCTGACCGTCAGAAGCGGCAATACACGTCTTGAAATATGTAAGAATCCCGCGAGGTTTTCTTTTTATTATAAAGACCGCCTGCTCACATCAGTAAGCAACAGCTTTGATCAGATGATTCTCGGCTATGTTTCTGTGCCCGAAGGCAATTTTATGAGAGCTCAGCTCAGCCTTGACATAGGTGAAAAGGTTTACGGCCTGGGTGAGCGGTTCACTCCTTTTGTTAAAAACGGTCAGTCGGTGGATATCTGGAATGAAGACAGCGGTACAGATTCACAGCTGGCTTATAAGAATATTCCGTTTTATATTACAAACAGGGGATACGGCGTGTTTGTTAACGATACAGGACGTGTATCTTTTGAAATCTGCTCCGAAAAGGTAGACAATGTACAGTTTTCCGTCCCCGGAGAAAAGCTTGATTTCATGATTATCGGCGGCGAAGATACAAAAGACGTTATATCAAATTATACCGCGCTGACAGGCCGCCCGGCGCTTCCTCCCGCGTGGACATTCGGCCTTTGGCTGACCTCATCATTTACAACATCTTATGATGAAAAAACCGTCAGTGAAATGGTCGGCGGTATGCGTTCGAGAGGAATACCCATGAGCGTTTTCCATTTTGACTGCTTCTGGATGAAAGAAAACGAATGGTGCAATTTTGACTGGGATAAAGAAATTTTTGAAGACCCCAAAGGCCTGCTCAGCCGTATGAAAAATTCAGGACTTAAAATATGCGTGTGGATAAATCCCTATATCGGTCAGAAATCGCCGCTGTTCAAAGAGGCCATGGAACAGAATTTCCTGCTCAACCGCCCGAACGGCGATGTTTGGCAGTGGGATATGTGGCAGGCTGGCATGGGCATTGTGGATTTCACAAATCCCGACGCTTATAAATGGTATCAGTCTAAGCTCCGCCGTCTTTTAGAGCAGGGCGTTGACGCATTCAAAACGGATTTCGGCGAGAGAATTCCCGTTGATGTTGAATATTTCGACGGCTCCGACCCTGAGCGTATGCACAATTATTACGCATATCTTTATAATAAATGTGTGTTTGAAGTGATTGAAGAATATAAAGGCACAAATGAGGCTGTTGTATTTGCCCGCAGCGCGACGGCAGGCTGTCAGAAATTTCCCGTTCACTGGGGCGGCGACTGCTTTTCAACTTATATTTCAATGAGAGATTCGCTTCGCGCGGGACTTTCGCTATGCCTTTCGGGATTTGCGTTCTGGAGTCACGATATAGGAGGCTTTGAGGGCACTGCCTGCGCAGATGTATATAAGCGCTGGCTTGCGTTCGGACTTCTGTCTACACATTCCCGTCTGCACGGTATGTCATCTTACCGCGTGCCGTGGCTGTTCAACAAAGAGGGAGAGACGGACGGCGCTGAATCCGTGGCGGTTGCAAAATATTTTTCTGAGCTTAAATGCTCGCTTATGCCGTATATCTATGAAGCGGCAGTCACCGCCCACGAGACAGGAGTTCCCGTAATGCGCGCCATGGTGCTTGAATTCACCGATGATTTTCTCTGTGAAGACCTTGAACGTCAGTATATGCTCGGTGAAAATCTGCTGGTCACTCCAGTATTCCGTGAAAACGGCGATGTCGATTATTACCTGCCCCGCGGCACATGGACGCATCTTCTTTCAAATGAAGTCCGTGAGGGCGGCGTGTGGCAGAAGGATAACTATGATTTCTTCTCGCTTCCTCTTTACGCAAGAGAGAATTCAATCATCCCATTCGGTGCAGATAATACGAAGCCCGATTACGATTACGCTGAAAACATTACGATTCATATTTTTGAGCTGAAAGACAAAGCAAATGCCCGAATCTGTGATACGCACGGCAATGAGGTGCTCAAAGTGGAAGCAATTCGAAACGGCGATACAATCACTGTTTCTCTTGACACTCTGCCCGTCGGAGCAAAAGTGCTTCTCAGAAATATCAATTCAGTTAAATCTGTCACAGGTGCCGAATCTGTTCCCGATAAGCTTGGCACACTGCTGAGCCTTTATGATAAAACCATAATAATCGAATTATAATTACTTTAGCTGCATCATCAGAAGAATTGAAGACAATAAGCGTATATTCACAGAAACATCAACAGCAGGGCAACATGCTGATTCATTATTGTTTGTATCGAAAATAATATTAAAAAACGTTGAAAAAGCTGCAGGCCTGAACAGGCTTGCAGCTTTTTAACAATGTATTTATTACGTATATGATTACGGCATGTTTAGTTTGCCGCTGAGCATCATCATGCTCATGGCGCTGATAAGCGCAAAAATTACAACGATAAGTATAAACCAGATATTGAGTAAGGACGCTTTGAAAACGCCGCTTTCGTTTTCGGGTGCGCTGAGAAATGCTTTTATCTTCGGTATCGCGTTATCTTTTTTCATCAGCACAAGGGCGATGATAATGAGCAGTATTTTGGTACTGTATTCCGCATAACTGATAACGGGGCTGTCGTTAAAAAGCTTATTAAGCAGGGGAATGATACTGCTTGATAAGGTATTGTTGATGAAATGGAACAGGATTGACCATTTCAGAGAATAATTCATTGCCACATAGAAAAGCACTATTCCGGGCAGGAATGTTGATATAAGCTGATAGACATTCGCATGATACATGGAGAATAACAGCGTTGACATTATCATACCGAACCATATACCGTATTTTTTGAAGTTGTTTCCGATACAGCCGCGGAAAACAATTTCTTCGCATATGGGGCAGCATAGTCCCATAAACAGGAATGTCATTATAGGATTTTCGCTTGAAGTGCCGAACAGCGTAAGATTCTGCACACTTTCTTCGTTGACGGTAAGCTTGACAACCAGCAGCGACGGCAGTATTGAAATGAGCTGCGCCAGGAAAAACGCACCGAGCATAACAAAAAAGCCCGTGCCTGTCATTTTATTGTTTGATTTGAGAAGTGTTCCCTTTTCGGGGCCGTATCTGCGAAAAACAATGAAAGCACCCAATGCTGAGCATATTATCGGAAGTGTCTGCTCAGGCAGAAATTTGAAGGCTTCATCAAACAGTGCGCCGATAAGAATTGCTATGATGATATAGAAAATTACCAGCCGTTCGCCTTTTGCGATATCTTTGTTTCTGAGTTTATTCTCAAGCTCCATAATTTTATTTCCCCCTCTGTTTTAATTCCGGATTAATCTGTTTAAAACCTGCCCTGTATTTTTTTTGAGTTCCTTAATAATTTCAATCTGCTGCGGACATTTAAGCTCGCATTCACCGCATTTGGCACAGCGGTCAATTATTTCTTCAATCTCGGGCAGAGCCGCTCTTACACCGCGAAGACCTTTCTCAACGACCGTGTTATATGCCGCAAACACATCGGGAATAAGGACTTCGTTAGGACACGGCTGACAGTAGTTGCAGCCTGTGCAGGCGATTACAGTGGATTTATCAAACGCTTTTTTGGCGTTAAGATACTGTAAGCGTTCTTCCTCGGTAATACATCCCACGTCAAATTTATCCGCGCTTGCGAGATTCTGCTTGACCTGCTCAGATGAACTCATGCCGCTCAGAAGCAGAGAAACCTCTTCTCTGTCCCACAAAAAAGCGAGTGCATTCTCAACAGGCGTTCTTCCTTTCGGAAGCTGTGCGGCAATTTCTTCGTCGGGGCAGGCGAGACGTCCGCCTCTGACAGGCTCCATTATTACAACGCCGAGACCTTTTGAGTACGCGTACTCAAGGCCGTCAATACCGGCCTGATGGTCAATATCAAGATAGTTGAGCTGAATCTGGCAGAATTCGCATCCGTCATATTCATCAACGATTTTTGTGAAAATCTCGGGATTATCGTGGAAGGAAAATCCCATATGTCTGATTCTGCCGTCAGCCTTTGCCTGCTTCATTTTATTAATCAGGTCGAGACGCTTGACTGTTTCCCAATGTCTTTCATTAAGGGCATGGAAAAGATAAAAATCAACGTGGTCTGTGCCGAGCCTTTCAAGCTGAATGTTAAGAATGCGGTCGAAATCCTCAGCTGATTTAACCTCGCCCACAGGCAGTTTTGTGGCAATATAGGTTTTTTCACGGTAACCGTCTCTGAGCGCCTGACCGACAATCTTTTCGCTTTCACCGTCATGATAAAAAAACGCGGTATCAACGTAATTCACTCCACTGTCAATAGCGAGTCTTATCATTCTTACGGCTTCTTCTGTGTTTACCTGTGATGAACCGTTACATTCAACGACAGGAAATCTCATGGCTCCGAATCCCAGACGGGAAACGCGGCACCCGGTTTTTCCGAATTCTGAATATTTCAATTAAACCACCTCAAAAAAAGTATAATAATATTTTACATTTTTTCATACACAATGTCAACTTTCAATAACAAGGATTGAAATTCTGTTTTCTGCATATTATTTTTACATATATGCTCAGATGAATCTCAGAACCATTTGAGCCCTAATTATGATGCCGTAAGCGGTGTGAGCAATAAAATATGTTCGGAGCTTTGAGAGATTATTTCTGAAATATATTGATTTGTGATTGAATCCGCAGTAGAATATTTCACAGTTATATCTAATTCGGAAAGGAGTATTGTATGGAGTTTGAAATTATAGAAACCGGAGTGTTCTCTGTTATTCCTCCTCTGATTGCGATTTCTCTTGCTCTGATTACAAAAGAAGTATACTTTTCTCTCTTTCTCGGGCTTTTATCAGGCACTGTGATTTACGGTGTCGCTTCGGGTGAATCAGCTTTAGCCGTTATAACAGATATGTTTGATATGATATCAAATAAAATATCCGGAAATGCGTATATGATAATATTTCTCGCGCTTCTTTGGGCTGTTGTTGTTCTGATATCAAAATCGGGAGGCAGTGAAGCCTTCGGCAGATGGGTGAGCAAACGGCTGAAAAACAAAAAAGGAGCGAGTCTCGCAACATTTTTGTTGGGGATTCTGATTTTTATAGATGACGGATTTAACTGTCTGACAATCGGTACGGTAATGCGACCTGTCTTTGACAGACACCGTATTTCTCATGAAAAGCTTGCATACATAATTGATGCGACGGCCGCGCCTGTGTGTATTATAGCGCCTGTATCAAGCTGGGCTGTTGCCATTGCCAGTGAAATAAGCGATACTGACGGCTTTTACACCTTTTTATCTACAATACCTTATAATTTTTATGCCGTTCTTACTATCTTTATGGTTCTGCTTATCTGCCTTACGGGCAGAGATTTCGGTAAAATGAAAAAAGCCGAGCAGAAAGTGCTTGAAGAAGCTCAGAAAAACGAAAGCGATGAAGCTGTTTCAAAAGGAAGAGTAATTGACCTTGTTCTGCCCGTTGTTGTTCTGATTATCTGCGCCATACTCGGTATGGGATATGTGGGCGGATTTTTCAGCGGAATTCCTTTCTCTCAGGCGATAGGTGAAAATCCCACAGCGGGCCTTACTCTCGGAGCCTTTGCCGCTCTTATTACCGCGGCGCTGCTGTATCTGCCCCGCAGAATAATGAAGCCCAAAGAGTTTATGAATTTAATCGTAAACGGAATCGGCAGTATTGTGCCGCCGATGCTTATTCTGATACTGTCGTGGAGTCTGAGCGGTGTATGCCGTGAGATGATAGGCACGGGAATTTTTATTTCGGGACTTGTTGAAGAAATAAATCTGTCATACAGATTTCTGCCGTTTATAGTTTTTATAATAGCGGCTCTGATGTCATTCTCAATGGGCTCGTCATGGGGAACCTTCAGCATTCTTATTCCCATTGTCACCATGATATGCTCCAATGACAGTACTGCGGCATTTATTATTCCGACCCTCGGCGCAACGCTGGCGGGCTCGGTTTACGGTGACCACTGTTCTCCGATTTCCGATACTACAATTCTTTCGTCAATAGGGGCGCAGTGCGAGCACATAAACCATGTGGAAACTCAGCTGCCTTATGCTACGCTGGTGGCGGCGATAAGTGCTGTCGGCTATCTGCTGACAGGCTTTTCCGTAAATATATGGATTACTCTGACGGTAAGCATTGTTTTTCTTGTCTGCGCCGTATGTTTTCTTAATAAAGCGGACGGCCGCATATACAGACACGGATAAATTATTATTTCACTTACTGTGTTGAAAGAATATCAGCGGTATGATATAATAGTTCAAACTCAGAAATCAGGTGGAAAATCATGGAATATAATCAGCTCACAGACTGCACAGAGTGGCAGTTTAAAGATATTCCTCAGTTTGAGGGCGGAGAAATTCAGCCGTATTTTGCCGACTGCGGCACAGGCCTCGGCGATGGCAACGGCTCTTTTATGCATACATTTTTAAATGCTGATGAAAAGTCTGTTTTGAAGTATGCCGCCGAGCTTGAAAAAAGCTGTGACAAAACCTTTGAAAATAAAATTGAAGGCAATCTGTTTTATCAGTTCAGAGTAAATGACGGTCTGCTGTATGTTTCTTATCTTAAAAACAGCGGTACTGTCAGAGTGATTCTTGACAGATGCGAAAGCGCCGAAGTAAATGATTTCGGATATTCAGATTATGAAAATAAATGCGATGATACAAAATTCGCTCAGTATTCGCTGCATTATGATGAGATGATAAAAGGCACGACCTGCGACTGCGGAATGAATTATGTTTACCGGCTGCGTGACAACAGTCTGATAATAATTGACGGCGGCGAATTCGAGCAGTCAACCGATCTGGCGGTAAAGGATTATATGGATTTTCTCCACAGCCTTACAGGTACGCAGGACGGCGAAAAAATGAGAGTCTCTTTGTATATATGCACTCACGCCCATAATGACCACTGCGATTTCATGTCTAAAATAATTCGTTTTTATTCTGATGAGATTGAGGTGGAGAGAGCGGCGTTCAATTTCCCGAATCCGCAGAATACAAAACATTCCGGTTCTGTGTCTGATTTTAAAAAGCGGCTTTCAGAAAAATATCCGGATATAAAATACATAAAGCCGCACGCGGGCTGTCAGTTTGAAACAGCGAACGCCGAAATTAAAATTCTTGTTTCAAACGAAGACACAATCGGCATTGATGAAGAAGATATTTACCCCGGGACAAATGATACATCAATGGTTTTCAGCGTGGAAACAGACGGAATCAGAACACTTTTTCTCGCCGACTGCGGTGATGATAACGGCTCGGTTTTAATCAGCAACTACAGCAGAGATATTACTGACAGCAATTTTCTTCAGGCGGCGCATCACGGAATCAACAGTATTTATGATATATATGAAAGACTTGACACAAAGTTCCTGCTTCTTCCGCAGTGCAGAATGAATATGGACAAGCGCTTTGCTGATAATTTCTCCCATATGTGCGCTCGTTACGGCGAAGAGAATATACTCATGGCGCACGACGCGACGGACATTTTTACGATAAAAAACGGTGGCTTCACCCACGAAAAAAGAGCCCACGCAGGCTCGGCTTATGACGATTCTGAGTGGTAACTTTTTAAGCTTGAATGAAAAGAGGGAAAACATGAAAAAAGAATTATCGGTTTCAAAAAGAAATTTAATAATAATAGCGGTAATTGTTACGGCTGTTTCTGTTTTAATCCGCGCGACAGGCTTTGACTATGTTACAGGTGACTTCACTTATTACCTTTCCGAGTGGATGAACGAGCTTGAAAAAGTGAAGGGCTTCAAGGCCTTCGGAGTTGATGTAGGCAATTACACTCCTCCGTATCTTTATATTCTTGCGGCTATCACCAAGCTGCCTGTAAACAGACTTTACGCGGTCAAGATTGTTTCGTGCGTTTTTGACTATCTGCTTGCTTTCGGATGTTCTCTTGTAACATATGAGCTTACCCGTGACAGAACAAAGCAACTGCTTGCGTATTCGCTGACGATTCTGTGCCCGACGATTATGCTTGATTCCGCTTACTGGGCTCAGTGTGACTGCCTTTATGTTACTTTTCTTATTTTTTCATTCCTTTACATACTTAAAGACAAGCCGTATATATCCTGTATCTTTTTCGGCCTTTCCTTTGCTTTCAAGCTTCAGTCGATATTTTTCGCTCCGATATTTATTGTGCTTTTCTTCAGAAAGAAGATTAAAATCCGTCATATGTTTATGATACCCGCCGTGTATGTGCTTCTCATTTTACCGTCGGTAATTGCGGGTCGCGGATTTATCAACGCTCTTACGGTTTATCTTCATCAGACAGAATCACATAAAAAAATAGATATGAACGCGCCGAACCTGTGGGGACTTTTATTCGGCGACCTGTCCATGACATTTATATCCTGTCTCGCTGTTGTTGCAGTCCTCGCGGTGTGCTTTATAATCTACCGCCGTTCTTCATCGTCATCCGGTAAATGCGCGTTGCTTGTTCCTCCTGTTATTATTCCCGGTCTGATTGCGGGGCAGAGCAGAATAAGTTTGCTGACGGCAAAATTCGGCGGCAATACGCTCTCGATTAATCCTCAGCAGATTCGCAGATATATCGCAGTATACGGTACTCCCGCATTGAGCATACTGGCGATTCTTCTCGCGGGTGGCGCGGTTCTCGCAATACTGTATGTGTGCCTGAAAAAATGCAGGGAATTTAACGCCGGAACATATGCGGATATGGTGCTTCTTTTCGCGCTGATAATTCCGTTTCTGCTGCCGAGAATGCACGACAGATATTTTATGCTTGCAGATGTTTTATCCATATGCTATGCGCTGAGATATCCAAAGAGATTCTTCGTCCCAATCCTTATTATTTCAGCGTCACTTTACGCTTATTTTGGCTACCTCTTCCAGGATATGACACTCGTTCAGCTCCCGATAGCGTCAGTGATAATGTTCTGCGCGGTGGTGCTCGTCTTCTTCCTGTTCTATAAAGACCATATCGGTTCTTTCGGCTTTAAGAAAAAGCAGAGCAGTTTAAAATGAATATAAAAAAAGGAATCGCGAGGCTCGTCAGAACCTCGCGATTTTACTGTTTTGTTGTGCCTTACAGGCTGGCAATCAGTGCTTTAACTGCGTTGTAGAACAGTATAACGATTTTGTCCAGCGCAAGAGAGGGGATACATTTAAGAATGAAGCTGAGCACGCCGTCGTACTGAGGTGCGTTGCTGATTTCGGGCGCTTCTCCGTCAAAGGGAACAGCCTCGCCGTTGTCGATTGTGAATGCGAGCGTTCTCGAACCGAATGGTGTTACAGAGCCGACCTGGATAAAGTTGACGGTAACATGAGAAAGTACGTCGCTGACCTCCGGAATATCTCCTGTGAAGCCTATCTCAAGTGTTTCGCCTGCGGGAATCTTCTTCATGAACTTGTTGTCAAATTTAAGCTCCATACCGTCACAGGAAACCGAAACGAGCAGCATATCATATTTCTTAGAGCAGTTTTCGATAACGAGCTTTGAATCCTCTGAGGAAACATAGCCCTCAACGCTGCTGTCAAAGTACGCTGTTGCTGACTGGCAGCGGTTTGTGTCCGCGTGGAACTGCGGGAATTTCTTGTATGTATGAACGTCAACCAGCTCGTCGTTGAACATAAGCTCCGTGATAAGAGCCTCGCCATAGTCGCTCTTGAGAGTCATTCCGTGATAAAGGCCCTTGATGTACCATGTCTGCTCGGGGAGGTACGCGGCCGAAGCGTCAATCTCCATATCGGGCGAAACGTGATTGTGGGTTTTGTCGCTGCATTTTGTGCAGGCAGGCTGATAACCGTCGTTGAAGCGTTTACCGAATTCAGCGCAGACAGCGCCTGTTGAGGAATCAGTAGGGATAATCGCGTCGGAGTTTATGTTGTAGCCTGCGATATCGTTTGTGCCGCAGCCCGCGATGATATAAACGTTAATTCCCGCGTCGATGCATTCCTGAAGATTTGTCCACATTTTCGGATAAACTTCATAATGGAAATAGTCTGATTTCTTTATAAGCTCTGCGGATTCAACCGGGTCAAGATGCTTTTCTTTCATTGCCTCGTATTCCCTGGCGGGAACGAAGTCCCACATACTGCCCCAGTAGCCCATGACCTCGTTGAAGTAGGGGAGGATGTAGTAAAGCAGGTCATCTAAGAAGCCGAGGTTCTCTTCGGCGAAGAGCCAGTGAATGTCTGTCTCCCACATCATGCCGTTTTCGATGAATTTAAGCAGGCTTTCTTCGTCAAAGCTGAATTCGCCGTTGAAGAAATCATAGGCGATTCCGGCTCCGCCGATTGCGGGGATTGTAAGAAGAACGTTGTTGAGCTTATCTGCGTCATCCTTGCCGTAGATGTTGAGGTAGGTTGATGCAACCTGACCGCCGTGGCTTACGCAGTAGAGGTTGACCTTTTCAGCGCCGGTGTATTCGAGAACGTCGTCGATATATTTGTCAAGGTCGGCGGCGCAGTCGGTAACACTCTGACGGAAGTCTGTGTTGAAGTTGAATATATAATCAGTCCAGTTGTCGCCGATATATGTGCCGTACATGGCCATGATTTCGGGCTCAAAAAGATACTGACCGTCTTCGTTTTCGTTAAGATATGTATAATTCGAGTCAGCGGCGGTGTTGCAGTATTTGCGGACATCGTGAACGCTTGAGCCGTCGGGATTGCATCTGAGTCCCTCAAACATAACGGTGAATTCCTCACCGACAACATCGGCAACATATTTGGCGTCGCCCTTTGTCAGCTTGCCCAGACCGATTGCAAGGTCGGCAACACGTGCGAGAACACGCTTGAGAATGAGATTCATATCAATGCCCCAGACGTGAGACTGAGTGCCGTCTTCATTCTGAACATACTGAGCCGATGAGCCGTAACCGGCTACAACGATAATCGGGTAGTATTCGTCTTTTTCCGCCGGATTAACGGCGAAAACCTGAACGCTGACGCTCAGAGCCGTTATAACAGCGAGAATAATACATAAAACTTTTTTCACTGAAATCACCTCGTAACAGAATTATACATATTATATCACTAAAATTTTGTTCTTTCAACATAATTATTTTAAGTTTGTAATGACGAAAATACATTGACTTCATTAATTTGGAAATGTTGACAAAGAATTTATTATGAGATATAATAACACAGTATTATAGGGGCTTTTTGTGTTTTATAAATGAAAATAAATGATATTTAAAGGAAGCAGGCTGTTGATATGTGGAAGTTATTATATACTGTCATCATTTCACCTATTGAATATTTTATAGAAACAGTTTTCACTACAATGAATGTTTTGTTCAGTCATCCGGGAATGGCTATTATTTTTGTCAGTGTTGCTGTCCAGCTTTTATGCTTCCCGCTTTATAAAAGAGCTGATGATATCCAGGAGCAGGAACGCCTTAAGCAGAAAGAAATGGAGCATTGGGTGAAGCATATCAAAGCCACATTCAAGGGTGACGAGCGCTTCATGATGCAGCAGGCATATTACAGAGAAGCCGGGTATAAGCCGATTTATGCAATAAAGGGTTCTATATCTCTGCTGCTTCAGATTCCGTTCTTTATTGCCGCTTATAATTTCCTTTCCGGACTTGATTTGCTCGAGGGCGTAAGCTTTCTCGGTATTCCCGATCTGAGCGCACCTGACGGAATGATTCATATCGGTTCTGTTTCCCTTAATCTTCTGCCCATACTGATGACATTTTTTAATATTATTTCGGGCGTAATATACACAAAGGGATTCCCTCTTAAAGATAAAATTCAGACTTACGGACTTGCGGCGATTTTTCTTGTTATTCTTTATCAGAGCCCCTCAGGCCTTGTATTTTACTGGACTCTCAATAATTTCTTCTCACTTTTTAAGAATGTAATTCTTAAGCTTGTAAAGAATACCAGAAGATTTATCTGCATTATACTTGCAGTGGTCGGTGCGGCTTTTCCGTTTTATCCGCTTACTTTGGAAGAGAAGAGTCTCAAAACAAGCGTTGCAATGTACGGACTTGCAGTAATCTGCTTTATTCCGCTTATTCTTTATATTATTTCATCAATCAGAAAAGCGCCCATGCTGCCGAAATTCAAAAAAGATATTTTTGAAAAGGCAGATGCTAAAACAGTAAATACTGTTTTTTATTTAAGCTGTGCAGTGCTGCTCCTTCTGCTTGGACTTCTTATACCCATTGATGTTATCAAAACCTCACCCGTTGAGTTCCAAAGCGCAAATTACGGCCCGTTCGGTCTGATTCTTAACACATTCTGTCTGTATGCCGGTCTGCTCTTTGTATGGGTTACAATATTCTATGTCTTTTCTTCAACAAAAATCAGAAAGATTTTTTCACTTGCTGCAGGTGCTCTGGCGGCAGTCGGTGTTGTGGATTATCTTTTCTTCTCAAAAGACCTGGGTACAATGTCAACAGTGTTTGTTTTTGATGACGTCCCGATATTCAAACTGAGCGAAATTGCAATAAATCTTGCTGTTGTTGCTGCTGTTGCTGCTGTTATAATTATTGCTTACAGCAAAAAGACCGAGCTTGTTAAGAGACTCAGCCAGATTTTATGTCTCGCTTTATCAATTATGATTGTTATCGGTTCAGTTTCAATCAATAAGACACTCAATTTTGAGATGCAGTCTGTTGATGAAACAGCAACTGAGCAGCCCGGAGACGTTAAAATGATAAACCTGAGCAAAAACGGTAAAAATGTTATCGTCTTTATGCTTGACAGAGCCATAAGCGGCTATCTTCCTTTTATCATGGAGGAAAAGCCGGAGCTGAAAGAGATGTTTGACGGGTTTACTTATTATCCGAATACCGTTTCCTTCGGTGGATTCACCAATTACGGTACGCCCGCGCTTTTCGGCGGTTATGAATATACTGTAACTGAGATGAACAAGCGCGAAAATGAATCTCTTAAGAAAAAGCATAACGAAGCAATTACAATGCTTCCGAAGCTTTTTGCGGATAACGGATATAAGGTTTCTGTTATTGACCCGCCTTATGCAGGTTATAAATGGATTTCAGACCTGTCTCTTTATGACGGATTTGACGGAGTAAATGCCTACTGCGCGACAGGAAAATATTCTCAGGAGTCAATAGGAGAATACACGCATCTGTTTGAACCGACGCAGAAGAGAAACGCGGTCGTTTACGGTATGATGAAAGCCGCGCCGGTATTCGCTCAGAAAAGAATTTACGGAGCCGGAAATTACTGGGGAGCGGAGCCTTTTTCCGAGCCCGTTGAAGCATTCTTCAATGAGTATACGGTTCTTCAGAATATGTCAAAACTCACATCAATAAGCGACGGGAATGAGAACACGTTTGTCATGATGCAGAATTCCACAACCCATGAGCCGATGCTGTTTGATGATGATTATGATATGCCCACAAAAGATTCTGTTGTTCAGCCTCTTTCCGAAAGGAAAAGCGCAGACGGTGTTGTAATGCAGCTTTCCAGAAAAAATCAGATAAGCCATTACAGGACTAACGTTGCCGCTCTTCTCAGAATCGGCGAATGGCTTGATTATCTTAAAGCGCAGGGCGTTTATGACAACACAAGAATAATTCTTGTTGCCGACCACGGCAGAGACCTTGAACAGTTCAATAAGACGAACGTAGTTGACGGAATAGATATTCAGATGTATAATCCTCTGCTTATGGTTAAGGATTTCAATTCGAAAGGCTTCAGTACCTCGGATGAATTCATGACCAACGCCGATACACCTGCTCTTGCTGTCAGCGGAGTTATCAGCAATCCTGTAAATCCCTTTACAGGCAAGGCGATAAATAACAACGAAAAAACTGCTCATCCGCAGATTATTACAACTGCAGATAATTTTGATGTATCTCCGGATATGGGTAATAAATTCGACACAAGCGGCGGCGAATGGTGGTCTGTTGAAGCGGATATTTTTGACGCGAAAAACTGGAAGAAGGTTGGAAGTGACAAATGATGAATATTGTACCAAAGCTTCTGTATATTGATCCCGGCTCGGGAAGCATGCTTGTTACCGTAATTATCGGTATTGTTTCCACTCTGCTTTTTGCGTTTAAAAATCAGTTCATAAAGCTTAAATTCAGGCTTTCAGGCGGCAAAGGCGAAAAGGCTGCCACTGTGCAGAATGAGAAAATGCCGTATGTTATTTTCTCCGACAGCAAGCGCTACTGGAACGTCTTTAAACCCATATGCGACGAATTCGAAAAAAGAGAGACCGAATGCAGATACTGGACGGCGTCTCCCGATGACCCTGCTCTTGACGAGCCGTATAAATATGTTAAATGCGAGTTTATCGGTGAGGGCAATAAGGCATTTGCCCGACTTAACACAATGAACGCGAAAATCTGCCTTTCCACTACACCTGGCCTTGACGTCCTTCAGTGGAAACGCTCAAAAAAGGCCGACTACTACGTTCATACGTATCACTCCGTTGACGAGGGCCTCGGCTACAGAATGTTCGGATGTGACTTTTTTGACAGCGTTCTGCTTACAGGTGATTTTCAGGAAAGATACATCCGCATTCTTGAGGAAAAGCGTAATCTTCCCGCAAAGGAAGTCAGAACCGTCGGCTGTACATATCTTGATGAAATGATAAAGCGCAAAAACGAGCTTGATTCACAGAAATCGGAGGACAGGCCCTTTACCGTTCTCCTTGCTCCCTCCTGGGGCGACGGAAGTATTCTGAACCGCTTCGGAGAGAAAATCCTCACCGCACTGACAAATACAGGATATAAAATTATCGTAAGACCCCATCCGCAGTCGTATATTTCCGATCCTGATATGCTCAACAGTCTTAAAGAAAAATTCCCCGAAAGCGATAAATTCAGCTGGAATTCAGACAATGATAATTTCAAAGTTCTTTCTGAATCCGATATCATGATAACTGACTTTTCGGGTATCATTTTTGACTATACGTTTATCTTTGACAAGCCGCTGATTTATGCGGACACATCAATGGATACCGCTCCTTATGATGCCGCATGGATTGACGAACCTCTGTGGCGTCTTAGCATTCTTCCCGAGCTCGGAAAGCAGCTGGAAGAAAGCGACTTTGACAATATAAAAGAGATTATTGACAGCGTAAGCGACAGTGATTATTACCGCGAGGGACGCAGAAAATACAGCGAAACAGCATGGCAGTGCAAAGGCAAAGCTGCCGAAATGACCGTGGATTATCTTATTGAAAAATATAATGAGCTGGGAAATCTCAAAAACAATCAGTAATAAAGGGGAGTCAGAATATGGCAATAACCAGATATCAGTTTGAAGTATTGGCGTATCTTGAAAAAAACGGAAGTGCTGTAAATGATGTGAAAAAGCTTGCGGATATTCTTGCAATATCTGCGGCGCAGACAGAGAGTGTGCTGTCTTTTCTTGTTGAAAACGGGCTGATAAGCTCAGAGGGTGACTCAATAAAAATAACTGACGCGGGTATTGAGAGTCTTGAGCCTTACCGTGTTAAAACAGCTGTAATAATGGCGGCGGGATTCGGAGAAAGAATGGTTCCTGCAACCTTAAAGAGGCCGAAACCTATGGTTACGGTAAACGGTGTGCGGATTATAGATACATTGCTTGATGCTCTTATTGCCGCAGGCATAAAGGATATAAGGATTGTCAGAGGATATAAAAAAGAAATCTTTGATGAACTCCTCGAAAAGTATCCGTTCATAACTTTTATAGATAATGACGATTACAACAAAACAAACAATATTTCTTCTGCAATGATGGGTATAGAGAATGTTAAGTCATGCTATCTGTGTGAAGCTGATTTGGTAATCTATAACCCTGACGTTATCAGAAAATATCAGTACAGCAGTAATATTCTCGGTTCATATTCTTTTGAGACAGATGACTGGTGCTTCAGAATGAAGAACGGCTGTGTGTCTGATTTTCAAAAGGGTAACACCTTCTGCTATACAGAATACGGTATTTCATTCTGGTCAGAAGCGGATATTGAAATGCTCAAAGCCGACTATTCAAAAGTATTTAATGAATATGAAAACGGAAAAAATCTTTTCTGGGATTACATTCCTTTTATATTGTTTATTGATAAATACAATATTGAAATAAGGCCATGCAATAAATCAGATATTATTGAAATTGACAGTTATCAGGAACTTGTGCTTCTTGACCCGTCATATGAGGAGGAATAATAATATGAAAACAAAAATGAAAAAATTAACGTCAATTCTGCTGTGCTTTGCGCTTCTGTTCTCATTTGCTCAGTTTGCCGTTTCGGCTGAGGGTATTCCCGACAGCTGGAGCAGCTATTATGACAGCTACTGTGAAACAGACGGCAATCCCGTTATGGCTCCGGGCAGCGATGACACTCAGCGCAATTTCTCATGGTATTCACCTAAGGGCAGCAAAAACTGCAAGGTTCTCATTTCAGAGAATGAGGATATGAGCAAAGCGGTTGAATTCAGCGGCAAAACAACCAGAAATCCCGAGGGAGACTGCATAAATAAGGTTACGGTTACAGACCTTAAGCCCGGCGTAATATATTTCTATAAATGCGTCACCTCAAAATCCGAGAGCGCTGTTGCAAGCTTTTCCACTATAGAGGGCAGCGATTTCACCGCTATGTATGTGACGGATATTCATCTTACTTATAATGATGATGACGTTATGGAAGAGCCGCTCAAGGGGGAAGCGTACAATATTCACCGTGTGCTTACATCTGCATCGGAAAAGAGCGATATTGACCTTCTTATTTCCGCCGGCGACCAGGCGTCTTACGGCCTTCGTACAGAATACATGAGCCTCTTCGCATCTCCGCTTTGGAGCTCAATTCCTTTTGCTTTGTGCGCGGGCAACCACGACCGAAAGGGCTTTGACTTTAAATATCTCAACAACAACCCCAATAAATACTCAAAGGGTCTTTCATCATATATCGCGCAGGACTACTGGTATGTAAAGGGCGACGTGCTGTTCCTTGTTTTTGACAGCAACTGCACCGCCGCGATTACTCACCGCAACTTCGCAAAGGACGCTGTAGCGAAGAATCCTGATGTAAAATGGAAGGTCGCCTCTTTCCATCATGATATGTACGGCATCATGAGCGAGAAGAGAATGGCATACTCAACGGATTATCTCCGCCCGATATTCGGCGACATCTGTGATGAATTCGGCATCGACCTCGTTCTTACAGGCCACACCCATCATTACTCTATGTCCAACGCCGTTTATAAAGAGGAAACCACAGATTCCATCGCAGGCAAAGACAGTATCACTGATCCCAAGGGCACAATTTATATGGTATCAGGTTCCATAAATCATCCCCGCGGAGAAGATAATACAGTCGGCGATGTTTTTGACGAGAACATGGGTTATTATTATCTTTCTGATGAGATAATTTATAACCTCCTTGACTTCTCTGAGGACAGCATCACAATTTCGACCTATACTGTTGACGGTGACGAGCCGATACATACATTCACTATCAATAAGACAAGCGCTCAGGGCGGCCATCCGGAATACACTTCTGAAAAGGGGAAGGCGGCCGAGTCCCTCAGACTTGAGCTTGAGGCGTTCTTTGAGGAAATCGGTATATTCTTCAAGGTTGTTTTCGGCAGAGCGTCAATACTCAAAAAAATGAAATAATACATATTTTCAGTTAATAAAACGGCTTCGGTCAGTGCGTTGTGCACAGCTACCGAGGCCGTTGTGTTTTATTGTAAACTTTTTATGATTTCATTAATAATGCTTATTCCACCAGCGCTGCGGCGCGGACGGTTTTGGCAAAGGGGAGCGTTCGGTCGTTGCGGCCGATATAGAATCCGCAGCCGATATTGCAGGTGAGTGTGTTGCCTACAAGACTTCCGTAGATTCTCAGACCGTCGGTGCTGATTTTTATATCGCCCTTGGGAGCATATACGATGCCCCACATCTTAAGCTCTGTGCCCTGAGAACCCAGCTCAATATTTCCTTTGCGCGAGTAGAGCGAAAGTGTTGCGCCGGAGTCATTGTAGGTATGTGACGCGCCGCCGATTCGGATGTTCCCCTCCGCAATCATACAGCCGTTAAGAGAGATGTCACCGCCGGTACGGGTTTCGATTGAATCTCCCGAATAAACTATTCCGTGGATTTCGCAGTTGCCGTTTCCACCGAAGGCCACAATGCCCTTATGGCACCATACGTCGCCTTTAAGCAGCAGGTCACCGTTGAGATAGCACACGTCTTCCGAGACAAGACTGTTGTGACCCCATACATATATGTTGCCTGTTATGTTGTTGTGACCGCCGCCGAGGGTCAGCTTGTCATATATGTACATATTGCCGTTTACGTTTATTCTGGCGTTCCAGGCCGCCATTGACGTAAAACTGCCCATACATCTTATTTCTTTGAATTTATAAGATGTTCCGTTACCGTTGATAATGCTCATGTTTTTGCCGCAGTACATTTTGCCGCCGATGTCAGTTGTTCCCTGAAATTCGGCGTTACCCGCGACATACATGTCTCCTCCGACGGTTATGGACATATTCCACACAGGAGTGAAATTGCCGCCGACATATACATTACCCGTTACATAAATCGGGCACTGAGGAGCAAAGTCACCCTCAACATATAAATCTCCGCGTACATAGAGTATCGCCGTTGTGTAGTTTGTGCCCAGCTTGCCGCTGCAGAAAATACCTCCGTCAGCGTATGCTATGAAGTTGTTGAGATAGGTGTCGCCGTTCAGACGGTATTTATAGTTTTTTTCACGGGTTATATGAGGAACCGGGGCGGTAAACCGTTCTTTTTCGCAGGTGGGGCAGACCGACATTATCATTTCGTCCCAGTCTGGCATTTTCTGATTCGCCGAGTGATTCTTCACATTCGGCGGTGTGCCCATATTGTTCTCGAAGGTAATATCTCTCGCGGAAACAATATCGTAAATTACCGCCGCGTCATTACAGCCTACGCGTATGTTTCCGTTGCCGAAAACGCTTCCCGCAACCTCTCTGAAATCGCCGTTAAGGTAGAACGTGGAATCCTCTCCGTAAAACATGAGATAGTCGAAGTCAATGGACATCTTTTTGTTTACATATTTTGCCGCCGCGCGGCCGTTTATTACCATGCTGTCTTCTGAAAAGACGGTGGCGAAAAGAGTTCTGCTGGTGACCGTGTCGCTGACTCTGATAACGTCATCCTCCGGGAATTCTATTATTACGGAGCCGGCATCAAAGCCGTTTTTCTCAACGTATTCCAGCGCAGTTTCTTTGGCGCGAGCCTTATCGGGCAGACAGGGCGCTGCCGCCAGCGCGGCAGAGTCCAGCGCATTCTGCAGACAGCTTTTCTGATAATATCTGAGACCGAGGTCAACAACAAGGGACGCTATTGCAAGGAAAGCTACCAGACCGAAAGCGGCGATTATCATTACATTGCCTCTCTCGTCTTTGCGGAAAGAAGAAATCTTATTTCTGCGCTTCATGCTCAATCACTCCCTTCTGACGGCTTCCACGTCACTCTGAAAAGGATATGCGAATCTGCTCAATCTGCTTTTTCAGTTCATCAATGGCCGCGTTGGCCTGTTCTATATGGTAATTCTGAAGCTGGAGCTTTTTCTGAAGCTTTACTTTTTCTTTGTTCAGTTCATCCTCTTCAACAGAAAGCTTCTCGGCGAATTCATACGCTTTGTTTTTGGCTTCCGCTTTCAGCTCGGATATTTCCGCCTTGTACTGCTCGTTCTTTTCCGCAAGAAGAGAATTTTCAACGGTTATCCTGCTGAGCTCCGTTTTAAGTCCTCCTGTTTCGTCAAATGCTTTTCTGAAATGAGCCTCAGCCTCATCGTATTCTGATATCAGTTGGGATTTTTCTTCCTCAAGTCCCGAAATCTGTGATTTAAGGTTTTCTATATCCGCAAGAGCTTTCTCGTATCGCTCTCTGAGTGAGCTCTGTTTTTCAGACTGAGATTCAAGAGCACCGATTTTTTCTTTGCAGGCTTCAAGCTGCTTTTCCTTATCCTCAAGCTGAAGAACAAGGTCTGCAATCAGTGAGTTGGCGTTTTCAAGCTCATTTCTGGCAGATGATTCAGATGACGTCTCTTCGTCAAGCTTTCTGAGAAGCTCGTCAATCTGCTCCTGGCGGTTATCGCTGTCTTCTTCTGGCGATACTTCTTCAACCTGAGCGGGGATACTGCTCTCGAGCTCATCACATCTGATTCGCAGATTGTCGCGCTCTCTGCTTACAAGTGTCAGCTCCTGCTTCATTTCAGCCATTCTTATTTCATATATTTTTGAAGCGTCCTGCATATTGCGGCTCATTTCGCTGATATATGCGCTGACCTCATCGGGGTCATAGCCGCGCATGACTTTTTTGAAATTTATATTAACTTCCGCAGTTCTTTTTTCTGTTTCGTTTTTCATTTTTCTCCCCCGATTCCTGTGACGTTTTCAACGACAAGACGGTCTCCCGGGCTTAAATCACATCTTGCGCAGGTGCCGGCGTTAACTTCGATAACGCTGCGGGATTCCTTAACCGTTTTGCCTATAGCCCACGGGCGTATGTTTTCGTCAATGTGAACAACCGTGTTGTCCTCCGAAAGGTAGATAACATCCAGCGGAAAATTCATATTAAACATATGAATCTGACGGCAGGGCTTGATGAGAAGTCCGTAATTATCGGGGATTGACTGCGCAAACATCAGTCCGCGGAAGCGCTCCCAGAAGCCGCTGGCTATATCCACATTGCGTATAAGAATTGAGTCATCTTTCTTTACTATGGCTTTTTCCATTGGTGTCTCTCCTTTCCTGAGTCAGAATCAGCTGCCGAAGGTCTCCAGTATATTCAGCACCGAAGGCCCCATGAGGATTATGAATATAACGGGGAAGATGAACAGCAGCATGGGTATCAGCATTTTTATTGAGGCTTTGTTGCCCCGCTCCTTTGCCTGCTGACTTCTTTCAATTCTCAGCTGCTCAGCCTGTGAATGCATAACGTTGTTAATCGGAATACCCAGCTGCTCAGCCTGAATCAGTGCCGAGGCGAAGGTCTTCAGCTCGTCGAGGGTGGTGCTGTCGCACATATGCTGAAGCGCCTCGCGTCTTGTTATACCCATCTGAATTTCTCTGTAAACAATCATCAGCTCATCAATGAACGGGCCGTGAAGCTTTTCAGCTACCTTAATAAGTGAGGCGTCAAAGCTGAGTCCTGCTTCAATACATACACAAAGCAGGTCCATAGCGTCGGGCAGCTGCTTTTTTATGCCGTTCTGATGATTGTTGACCTTTGTTCTTAGATAATATGTGGGCCCCATTATTCCTACCAGAAGTCCTATACATAAAATCAGAAGCTTGTATAAAATCTCTGTTTTTAAAATAATTATGACAATCAGAGTAATTACTACACTGAATATAAGAACAAGCGTTTTTATAAAGTTGAAGTTTTCCGCGTCCATGAATATTCCCGCAAAGCGGAGCTGTGACTCGATTGCTTCAAGTTTTTTGGATTTATCGTTTTTCTTCTTTTTGGGTGTCAGCTTCTGCATACCCTTTGAGAGCTTTTTGAAGCTTTTGCCGAATATGCGGGTGAAAAGAGATATCTGCAGTTCCTCAAATGCCGGGTGGTCGGTTCTTCCGGTAATCTGATCAATTCGTTTCTGCTTTTCATCGGCACGCTTACCGAAGGGGGCGGCAATAAGCACAAACAGCATAAAGGCAAACAGTGAATATGAAATAACCATATATTTCACAAAATCACCCCCTGTCAATACTTGATGTTAACAACCTTTCTTATCGCGAGGAATCCTACGACCTCCATCACTATTGAAACGGCCAGCATAATCTGACCCGGAGTCGTGGTAAAGAATGTATTCATGTAATCGGGATTTATCAGCATCAGAGCCACCGCAATCATTACGGGCAGAGCGCCGATAATCATTCCCGAGGTTCTTCCCTGTGCGGTAATAGAACGGATTTCACCTTTTATTTTGAGCCTGTCGCGGATGGTATCCGATATTGTTGTCAGTATTTCGGAAAGATTGCCGCCTGTTGTGCGCTGTATGCATACAGCTGATACCACAAGCATCAGATCGGGGCTTTTGACCCTTTCAGTCATGTTTTCAAGAGCTTCGTCAAGAGTAGCGCCGTATCTTATTTCGTTGCATACTCTTGAAAACTCAACCCCGACGGGAGCCGGCATATCTGCGGCTACGCTGTCCATTGCCTGCTGGAATGAGAATCCCGAACGCAGGCTGTTGCACATCATAATCAGCGTATCACCAAGCTGACTTTCAAATACCTTGACTCTTTTTTCTTTTTTTATGCGGATATAAATCAGAGGGAGAAATGCTCCGAGGCCTGCCAGTGTTGCCGACGGTATTACTCCCGCGCCGAAGAGCGCCGCGAGTCCCGCAGGAACAAAGGTGATTACTATCCAGATAAGAGCGAATTCTTCGGGACGCATCATGATATCCGCACTGATAAGCTCGTCAAAAAGGCTGTCTATTATCTTGCGGCTTTTAACTGAGCGTGAGGCCGCGTCTATGCCTTTCGCGCGTCTGATTACAGATTCTTTTCTGCGGGATTTTTTTACGCGCGCGTCAGGCTTTTTATTAAGCGCGCTGACTCTTTTGCGTACTGCGCGGCTTTCTTCGGTGACCTTGCCGCCGACGCTCAGCGCAAGAAAGAAGTTAAACAGTCCGAACACTACTGCCAGGATTACAGCACTAATCTGCAAACCAGTCATAATTAATGCTCACCCCGTTTCCGCGTATCTTCTCAAGAGCTTTCGGGCGAACACCCGTAGCCTTGAATTTTCCTGTGAATTTTCCGTTGGCGTCGACACTTCCGTCCGTTTCGTAGACGAAAATATCCTGCATACTGATTATGTCTCCCTCCATGCCGATAACCTCAGTTATGCTTGTGATTTTTCTTGTGCCGTCTCTGAGTCGGCTCTGCTGAACTATGAGGTCTATAGCGGATGAAACCTGGTCGCGGATTGCACGCAGGGGAAGGTCCATACCAGACATGAGCACCATTGTCTCAAGACGGGAAAGCGTATCTCTCGGGGAGTTGGCGTGGGTAGTTGTGAGAGAACCGTCGTGACCTGTGTTCATTGCCTGAAGCATGTCCAGTGTTTCCTCGCTTCGTACCTCGCCGACGATAATTCTGTCGGGGCGCATTCGAAGAGCATTCTTAACAAGATTTCTTATGGTTATCGCGCCTTTTCCCTCAAGGTTGGCAGGTCTTGCTTCAAGAGTAATTACGTGCTCCTGATGAAGCTGAACCTCCGCCGCGTCCTCGATGG
>JAZUHE010000021.1:0-6141 GCA_045641565.1 Acutalibacteraceae bacterium | reverse complement strand
TTCCCAGAGCGCAACCAAGTTTTCAAACGACATCCGTCTGCTCTCTCACCTTAAGGAATTTGACGAGCCCTTTGAATCAAAGCAGGTGGGTTCTTCCGCCATGGCCTACAAGCGCAACCCGATGAGAAGTGAAAGAATAGCTTCGCTTTCAAGATATGTTATTGCGGATCTGCTCAACCCCGCCCTCACCGCGAGCGCACAGTGGTTTGAAAGAACGCTTGACGACTCTGCCAACAGAAGAATCTCCACATCAGAAGCGTTCCTTGCCGTTGACGCTATTCTTAACGTATATATCAACGTCACACAGGATCTGGTTGTATATGACAAGGTTATCAACCGCCGTGTAATGGAAAAGTTGCCCTTTATGGCAACAGAAAACATTATGATGAAGTCCGTAAAAAAAGGCGGCAACCGTCAGGAGCTTCACGAAAAGCTCCGTCAGCACTCTCACGCGGCGGCGGCTAAAGTTAAGCTTGAGGGCGGTGTCAATGACCTTATAGAAAGAATCGCCGCTGACGATGACTTCCCGCTGACTCTCGAAGAAATTCAGAACGAGCTTGACCCGAAGCTTTATATCGGCAGAAGTATTTCACAGGTTGAGGAATTCATTGCCGACATAATCGACCCGATTCTTGAAAAGTATTACA
Source organism: Acutalibacteraceae bacterium (assembly GCA_045641565.1). Lineage (GTDB taxonomy): Bacteria > Bacillota > Clostridia > Oscillospirales > Acutalibacteraceae > CAG-488. The sequence goes on along the minus strand of JAZUHE010000021.1, from coordinate 5,494 downwards.
ATGAAAATATAAGAACAGAGCTCAACGTATAAACTGAATTATATTTATTTTTGGGGAGGTCTTAATATTTTTGTACTGTTGATTTTAGTTGCAATAATTGTTTACGGTATGAAAATCATGCCGAAAGACAGTTTTAATAAAGATTATCTTTCCCGTGAAAACACAACCGCAATAAAAGGTATTTTTGTTTTCCTCGTATTTATGAGTCATTTTGCGCAGTATTTTCCTTTGGGCGCCACTCCCGGAGACCCGTATTATTTTATCAGACGCAACTCGGGTCAGCTCGTTGTTACAATGTTTCTGTTTTACTCCGGATACGGCATAATGGAAAGCGTCAAGAGAAAAGGGCCGGATTATATTAAATCTTTCCCGAAGCAGAGAGTACTGAAAACAATGTTTCATCTTGATGTGGCGGTTTTGCTTTTTGCAGTATTAAATATCGCACTCGGAAACACGATAAAAATAAAAGCTCTTCTTCTTTCGTTTATCGGCTGGTCGTCAATAGGAAACAGCAACTGGTTTATGTTTACAATTATGGTACAGTATCTGCTTGTTTTTATAGCGTTTACTTTATTTAAAAAGAAAAAACCGCTTGCAATAGCGGCTGTGACTGCTCTTTCGGTCGGTTTTATCCTTGTAATGAAAGAATATAAAGAGCCGTACTGGTATAATACAGCTCTTTGCCTTCCGCTCGGACTCATATACTCCTACGCAAAAGAATATATAGAAAAAGCGGTTACCAAAAATAATATAATATACTTTGGTATTCTTGTTATTCTGGCGGGTGCGTATCTTGTGTCTCACAAGCTTTCAAAATCGCTTGTTTTTTATGAAGCATGGACAATCATATTCACATTAATTGTTGTTATGCTGTCAATGAAAGCCTCTGTAAACAACAAAGCTCTTACATGGCTTGGCAATCATGTATTCAGCGTGTATATTCTTCAGCGAATCCCGATGATTATATTCACCAAGCTGAATATTGATTTTCATTCAACAACAATATGCTTCGCGGTCTGCTTTATAATTACAGTTATCATCTCAGAGCTGTTTGATAAAGCAATGGGATTTGCAGACAGCAAGCTGTTCAAAGCAAAGGCACCGAAAATTAAAGCTTAACAGATTTATAAAAAAGCGTGGTTATTACACCACGCTTTTTTATGTATGCATTATTATTTTTCAGTATTGAGATACAGAGAATAATCTCCTTTTTTCAGAACATCCGCAAGCTCGGCGGAGGTTTTTATGCGGTGCTCACAGGCAATACCGAATCTTTTTTCAAAATGTTCCGAATGAGCGTCTGAGCCCGCGCACTGGAGCAGATTATGTTCTTCCGCGTATTTCTTCGCAAGTTCATTTTCAAGCTCAGGATTACAGGCGTTAAACGTCTCAAATCCGTCAAGATATCTTATATCTATATTTTTTAACGGGTCGGGAATATAGTCTCTCTTTCTGTAAGGATGAGCCTGAAAAACGAGCCCGCCGAACTCTCTGACCGCCTTTGAATATGCTTCGAGCTCACCGCTGCTCAATTCGGGATGGTCATATAAAAACTGCGGCGTGATACCGTAAACAAGAATCTCCTTATGCTCTCCTATATGCTCCTCAACGCCGAATATAACGTCAAAGTCAATCTCGTCGCCTGCCGCCTTTGCCGCAAGATAATCATCCTCATAGTACTTTACAAATTCATTCCACGGCAGAGCTCTGTCGATACCCGTGTTCCCGTGGAGAAAATGGTTGGTAAGCACCATCCCCGCAAAGCCGTACTCCTTAAGAGCGTATACTGTTTTAGCAGGGTCGCCCTTCGCGCAGTGACTGCAAGGGGCAGTATGCTGATGCATTTCATACAGATACAATTCAATCACCTTTATTTCATTTCTGTTTTTGCGTTTTTAATTAACTCTTCTATCATTTTATCATATTTTTCAGAAGCGCACACACTTATAAGGCCCTCGTCCGTAAGGTCGGGGCTTTTTTCTTTTAGAAGCGCAAGCTCGTCTTCTGTCGGCTTAAGCTCACCCTCGGCAAGTATGTTTTTAAGCTCCATTTCCCCTGTCGAAACATAATAAGTATAAAATCCGCTTAAATCTATGGAGTTTATACCCACGTTTCCTTTTACATTTTCGTGGTCTTTATTATACTTCTCAGCTTTTTCTTTAAGAGCAGAAAAGGAAATATCATCATACACACCGTTATCACGCATTAAGACAAGTCTTATCTTGGCGTCAACAGCCTGAGAGAGTGCTTTCTTTTCCAGCGCCTGAGCGGGTGTTGTACCGTCAAACTCCTTATCCCAGAAATCCGAGAAATCCTTAACTGAGTATTTTTCGGCATATTCGTTTATTATATCCGCTCTGCACCTTGTTTTGAAATAATCTATTTCATCGCTCATTATTACCTCGCCGTTGACTGTCGCGTACGGGGTAATCTCTTTGGGTGCAGGCTTCTCTTCCTTATTTCCGCAGGCGGGCAGAATCAGCATTGCCGCCGCGGTAATCAATACAATAATCTTTTTCATAATTAATCATAATAACCGGCATCTTCACAGGAAAATGCCGGAACAGGTTTTATATGGTTTTAAAAGTAGCAATAATATTCTGCCAGAATGCGACAAATCTCTCTTTAAAAGTATTGTACTGAGTATAAGGCTCATCAATCTGAACAGATACAGCGGCGTCATTTGTAAGCACGCTGCCTGTATAAACATAAAGGTCGTTGTCGTAATTCTTTATATCATCCTCGTGAAGGGTGAATACTCTGAAGCCGTAGGGTGCTTCCTTTGAGAATTCACAGCCGTATGTGAAGCCGAGCTCGATTCCGTCATAAACGCCTGAGAAGCCGTCGGTATGTCTGTGACCGAAGAACGCACCGATTACGTCTCCCTGCTCTTTCCACGCCTTGAACTGTTTTGTAGGCTTGCAGGGTAAGAATACGCGCCCGTAATGTCCGTGAGCTATGTCTTTATTAAGTCTGAGAACATTGATTCTGTAGAACATGGCGCCCTCTTTCCATATAGGACAGCGTTCAAAGAGATTGCCGATATCATCTGTCTGAATATGCTGGAAATGAAGCGCAGGAACAGGAGTACCACCATTCGCGTTTGTAAGAGCTGTACTTTCGTTCTTATACCATTCAATCTGCTCGTCGGTAACAGCTTCGTCGCCTGAGTCCATCATCCATATATTGAATTTTGTCTCATCGTTGTCTGAGCCTTTGATTTCTATATTATAGTCAATTCTGCCGTCGCTGTCGTTGCTCTCGTCTTTTGTAAGGCAGTATTCATATTCAGAATAGATTTTGAGCCATGTCTCGTTTGTGATGCCGACACCGTGGTCGTTATTGCCCTGAGCGATTGCGAAAGGAATTTTCGCATCATTGATTACAGAAAGAATCGCATCAGTAGCAGTCTTTATATTAGAAAGTGTCGTATCATAGTCAGGATTGCCGTTTTCGTCCTTAACGCATACGCCCTCGCGTGTTCCGTCATCGTCAACGCCGGGGTCAGCGCTGCGGCTGTCTTCAACAATATCGCCTGTAAGCACAATAAGGTCAGGCTTTGCCGTTTCAATAGAAAGCTTTAAGAGGTTAAGCATATCATATGAGGGATTCTGGTCGTCCTGCGGGTCTGTAATCTGGAGAATTCTGAATGTCCCGTCAGAAGAAAAAGAAAGTTCCCTACTGTCCTTAGCCGAAGCAAAAATCATGCTTGTAAAAACAAGCGCGAAGCAAAGAATGACTGATAATAGTTTTTTCATAACTGCCTCCTGTATCGTCGATGCCGTTTTTTACATTATAAACTTACTGCATGATTTTGTCAAACTAAAACAAATATTATTTTAACAAGCGGAAAGATTGAAAAACAAAAATATTTATGATACAATCAGTAAAAATAAAGAAAGAAGCTGATATTATGCTTAAAGTTAAAGCTGAACCGATTACAAATGAGGCTTTTGCCCCTTTCGGAAAGTTCTATAATATGTCTGACCCGCAGGGATACGCGCTCACAGGTGAGCTTCACAGATTTTTCCCCGACCGTCTCACCGCAGGCGCGTGGAGCAATATGGCGTTTTCACCTATCCTTGTAAACAAGCCGGACAAAATGATAATCACACAGCAGGAATATCACACAACAACGTGGGAGATTATTTTACCACTGAATGACGATATGATTCTTCACGTTGCACCCGCCTCAGCAGGAAAGGCTGTTAACGAGTTTGCCAAGGCGTTTATCGTACCGAAGAACACACTTGTCAGAATCAACGCCGCAATATGGCATCTCTGCCCCCTGCCCGCGTCAAAGGAACAGCTTAACGCAATGATAGTTCTTCCCGAGTGCATATACGCCAACGACTGCACAGTTGTCGACCTCCCCGAAGAGCAGCAGTTCGAAATAATTCTTTAATTCAAAAAAGCAATCTTACGGAAAAAGTCATCCGAAAGATTGCTTTATTTTTATTTGTGTGCGATTGCCTCTTCAGCGCTTTTCTTTGCCGACTCAGCCTCAACATCATAACCCTTAGACTTGAGAATATCAGCAAGATTCATATAGCTCTCATACGCTTTACCGTAATCACCCATTTGTTCATAGAGGTCGGCAGCAGCATAATATTCATCAAAGAAATGCGTACCTATTGCGCCGGCTCTCTCATAAAGCTTCAGAGCCTCGTCAAATCTGCCGAGCTTTTTGCATATGTCACCGCCGTGAATAAAAAGCGGATAATAATCAGAAAACATATCCTTCACAGAGCAGAAAAGCTCATAAGCGTCATCATATCTGTCAGCCCATATAAGCGCGACAATCAAATAGTCCGTATCCTCGGCGCTGTTTGGGTTTGCCGCTGCCTTTTCTTTTAGCTCCGCAATAATCTCGTCTCCCCTGTTAAGTTTAAAATAAAGAGCGATTCTCTGCATACAGGCAATCTGATGATTTTCGGGGTCCGTCTCAGGGTCATCATCAACAGCCCTCTGATACCACTCCATAGCGGTGTCTCTGCAGATACACATCATCGCCATATGAATCCAGCCATACATCCATTTATCCTCAGTGGCAAGCACTCCGTTTTTAATCATTTTAATATACTCGTCACGGCAAGCCATAAAATCAGTTGGGTCATGGGAATTTTCAAAGACAGCTGAAAGTCTCTGAGCATAATTGGCGTAGCCAAACGAATCCTTTTTATAAAAATCATCAACAGTTACGCCGTAAAGCCTTGCGATTTTGGGCAGCATAAGCACATCGGGCAAGGTAGTACCACACTCCCAGCGCGAAACAGTCTGAGAATTAACACATAGCCGCTCGGCAACCTGCTCCTGCGTCATATTTTTGGCAAGGCGGAATTTTTTAAAATTTTCAGAAAATATATTATGAGCCATAACATCACCTTTTCATTTGCATTTTTCAGAAGCTTCTGTATTAATTATATCATCTGAAACATTAAATGTTAAGGTCTTATTTTGTAATGAGGGTCTTAATTTCTGTATATTATCTGTC
>JAZUHE010000020.1:0-11896 GCA_045641565.1 Acutalibacteraceae bacterium | reverse complement strand
GCTTCTTGATGAATACCGTGCGGGTAAATTAGGAAAAATCACTATGGAGTTTCCGGAGGACTGACGAATGAAAAAGCAGGAAGTCTTTGTTGACTGGCATAAGTTTGAGAATGAAGCGAGGCAGGCGGGATATAAAATAATTTGCGGCGTTGATGAGGCAGGAAGAGGTCCCTTGGCCGGGCCGGTCTGCGCTGCTGCGGTAATTCTGCCTGAGAATCATAATATCGAAGGTCTGAATGACTCGAAAAAGCTCAGCGAAAAGAAGCGTGAATCGCTTTATGATATTATAAAAAATGACGCTGTCGCTTATTCCATAGCCATGGCAAACGAAAAGGAAATTGATGAGATAAACATTCTTCAGGCGACTTACCTTGCTATGAGAAGAGCGGTTTCGGGACTTGATATCGAGCCGGACTTTGTGCTTGTTGACGGCAACCGCGACCCGATATTGGGAATTGATACCAAAACTGTTATCAAGGGCGACGCGCTCTCAGCCTCAATAGCCGCTGCGAGTGTTCTCGCTAAGGTGACGAGAGACAGATATATGCTTGAGATAAGCGAAAAGTATCCCGAATATCAGTTTTCGAAGCATAAGGGCTACGGAACAAAGCTTCATTACGAAATGCTTGAAAAATACGGCATAAGCGATATCCACAGAAAAACCTTTCTCAAAAAGCTGACAGGTGAAAAGTAATGGTTATCAATAAATCGGGACTCTGGGGCGAAGTTTTTGCCTCAAGATATCTGCGTGACAACGGATATGATATTATAGCCGGCAACTACCGCTGCAGACTTGGCGAGATAGACATAATCGCCGAAAAAGACGGCGTTGTCTGCTTCGTGGAGGTTAAGACCCGAAACGAGAATCCAATGTATGAACCTAAAGAGGCGGTTGACTCTCAGAAGCAGAGGAAGCTTATTGCCGCAGCGGGAGTATATCTCAGAGAAATCAAAACAGAGGTCAGCTCAAGATTTGATGTCGTTGAGGTTACTCTTGACGAAAATTATAAGCCGAAGAGAATAAATCATATTAAAAATGCATTTTAGTCTTTTATTTCGCTGGAAAGTATGATATTATACTGATTAAATGTCTGATAAGAATTATATTCGGACTTAAAATATGTAATATTTATTAATAAAAAGGAGAATTGAAATGTTCTACACCAGTACCCGTGACAAGAGCATAAGGGTTGAGTCTTCAGTTGCTATAGCTCACGGTATTTCAAAGGAAGGCGGACTTTTTGTCCCTGTGGAGATTCCGAAAATCAGTCTTGACGACATCAGCCGTCTTGTAAACTACAGCTACATAGAGAGAGCCAAATACGTTCTTTCTCTTTATCTGACTGATTTTACCGAGGATGAAATTGACCGTTGTGTCAGCGGTGCGTATGCAGAGGGACATTTCAGTGATCCCAAGGTGGCTCCGCTTCATACTCTTAATGATACCGCCGAGGTGCTTGAGTTATGGAAAGGCCCCACATGCGCGTTTAAGGATATGGCACTTCAGCTTCTTCCTTATCTTCTTACCACAGCGTCTGCAAAGACCGTTCCCGATAAGCAGATTGTTATCCTTGTAGCTACATCGGGCGATACAGGCAAGGCCGCTCTTGAGGGATTCAAGGATGTTCCTAATACAAGAATTCTCGTTTTTTATCCCAATGACGGCGTAAGCCCCATGCAGAAGCTTCAGATGACTACTCAGGAGGGCGAAAACGTAGGCGTATGCGCTATAGAGGGTAATTTTGATGACGCTCAGAGTGGAGTCAAGAGAATATTTACTGATAAAGCTTTCGCGGAAAAGCTTGACAGCATGGGAATGATGTTCTCATCAGCCAACTCAATCAACTGGGGCAGACTCGTTCCTCAGATTGTATATTATGTATCCGCGTACTGCGATATGGTTGAAAAAGAAAAGGTTAAGCTGGGTGAGGAAATTAATATTGTTGTTCCCACGGGCAACTTCGGCAATATTCTCGCCGCTTATTACGCTAAGGAAATGGGCGTTCCGATTAAAAAGCTTATCTGCGCTTCGAACGCCAACGATGTTCTTACAGACTTCCTTAAAACAGGTGTATATAACAGAAACCGTGATTTCTACACAACAATTTCACCGTCGATGGATATTCTCATTTCTTCAAATCTCGAGAGACTTCTCTTCCTCCTCAGCGGAATGGATGATGCCGCTGTCAGAGACTGGATGGGCAAGCTCTCCTCAGAAGGTAAATACCAGGTAAGCGATGATGTGTTTGATGCGATAAGAGAAATGTTTGACGCAGGCAGCTGCGATGACAAGGGCACTAAAGAGACAATCGCGAGAGTGCTCAGTGAAACCAATTATCTTTGTGATACTCATACAGCTGTTGCTATATCGGTATATGACGATTACGCAAGCGTAACAGCAGACAGAACACCTACTGTTATTGCTTCAACTGCGAACCCGTTCAAATTCAGCGCAAGCGTGCTTGACGCTGTACACCCCGGCATGAGCGAGGGCATGGACGAATTCGACATGGTGCTCGGTCTTCATGTTGAAACAGGTGCCGAGTGTCCTGCACAGCTCGCAAATCTCAAGGATAAAACTCCGAGATTTACTCAGTGCTGCAAAAAAGAGGATATGGAAACAGTTGTTCTCCGTATGCTTTCTGAATAAAACAATAAAAACGGCGTAACGCAGGTAGTCCCGTGTTACGCCTGTCTTTAACTTGAGGAAAAATACTTTCTGAAATATCAGACGGCAATCAGTAAGCTGAGCCTGAGCTTTTATCAGTGCAGTTTTTACCGCATTCAAAGGTTGAGCAGAGTGTGTCTGAGCGGTTGGAAGCGCTTGACGGGCCTACCTCAATTTTGCCTGCGGAGCAGCAGCCGTTGCCTTCATTGTAAATGCAGTTTGTGACATCGCACTTGATGTCTTTGATAACGTGACGCATAGTAATTCCTCCGTCTTTTACTTGGGCTTTGCCCGATATTATTTTTAACAGAAAAATTCATTTTATTCGAGGTGAAACAATGTCTTTATTTGCAATCGGCGACACTCATCTGTCCTTCGGAACAGATAAGCCCATGGACGTTTTCCGCGGATGGGAAAATTATGAAGAAAAGCTCAGAAAAAACTGGGAAGCCGTGGTTGACGATAATGATATTGTTGTTATCCCGGGTGATATAACGTGGGGAATGACTCTCGATGAGGCGCTGGAGGATTTCAGATTTATCGACAGACTTCCCGGAGAAAAAATTATTCTTAAAGGCAATCACGACTACTGGTGGTCAACAAAGAAAAAGGCAGACGCTTTTTTTGAAAAAAACGGAATTACTACCATAAAAATTCTCAATAATAACGCATATAAAGCAGGCGGCTTCGCTCTTTGCGGGAGCCGCGGATGGTTTTTTGACAGCGCGAAGCAGGCAGACGAAAAGGTGCTTCTGCGTGAAGCGGGGAGGCTCAGAATGTCTATTGCCGAGGCTGATTCTCTCGGAGGAGAAAAAATCGCGTTCCTGCATTATCCGCCCATAGCAGGCGGGCAGGTGTGCGAAGAGATATGCACAGAGCTTGTAAACGGCGGCGTCAGACGCTGCTATTACGGCCATCTTCACGGTCCGGCACTGTCATTTTCTTTTAACGGTGAGATGTTCGGGATAGAATTCAGACTCGTTTCGGGAGATTATCTTGATTTCTGCCCCAAGCTGATAGAAAAATTTTGAAAAAATTAACATAAATTTTGAATAAACTATAGAAATATAAAAAATTATCTGATATAATATATTAGTTAAAGAATGTTCACAGGAGGAAACATGATGTTAAAATCAGCAAACAAAACAGAAACCAACACATACACACTTGAGGTTTCAATCAGCGGTGAAGACTTTAAGGCCGCTATCGTAAAGGCTTACAACAAGCAGAAGGGCAAAATTTCCATTCCCGGCTTCCGCAAGGGCAAGGTTCCCATGCAGATGATCGAGCGCTATTACGGCAAGGGCGTATTTTATGAAGACGCTCTCGATATTCTCTATCCCGACGTTGTAGGCGACGCTATTAAGGAATCAGGCATTGACGCCGTTTCAGCTCCCTATGATGTTGACGTTAAGGAAATCGGCGAGAACGGCGTTGAAATGACAATGAAGATTACCGTTAAGCCCGAAATCGAAGTAAAAGAGTACAAGGGACTCAAGGCTGAAAAGGCAGACGCAACAGTAAGCGCTGCTGACGTTAAGAAGGAGCTTGAGGCTCTTCAGGAGAGAAATTCAAGAATCATCACAGTTGAAGACAGAGCTGTTGCAAAAGACGATATCGCAGTTATCGACTTTGAAGGCTTTGTTGACGGCGTTGCATTTGAAGGCGGTAAGGGCGAGAACTTCGAGCTTACAATCGGCTCAGGCCAGTTTATCCCCGGTTTTGAAGATCAGATTATCGGTCACAACGCAGGCGACGAATTTGACGTAAACGTTACATTCCCCACAGAGTACGCTCCCGAGCTCGCAGGCAAGGACGCTGTATTCAAAGTAAAGGTTAACGAAATCAAGGCTAAGGAGCTTCCTGAGCTTGACGACGAATTCGCTAAGGACGTAAGCGACGAGGCAGAGACACTTGCAGCTCTTAAAAAGAGCATCAAGGCTGACCTTACAGAGAAGAAAAAGGCTGAAGCAGACAAGGACTTCGAGTCAGCTCTTCTTGAACAGCTTGCAGCTAATGTTGAGGGTGAGATTCCCGAGGTTATGTATGACAACAAGGTTGAGGATGAAATCAACGCATTCTCACAGCGTCTTGCAGGCCAGGGCATGAGCCTTGATATGTATATGCAGTACACAGGCATGAACATGGACGGCCTTAAGGCAAGCCTTCGCGACGGAGCAGAGAAGCAGGTTAAGCTTATGCTCGCTGTTGAAAAGATTGCTCAGCTTGAAAACATTGAAGCATCTGATGAAGAAGTTGAAGCTAAGTTCAACGAAATGGCTGAGATGTATAAGATGGATATTGAGCAGATTAAGAAGATTGTTCCCGCAGAGGACATTAAGACTGACGTAATCAACGGCAAGGCTGTTCAGTTCGTTGTTGATAACGCAGAAGCTGTTGCTCCTGAGAAGCCTGCTAAGAAGACAACAAAGAAAGCAGCAAAAAAGACTGAAGAAAAAGCAGAAGAAGCAGCTGAATAATTTCATTTAAAAAAGCCTATAATTAAACGGAGTGGATGGGGGTAGGTTATCTGCCGCCATTCATTTCAATATATGCAGTTTTAAAGGAGGCATATTTATGGCACTGGTACCTTATGTAGTTGAGCAGACCAATAGAGGCGAACGCTCATATGATATTTTTTCAAGACTTCTCAGCGACAGAATAATTGTTCTCTCAGACGAGGTTAATGACGCTACTGCAAGCCTTGTTGTAGCTCAGCTTTTATTCCTTGAGGGTCAGGACCCTGAAAAGGATATCAGCCTTTACATCAACAGCCCCGGAGGAAGCGTTACTGCGGGTATGGCTATTTATGATACTATGCAGTATATCAAGTGCGACGTTTCCACTATTTGCATGGGCATGGCTGCGTCAATGGGCGCTTTCCTGCTCTCATCAGGCGCTAAGGGCAAGAGACTCGCTCTTCCCAACAGTGAAATCATGATACATCAGCCTTTAGGCGGCGCAAAAGGTCAGGCTACAGAAATTGAAATCGTTGCCAAGCATATTCTCAGAACAAGAGAAAAGCTCAATAAAATCCTTGCTGAAAACACAGGCAAGACCGTTGAGCAGATTGCTCTTGACACAGAGAGAGATAACTACCTCACCGCTGAGGAAGCTATGGAATACGGTCTGGTTGATAAGGTTCTCAAACACAGATAAACCGAAAGGAACAGTATACAGCAGATGAACAGAGACGACGAAAGACGAGAAAAAAATATACGCTGCTCCTTCTGTCAGAAGACACAGAATCAGGTTGAAAAGATTATCGCAGGCCCCGGTGTATATATATGCGACGAGTGCATAGAACTTTGTCAGAACATCATTGACGAAGAGAATAACTATGTTACAACACGCAAAAAGAAAGCGAAGAAGGAAGAAATTCACCTTCCCACTCCTGCAGAAATCAAGAGCAACCTTGATGAATATGTTGTAGGTCAGAATGACGCTAAAATCGCGCTCAGTGTTGCGGTTTATAATCACTATAAGCGCGTTTATAAGGGCGGCGAGGCAGACGTTGACATTCAGAAGAGCAATATAATGCTTTTAGGCCCCACAGGTGTAGGCAAAACAATGCTCGCGCAGACTCTTGCCAGAACTCTTGACGTTCCCTTTGCTATTGCGGACGCTACGACTCTCACAGAGGCAGGTTACGTAGGCGAGGATGTTGAGAATATCCTGCTAAGACTCATTCAGGCCGCGGATTTTGATATAGAAAAAGCCCAGCGCGGCATCATCTACGTTGACGAGATTGATAAGATTGCAAGAAAGTCAGAGAATCCGTCAATTACAAGAGATGTAAGCGGCGAAGGCGTTCAGCAGGCACTCCTTAAAATTCTTGAAGGTACTGTTGCTAATGTTCCCCCTCAGGGCGGCAGAAAGCATCCACAGCAGGAATTTATTCAGGTTGATACATCAAATATCCTGTTTATATGCGGCGGCGCCTTTGACGGAATCGAGCGTATTGTAGAGAAGCGTCTCGGCGGTTCTGCGCTTGGATTCGGCGCTGAGGTTAAGAATAAATCCGAAATGACAGCCGAGAATCTTATGAGTAAGGTTATTCATCAGGATCTGTCAAAGTACGGCCTTATCCCCGAGCTTGTAGGTCGACTGCCTGTTATCACAACGCTCAGCCAGCTTACCAAAGAGGATATGATAAGAATCCTCAAGGAGCCGAAGAACGCTATAATCAAGCAGTATCAGGCACTTTTCGAGATGGATGACGTTGAGCTTGTTTTTGACGACGAGGCTCTTGCGGCTGTAGCCGAAAAGACTCTCGAAAAGAAAACAGGTGCCCGCGGACTCCGCTCAATCATGGAAGCAGTGCTTCTGCCCACAATGTATGCGGCACCCGGAGACAGCACAATAGAGAAGGTCATCTTCAACCGTGCGTCAATAGAAGACGGCGCTCCGCCTGAAATAATCAGAAAAGAAGAAAACTCCCAGCAGGGAGCATAAAAATAAACGGACAGCTTCGGCTGTCCGTTTTCTTTATTCATCACAGAATATGAATTTTTCGTCCTCAAATTTACAGATATATTCATTTCCCGCGGTGATTGTACCCTCGAGCATTTTTTCACTCAGCAGGTCTTCAATCTGCGACTGAATAGCCCTGCGCAGGGGACGCGCGCCGTAAACGGGGTCGAATCCCACATCCGCGATTTTATTAACCGCGCTTTCATCAAAGCTGATTTCAATACCGAGACCGCTTGTGCGCTTTTTGAGATTTTCAAGAAGACGCACGGCGATTTCTTTTATATCGTCCTTTTTGAGCTGCTCAAACACGATAATATCGTCAACACGGTTGAGAAATTCGGGGCGGAACATCTTTTTGAGCTCGCCCATAACAGCGTCATGTATCTTCATATCGCTGAGAGTGCCGCCGTTTTCATCGGAGTTAAATCCGAGAGCGTTTGCGTTCCCGCCGCTGATGAGCTTGGCACCTACATTGGATGTCATAATTACAACAGTATTTTTGAAATCGACCTTTCTGCCCTGAGAATCCGTAAGAATTCCGTCGTCGAGAATCTGAAGCAGCATATTGAATACGTCGGGATGTGCTTTTTCGATTTCGTCAAAAAGAATTACGCTGTACGGCTTGCGGCGAACCTTTTCTGTCAGCTGACCACCTTCGTCATATCCCACATATCCGGGAGGGGAGCCGACCATGCGTGAAACCGTATGCTTTTCCATATATTCACTCATGTCAAGGCGGATAAGCGCGTTTTCGTCGCCGAACATGGTTGCGGCAAGAGTTTTGCAGAGCTCTGTTTTACCCACACCTGTAGGGCCTAAGAATATAAACGAGCCTGTAGGACGGTTGGGGTCTTTAAGACCGACTCTGCCTCTGCGGATTGCCTTTGATACAGCTGAAACCGCCTTATTCTGACCGACAATTCTGCGGTGCATCTCATCTTCCATATGAAGAAGCCGCTCACTTTCTGCCTGTGTAAGCTGAACAACGGGAATGTGTGTCCACTCTGAAACAACAGCCGCGATGTCTTCGGGAGTTACCTCACCGCGCATTTCGCAGTTCTTGCGGCTCCATTCGTTTTTTACGGAGTCAAGCTTGTTTTGTGCTTCTTTTTCTTCATCACGGAGCTTTGCTGCAAGCTCAAAATTCTGTGAATTAACCGCCGCGGCCTTTTCGTCGGCAATGTTTTTGATTTCTTCCTCCAGCTTTTTGATGCTTTCGGGGGGAGTAAAAGCCCTCAGACGGATTTTTGAGGCTGCTTCGTCAATAAGGTCAATGGCCTTATCAGGGAGATATCTGTCTGTGATATATCTTGAAGAGAGATGAACGGCCGCCTCAATGGCGTCATCGGGGATTTTTACATTGTGATGAGCTTCATATTTGTCATGAAGACCTTTAAGAATCTCAATAGCCTCATCCTGAGATGGCTCACCAACTACAATAGGCTGAAAACGTCTTTCAAGCGCAGAGTCCTTCTCGATATTTTTTCTGTATTCTTCAAGGGTTGTCGCGCCGATAACCTGCATTTCGCCCCTTGCGAGAGACGGCTTGAGGATATTTGCGGCGTCAACAGCGCCCTCCGCTGAGCCTGCGCCCATAAGTGTGTGAACCTCATCAATAAAGAGGATAACGTCTCCTGCTTTGATAACCTCGTCAACGGCGGATTTTATTCTCTCTTCAAAATCGCCTCTGTATTTAGTGCCTGCAACCATGCTTGTAAGGTCAAGAGAAATAATACGCTTGTCTTTCAGAAGCTCGGGAACCTCTCCCTGAGCTATTTTAAGGGCGAGCCCCTCAGCAATAGCTGTTTTGCCTACACCGGGTTCACCGATAAGGCAGGGATTGTTTTTGGTGCGGCGGCTGAGGATCTGAATGACACGGTTAATTTCGGTCTGTCTGCCGATTACAGGGTCGATTTTGCCGTTTCCTGCCATTTCAGTGAGGTCTCTGCCGAACTGCTCAACGGTTGGCGTATTAGTCTTTTTGCCTTGCTTTGCACTGTCGGATTTTTCTGCAGATGAAGAGGAGAGATTTTTTGTTATTTCGTTTACCAGGTCAGTTGATGAAACATTGAGCTGATTAAGAACATTCATGGCAAAACAGCTGGAATCCTTGGCGATGGCAATAAGAATGTGCTCAGTACCTACATATGAATGTCCGATTGAACGGGCAAATGCGATAGCGCTCTCAATAATGCGTTTGCTTCTCGGAGTAAACTCGTTGGGTGAAAGCACTGTGGGTGTGCCTATTCCCACTGTGGATTTCAGAATACTTTCAACTTCATCGGCTGTTACACCTCTTGATGTGAGGGCCGTGAATGCGGCGCCCCCGTCACTGTGAAGAAGACCTACGAGCAGGTGCTCGCTTCCTATATAGGTATGTCCGAGATTCTCTGCTGTTTCAATAGCGTCATTGAGGGCAGAATTTGCTTTCTGTGTGAAGCCCGTGAATTTATACATATAGTACCACTCCTTTATAATGCGTTGTTTATCGAAAAAATTAGATATTAAAATGCGTTTCTGACCATTTCAGCGCGAAGCTCGTCACGCTGAGCGGCTGTAAGGTCCTTGCCTTCTGCGGCATTCATTGTAGCAGGCTGAACGCTGTATGACAGCTCGTTGAGAGACTTTATATCAATGTCAAGAATTCCTTCTCTTGCACCGAGTCTGATAAGAGAAGCGAGCTCCATGAATTCGTCACAGCTCATAAGTCTTGCACTTTTAAGTATGCCCATTGAACGCCAGATTTTATCAATTTCAACGGGATTTTCAACAAGAGATTTTGCTGCGGCTCTTTCCTGAGCCACAAGCTGTAATGTGATGGACTGAAGATTGTCAAGAGCTTCCTGCTCGGAAATGCCGAGGGTTATCTGATTGCTCAGCTGATAGATGTCACCCTTGGGCGAAGAGCCTTCACCGTGAGCACCTCTGATAACAAGACCTAATTTGGAAACCGTTGAGGCGAGTCTGCCTATCTGACCGCAGCGTGTGAGCGCAGGCAGATGTAGCATAACAGAGGCTCTCATTGCCGTGCCGAGATTAGTGGGGCAGCGGGTGAGATAGCCTATTCTCTCATCAAAGGCATAGTTGAGTTCAGATGAAAGAATGTTGTCAACCGCGTCAGCGACACGGTAAGCTTCTTTAAGAGCGAGGCCCGCCATCATAATCTGAAGTCTGATGTGGTCTTCTTCACAAAGCATTATGCTTACCGCTTCGTCATCTGTCAGAGCAATGGCTCCGTCACCCTGCATGGCAAAGTCGGGGCTTATGAGATGTCTTTCCGCAAGTGATATAACCTGAGCTTTTGTGAAGTCCTTCATCGGGGTATAGCCGAAGCTCCAGCCTTTCTGTGCGAGAAGAATGTCACGTATCTTTTCACATACCTCTGTTTTAGTCTGTGCATTCAGCTTCGCAGGGAAGGGGTATTCATCGATATTTCTCGCTAAACGGATTCTTGTGCTTAAAACAATGTCGCCCTGCTCGCCGTTTTCTATATACCATTTATTCATATAATATTCCTGCCTTTCGTTGAAATAGCGTTATAAATCGAATTATTTAGATTAATTGGATTCAAGCTTTCTGATTTCATCTCTGTAGATTGCCGCCTGCTCAAATTCCTGATTCTCAACAGCTTCTTTCAGCTTGAGCTTAAGGCCGTTCAGCTTATCTTCAAGAGAGCCTTCATCGTCTTTTTTCGTTATTTCTTTGACCGCAGGAGCCTGCTTGCCGTTGTGCTTTATTCTGCCGTGGATTCTCTGAATGGAGGGGAGCAGTCTGTCATAGAAGGTTCTGTAGCAGTCACTGCAGCCCATTCTGCCGCTTGAAACAATATCACTGAAGGTATTGCCGCATTTGGGACATCTCTGCTCGGCGGGGGCTGCGAGCTTCTGAACAGAGTCTCCTAAAAACCCTCCGAAGAAGTCATCGAGATTCAGACCGAAGCCGGAGAAGATGTCTCCGTATCCTAAATGCTGTGCGCACTCTGCGCAGAGGTGTGTTTCTGTTGTATCTCCGTTGACCACTCTTTTAACGTGTGTTGTGGCCTCGTTTTTTCCGCAATTCTGACAAAGCATATATCGTCATCCTTTCTTAAATTATTTCTGACAGTTTAATAACAGGTGCTTGAATATTGAAGCTCTCGCCTCATCTCTGAGGGGCAGGTCAATCATTCTCAGCGCGCTGTCGCTTGTAACAGCCAGAGCGATTGTTGATATTTCATCATTTAACAGTTCCCTGTAGTTGAGATTTTTGATGTGTGCCCTGCAGGTCGCTTCGTCGGCCTGAGAACCGATACTGTTTATGACATGCATAAGCGCGGTTCCTTTATCATAACTGACTCGGGATATTCTTATATATCCGCCTCCGCCGCGTCTGCTCTCTACAATATACCCATGCTCGGGCGTGAATCTTGACGAAATTACGTAGT
The DNA here is from genome assembly GCA_045641565.1 of Acutalibacteraceae bacterium. Classification (GTDB taxonomy): domain Bacteria; phylum Bacillota; class Clostridia; order Oscillospirales; family Acutalibacteraceae; genus CAG-488. Next base: position 332 of record JAZUHE010000020.1, on the reverse strand, counting down.
TGATCTGACTCGGCACACAGCCTATTGACTGAGCGAACTCGTTTCGCTGTATTTCCGTGAATCCGTCCTGCTCAAGCATACTGAGAATCATGCGCGCTATTTCATTGCTCATATTCATTTATATCATCTCGCTTTTTGACTTTCTTTGACTTTAGCCTTATTATAGAGACTTTTTTGCTGAAAGTCAAAAGGTCAAACAAGGTCAAAAACAATATTTAAGGTTTGCATATTTTAAAATAACGTATATTTTCTTTAAATTTCTCACTTTTTCTTTATTTTTTATTATTTTATAAATTTTTGATTTTTCACAGAATTATTTTGACCTTCATAGA
>JAZUHE010000019.1:0-2541 GCA_045641565.1 Acutalibacteraceae bacterium | reverse complement strand
AAGAACAGAAGAAATATCACTTTCCGAAGAACAGATATACCGTATTAAATCATATATGACCGACATAAAAACAGAAAAGCTCATGATTGCGATAGCTGAATACTATATCGCAAATCACGAGCCTGATTCCGATTGGGTTATCTTACCGAGAACCAATATTTCTGCTTATCTCGGCTCCGCTTCATATATGGATTCATATGAAAGCAAAATCCCCGAAGATTTTATGACTAAAAAGCCGGAGAATAACGGCGTTTCGGCGGTTAAGGTTAATATTTAAACGTAAATCAACTCCGAATTAACAATTTCCATTGCACGGTTGCGGATGTTATTCATTTCCTGTACCCACAGCATCTGATTTTTAGCTTTGAGTTGTTCTGTTATGCCCTCTGATTTTGCCATATCCTTAACGAGCCGAAAAAACATATCCTCCGCATGCTCGTTAATATCTGCAAGATATGTCTGTACTTTTGTGGCATAGCAAAACCTCCTATGGTACTTTCTTTCATTTTACCATAGGAGGCTGTTTTTTCTATTGTCCGTTTTTACTGGACTTGTGCAGATTGTCTCGGCAGGCTTTGTGTCTTATTACCTTTTAAAGCAGTTGTGAATTGATTTCAGCCCACATCCTGAATTTTTCAGCTTTGGCTATCTGTTTGATATTAGGTGTGTAGTCATTATTTTCAAAGGTTATATTTGAACAGTACTGTCCGAAATATGATTTACCCCTGATAAATTCACGTTCAAATGTGTCTCCGGTATCAATGGTGTTATCCGTGAAAACAAGCCCGTTTATATTGTTGGCTTTAAGAACATATTGCGGAAAGTCAACAAAAGTGTTGCCCGTGATTTCAATATTGGTATAAGGCTGAGAAGTGGCGGTTTCTCCGTAAATACCCGTGTCAATACATATAACCTCTCCGCCTCTGCCGTAGGTACACTGCTCAAATTTATTGTTTCTGATAATAAGTCTGTCAACGCCTGTTCCTTCATAACAGATTAAGTTGCTGACATCCATAGTAATCTTTATTGCTTGTACATCAATTTTATAAAAGGTATTATTTTCACACAGACCGTTTGACGACTGAAGCAGAAAACCTCTCGCTCTGTTTTCGTGAATGTAATTATTACGGATAATATAATTACTGCTGTTGTATGCGGTGTTGAATGCGAGATATTTTTCTCCTATAATGCCGTCAAGGCTTTTATCTAATACAAGCTGATAGCGACCGCCGTTTATCGATATTATGTCGGTAATCGTTGCAGTAATTCCGGTTTCGTTAAACTTTTCATCACGGAAAGATAGAGTATCACCGACTTCCATAAGCATTACGTTACCTGTAAGCTTTATCTTATTTCCATTGACTTCATCTACATTTACAAGACCGTCGTGAACATTCAGCGCATCATCGCCCTGCCCACTGATGTCGTTATTGGAGACGTTGAAGCAGCCTCCTGTATTTTCAATGAAAAATGCGTCCGCACCAAGGGATGTATGGCGTTTTTCCTTATATTCGGGATTTACACCGATAAAGCTGTTGATAACCTGAAAATGCGAAGTTTTGTTGTTTATTATAAAACCCTGACCGGGATAACCGTAAAGCGAAACGCCGTCAACTGTTACGTTCTTACTCGAAGCTATCCTCATGAAGATTTTATCGTAAACATAATGTCTTAATATGTAAACTTCTCCGTCCGCATACTTTGAAAATGAACCGTCATGCTTTATATGCAGAGTGTTTTTATCCGTTTTGGTTACAGATACGATGCATTCGGGATGCTGATAGATATAGTCCTCTTTTGTTCCGCGTTTAGCACCGTAAGTAAAGGTTTCAGAGTCGCACTGGGTAAGAGCAGCAAAAATTGTGTTTTCGTCAGCTTCTCTGTCGCGGAAAACCAAATCCAGCTCGTTATTTTCGGAATCAGCATTGGCAACGGTTACAATATCTGAAAGAGGCTTTGAATCCCAGTCCCAGTCAAATTTCAGATTTCTTATTTCTATGCAATCGCTTTCAGTAATATTAAAACAACCCACAACATTTGAGAAAATAAGAGTTGCACCGCACCCGTCAATAAGAATATCCTTTAATCCCTGAAGGTTAAATGTCTCTTTATTGTTGATTTTGTAAATGCCCTCATTGAGCTTTAAGTAAGTGCCGCTGTTGGATTTGCAGTAGTCAAGTGCTGCCTTGAAAGCTTCGTAGTTGTCTTCCTTTTCGGCATCCATACCGAAATCCGAACCGTTTACAACTTTCAGAGCATCAGCTTTCGGGCGTTCAATATAGAATTTTGAACCTGCAGCACCGTTCAGCTCATCATAAGTGCGAAGCTCATTTGCGACGGGCTTTTCCTCAATCAGAACATCACCGCTTTCAACAAGGCTCGGCTGAGTCGAAAATAGATTAACAAAAAGCATTATGAACGATGCGAAAAGTGCCACTATTTTAACCAACATAAATAATTACCTCTCTTATGTTTTATGAAAAGATTTTTACAATCAATCCGAAAAGCGACGTGAATATTCCACAGAAGAATTCCCACGGA
>JAZUHE010000018.1:0-1537 GCA_045641565.1 Acutalibacteraceae bacterium | reverse complement strand
CTATTTTTACAGTATTTTTTTCAGAGTGAGATGTCTATATGAGCATATTCAAAATCGTTCTTACATCATTATTATCAATTATCGAGCTGTTTATACTGACAAAACTTATGGGAAAAAGGCAGATTTCTCAGCTGAGCTTTTTTGATTATATCAACGGCATAACCATAGGCTCTGTTGCCGCCGAAATGGCAATAGGCGGATTTAAAAATATTGCCGCTCCCGCGGCGGCGATGGCGGTTTATGCCGCGGCGGCCGTGCTTATTTCTGTTATCAGCAACAAATCGGTCCGTGCAAGAACCTTCTTTAACGGAACATCTACAATTATAATGGATAAAGACAGAATCTGCAGAAAAGCCATGAAAAAAGCAAAGCTCGACTTCAATGAGCTGCTTATGCAGGCAAGAATTAACGGTTATCACGATTTGAGTAAAGTGCAGACGGTAATTCTTGAGTCCAACGGAACTCTCAGCTTTCTGCCGAAATCCGATTCAAGACCTGTCTCACCCTCTGACATGAACATGAGCCCCGTAAGAGAAACAGTTTTCACTCCTTTAATAATTGACGGCAGAATCATAGATAAAAATCTGATTACCAGGAACAAAAGTCTCAGCTGGCTGAATTCCGAATTAAAAAAGCAGAACGCCGGGAATCCCGAAAACGTTCTGCTGGCACTGTTTGACGGAAACAAACTGATTATTTACCGTAATGAGCAATAAATTCAACAGTTTCCTCTTTTGACGGCATTGAAGGAATCGCGCCGCTTTTTCTTGTTGAAAGTCCTGCCGCCGCGCATGAAAAGCGTACGGCTTCATCAAGCACGCCGCCTCTGTTTTCCCTGAGTGACTGATAATCGTTGACCAACGAAAGGAAAGTTCCGAAGAATGTGTCTCCCGCTCCGTTAGTGTCGGCTGTTTCTCCTGTGAATCCGTCACAGTATCCCTCACAGAATTCCGTAAGAAAGTAAGCTCCTTTTTCACCGAGAGTAACAAGTACAATGCCGATGCCCTCACCGAGAAGCTTTTTTGCGGCAGCCTTTATATCAGCTTCTCCCGTAAGGAGTACAGCCTCATCGTCAGACACTTTTATTATATCTACAAATTTCAATAATTCACGCATTTTAGCCACTGCCGCCGCTTTATCGTTCCAGAGAAGCGGGCGGTAATTCGGGTCATAAGATACGATTTTTCCGTTAGTCTTCGCGCACTCAACTGCTGAAGCGACAGCCCCGGCAGAAGGCTCATCTGTAAGCGATACCGAGCCGAAATGAAGAATATCACATTTATCGATTAAGCTGTAATCAACCTCATCAGTGGCAAGCTTTATATCAGCTGTATTTTTGCGGTAAAAGGAAAAGCTCCGCTCACCGTCAGAATCAAGGCTGACAACCGCAAGAGTCGTGGGAGCCGATTTATCAAGTATCAGACCGCTTATATCGACATTTTTCGATTTTAATGTATCACTCAGCATCATTCCGAATGAGTCACATCCGACCTTGCCTATAAAAGCTGTTTTCGCTCCCATAAGAGATGCCGCAACC
>JAZUHE010000017.1:0-2141 GCA_045641565.1 Acutalibacteraceae bacterium | reverse complement strand
CTTGAAAAGCATGAAAACGTGTTTTATTTCAGCGGCCACTCCCATATGGGACTGTGCGGTGAAAGCGGAGCGAAAAAAGCGTCATACGCCAAAAGCTTCGAGAAGCACGGCGGTGTAAATTATATCAATCTCCCCTGCCTTACCCGCCCGAATCATCACGGCGACAACGACAAAACAGGTCAGGGCGTAATGCTTGAGGTCTACGCCGACAAGGTCGTTATCCGCCCGAGAAATTTTGTAAAAAGGCGGATGAATAAAAAGATAATCATCAGAGACGGCAAGCCGTATCTTGAAGAAAAACTGAAATAAAAAGCAAGCTTCTTAATGCGACAGACATATAAGAAAACCCGCCTAAAAGGAATTCATATCCTCTTAGGCGGGTTATTTTTTGCTCGACAAACAGGGATTTGGCGATATAAAGCCTCCCTTGTGGGAGGTGGCAAAATCTTTGATTTTGACGGTGGGGGTAACCCCCTCAGTCTGCTCTGCAGACAGCTCCCCAAGGGGCGCCTTTTCTGCGCTTGCCGAGAGACAGATATAGATTATAGCCTGAGCTCGAGTGCAGAGCGTTGAACAAGAAAAAGCTATCTCGGCTGTAAATACCGCCTCACTAAATACATCTTTGTCAGTCTGTCACTAATTGAAGCTTACTTTTTTTACCGATTGTCAGTTGTGATTTATGATTATTCAAAGCTGCACACATACGGCGTTCTGACTCTCGCGTAAAAGAATTTCTTCGCGCCGGACTCAAAAATCCCTGCAACCTTGCCGTTATACCAGTCGATACCCTCAGACATCGGCGGCACCTTAGTTGTCTTGAATGCGTCTTTTTCCTGCAGGAAATAAAGCGGAATATCATTGCCGTTCATGTTAAAAAGATACTCCGACTCACTGAGGCTGTAATATCTGATTTTTGAGGCATTATTGAATGTATAAGACGTGCTTGTCACGAAGGTCTCGCCGTCAAATGCGACACCTTGAACAGAATTGGGAACAGAAATCACCATAAGCGGAACAGCCGTACCGCTGTCAAAAACAGCGTCAATATCCGTCAGGTCAAACTTCTCGCACATAGCGTAATTTCTCTTGCCCGAGGGGGTATAAATCCTCTGCTCAGCAGGGGTATCATAAGAGCCGTCGAGAGTAAATGAATAAAACTGACCGACAAAGAGATAATTGCCGCAGGAAGCCACATATGAGGCCTGCATATCGGTTTTAAGCGTTCCGCAGAATTTAACAAAGCTGTAATCCTCAGCGCTTAAAGCGTCGCTTATTTTAAGCCTTCTGACGCTCTTGCCAGAAGAAATAAGAAGTGAATCCTTCACATCGGCAACTCCGCCGACGTGAGCCTTACAGGGTGATCCGTCATCATAGCAGAGCTTCACGGTTTTAACTCTTTCACCGCTTTCGGAATCAATCAGAATAAGAATCGAGTTATCATCATCCTCGCTGTATGACGATATCGCAAACATTTTCTCTGACTCAATATAACAGAAGCCCTGAGGGACATAGTTTTTATCAATTTCGGGAATCCCGCAAAGCTTCGTGCAGTCGGGATAATTGAATTTAAGACTGAAAAGGCCGATAAAGCTTCTGAGAAGCTCGCCGATTCCGTCGGTAATTCTGTAAAATTCCGGCACGGTTTCGGGGTATTCACTCTGCGCGAAGGCGGTAACCCCCGAGCCGAGCATAAGGCATATACATAAAAGAATGCTGATAATTTTCTTTATCATAGAATCAACTCCGAAAAAATTAAAAACACATAAAAATTTTTATTATAATTCTTCAGTAAAAAAGTCGCTATCGATTTTTTAATTTCATAAACACTGTCAATAGAAACCCTAAAATTATGCTTTATCATAAGCTTAGTCAGTGCTTTGCCATCAACCAGCAATATTGTAACATCGATAAAAACATTAGTCAATAAAACAACGGGATACATTTTAGAGATTATATCTACAAACCGCACAATTTCTCATAATTCATTAGCCTTTTTTCTTTTTTCTTCGTATAAATAAGTAGAAAAACAAAAACGAAGGAAGTGAGATAAATGTGGCCTTGGTGTGATATATATTATATATATTAAAAAACAAAGCAGCTTTTGTTATTATGGTATTAACAGAACAGCCCTCCGAGGTTAA
>JAZUHE010000016.1:0-5899 GCA_045641565.1 Acutalibacteraceae bacterium | reverse complement strand
AGCGGCGATATGTATGATTTTATTACTTGATTTCAGCGGCTGATTGGAATATACTTAATTCAGATAATTTCACAGGGAGCGGACAGTATGAGCTTTAAAAACACTTTTTCTTTCCGGAAAAAATTTATAACTGATATCAGCTTTCTTGACTGCGGCGATAAAATAAAGCTGGTTATCCGCGTCAGACGTCCCGCCTTTGACGCTGAGCTTGCCGCACCGTTAAAAAAATATGCTGATTCGTTTAACGATGAGGAGCCGTATGACAGAAAGACTCACGTGTTTTTTATTGATAAAGACGGTGTTGATAAAAACACCAAGCTTTGTTTTGCATTCAGACCTTTTATCAAAAAAATGCCTGTATGCAGATACAGATTCTTATTCGGCGAGCCTGAGTATGCCGACGAAAAGGCTCTTATTGCGCAGTATGACAACGGACTTAAGGAGTCCTCACGGGAGAGTGAAACCCTCGGCAGCGGTGTGACATACAGCCATATTCTTTATAATGATAAAAACGGCGCCCCTGTTCACGCGTTTCTCTGCGAATTTGACCCGAAGCTCGCGTCTGTTTATATCGGCACTCCCGATGACGGCTACGAAAGCGTTAAGGTTCGCGCTACAATTCCTGAAATGATTGACTCAGCAAACAGGAACGGCAAAAAGGTTATCGCGGCGGTCAATGCGGATTTCTTCGATATGTTCGGCGATTATCATCCGTCGGGGCTGTGCGTTAAAAACGGCAGAGTGGTTGCCAATGAAAACAGTGAAAGGCCGTTTATAGGCGTGAAGCAGGACGGAACGCACATTCTCAGTGACATTCGCGCAAGTAAAGACATAATGTCTCAGCTGTCACAGGCGGCGGCAGGAAAGTATACGGTACTCAGAAACGGCGAAATATCTGAGTATGCTCCTCTTGAGCCGTTCTCTTTTGTCAGACATCCCAGAACCTGTGTTGGCATAAAGCCCGACGGGAAGGTGCTGATTCTTGTGGTCGACGGCAGAATTCCCGAATACTCCAACGGAGCGTCCCTTGTTGACCTGGTGAGACTTATGCAGTCCTACGGAGCCGAAAGCGCGCTTAATCTTGACGGAGGCGGCTCGTCAGCGATGTACACAAGAAACGGCGGCGAATACATTCTCCGTTCACGGCCTGCTGACCTTTTCAGACCCACAGCGAAGCTTATAAGAAAGGATTACAACGCTCTGCTGATAGTTGAGAAAGAGTAAGTTGTGATATTCGACAATAAAAGACTTTTCAATTTGTTGATTTTAACAAAAGATATCGGCAATAATGCATAATATTTGGAGCTGTTATTTGTGCAATTTTACTTGACTTTCGCCTTTTCGGTGGTATAATGTATCAGCAACACGAAAGGAAAGGAGTGAAACGCATGGACAGAAATGTTTATGAGTATGAGCAGAAGCTTATTGAAGAAGTTGCACATTGCAGATTTTCTTTTAAGAAGATTGTCAAGATTCTTAAGCTCAGCGCAATAGCAGGTCACAGCTGCTGAATTCTGCAGAGCGAAACACAGCTCTGCGGTTATTAACCGAAAAGACGTGCGAAAGCACTTTATATAAAGGTCGATTTTCGACTGACTGAAATATTCCGGGTAGGCATATCAGCCTGCCCGTTTTTGATTTATAAAAATACGCGTTTTGGCGTATGGCGTATACCGCCATTGACCGAATCGCTGAAATGTGATATGTTTCAATCAAAATAAAGCGCATTTTACGAAAGGAGTGTCTGCTTTGGATAAAAACAGATTCGGAACATATGTTAAAGAAAAGCGTGTTGAAAAAGGTTATACCCAAAAGGCTCTTGCCGATCTGCTTATGGTGGATGTAACCACGGTTTCCAAATGGGAGAGAGGTGTGAATTACCCCGATATAACCATGATACCCGATTTGTGCAGATATCTCGGTGTTAACGAGCATGAACTAATTGAAAGCTCTAACGATACCCGATACAGAGAAATGGCGGCGCAGGCGGATAAATTCAGAAAAATAAAGAACTCTGTATTTTATACTTTTTCTTTCTGCTACGCGGCTGCCGTTATAATTTGTCTTATTGTGAATATTTGTGTCGAAAAAAGATTAAGCTGGTTTTTTCCTGCGGCGGCCGGCTGTATCTGCGGTTTTACTTTTATTCCGGGGTGCATGAGATTTTTCAAGAAATACAACCTCTGTGTCTATCTCGGTTCAACGTGGCTGAGCCTCACTCTGCTTTTTATTTCGTGCAGTGTTTATACACGGGATTATTGGTTCGGCGTCGCTTCGTCGGGAGTATTGCTCGGGTATTTTGCGCTGTTCTTTCCTGTGTTGTTTTCAAAACAAAAGAAATATTTATCTGAAGAAAAGTATTCGGCATTAAAAAAATATTTCTGCCTTATCTATTCAACGGGTCTTATGCTTCTGACGCTTGTTGTTATGATAAGTGTAAAGCTGTATAATAACAGCCATAATCTGACTTCGGGAGTGAAAATCGCGGGATATTGCTTTATCCTTCCGGTGATATGGGGGATTACGGAGCTGCTTAATTTAAAAAGAACCGCAAAAACAGGTATAGAATTAATTGCGGCAGGAATTCATTTTTACGGTCTGAACGGCGTGCTTAATATTATCTTAGGCTCAAACGGAATTGATAATTACCGCATTGATTTCAGTAATTGGAACGATTGCACAAACGGAAATGTTGCTTTTATTTTTCTTGCTGTCCTTTGTGCTTCGGGTATGGCAATAATAATTCTCAATTCTGTTCTGAGCAGGCAGACGCATAGGTGAAAAAATCCGCATCAGCTGTAAACTGATGCGGATTTTTTCTGTAGTAAGATTGTAATTATACAAGCGGAACCTCTACATCGTATTTTGTGAGATACTTACCTGTTATGAAGTTTCTGCCGCGGATAAGAACCTTGTTTTCATAAGCTTCGATAACATATCCTGTACCGTTGCCGAAATGGCCGCCGCGCATGAAGTCAAAATACATATAGCAGGGAACGTTAACAAGAGTGATATTGTTGCCGTTGTTGTTTTCCATGTATTCAACAGAAGCGTATTCAACGCCTATCTTTGAGCCCTCTGCCTTGAGACCTGTGTGAATATGACCTGTGATAAAGAATACGTTGTCGTATTTCTTGAGAATTTCAACTACCTGGTCGTTCTGCTCGCCGATTCCGCCGTCATCCTCGTCATAGTTCTTGTCAAGCTCCCAGTTGTAGGGGAGACCGTGTGTGCCGATGATAGGCTGATGAAGGAATACAAAAATGGGAAGGCCTGTCTTTTCCGCCTTCTGCATTTCAGCGTCAAACCACTGGAGTTGTTTGTCGCTCAGGAACGCGTTTGTGTGGTCTTCCTCGGAACCGAGGCAGATGAAATAGTAACCGTTAACTACATCGCTGAAGTACATTTCGGAAATGTCACGGTCTGAAATCTGCTTGTTATATTTGATGAATGTGGGCTTTACGCCGTCGACGGGGTTGTCAAATTCATCGCGGTTGGGGCCCCATGTGTCGTGGTTGCCTACAACGAGGAAGGATTCCTTCGCGGGTGTGTATTTGGCCATGGCGTCAGCAACGCGGTCCCACATCTCAAAGTAGCCGTGGTCTGTGATATCGCCGCAGTAAACAAGCGCGTCAAGCTGGTCTTCTGCTTTTTCCATATCGTTAAGGCCGAGCTCGAGAACCTTCTGCTCGCCCCACATATTCTTCATGTGAACATCGGATATTGTGGCGAAGCTCATCTTGCAGCCTTCCTCAGCGTAGGAAATGCGCTGAAGCTTCTCACCGCTGATGAGGGCAAGAGGTGCTGTGATAACCATTAAAACGGAAATGAAAAAACTGATTATACTTGTGAATATAGTTGCCATATAATCGCTCCTTTTGAAATTTTTTATATTATATCATAGAGAAACAGCGTTTGTAAACATTTTTAATAAAAATGAATATATACCAAAATTTATGTATAAAATTTTTGATTTCCTATTGTGTAATGAAAAAAATATGATATAATAAGCCTCGAGGGATGTATAATATACATTCAGGCGAAAGCCTACGCAACTTTAAAACTTTTATACGTTTTTTATACCGCCCTCTGAACTTGTATCAGAGGGTTTCTTTTTTGGAGGACGAAAAAATGGCAGAAAATAAAATGAGTGCAAGAGAGCAGGCTTTTATAATCACATTTGAAAAATCCTTTAACGCAGACATGACTGTTGATGAGATTATTGAGTTTGCAAATGAATGTGAAAACCTTACCGTATCGGAAAAAGCAAAGCTTGCGGCTAAGGGAATTGACAGAAGCATTGACGAGATTGATGAAATAATCGAGAAGCATCTCCGCTCATGGAAAAAAGCGAGACTTTCAAAGGTTGCTCTCGCTGTGCTTCGTCTCGGCGTTTACGAGCTTACTCTGAGCAAGACAGCGCCCGTGGGCGTTATTATCAGCGAGGCTGTTAATATCTGCAAAACTTACGGAACCGATGAAGACAAGTCCTTTGTTAACGGCGTTCTCGGCGCTGTAGCGAGGGGATAATATGTCTTTTTTAGGTATAGATACCAGTAACTACACCACGTCCTGCGCCATATATAATGACGACGGCACTGTCTTGCAGAAAAAGAAGCTGCTCCCTGTTAAAGAGGGCGAGCTCGGACTTCGTCAGAGTGACGCAGTGTTTCATCATACCGTTCAGCTGCCGGAGCTTATGGAGGAGCTGTTCAGCTCTTTTGACGGGGATATTTCCGCTGTGGGAGTTTCCGACGCTCCGAGACGTCAGCAGGGCTCATATATGCCGTGCTTCCTCGCGGGAGTGAACGCGGCGCGGAGTATCAGCGCGGTTACAGGCAGACCTCTTTACAGATTTTCTCACCAGCAGGGGCACGTGGCGGCGGCGGTTTATTCCGTCGGTGATGAGACTCTGCTTGAAAAGAAATTCCTCGCTTTTCACGTTTCGGGCGGCACTACCGACGCTCTTCTGATTTCACCCGACAGGGATGAGATAATCCGCGCGGAAATGCTGGCTTCGTCTCTTGATTTAAAAGCGGGACAGGCTGTGGACAGAGTCGGAGTCATGCTGGGATTTCCTTTCCCCGCGGGCAGATTCGTTGATGAGCTTGCCTTGAAAAGCGAAAAGAAATATAAGATAAACGTCAAGCTCAAGGACGGCAGCTGCTGTCTTTCCGGTGTGGAAAACAAGTGCAGAGATATGCTTAAAAACGGCGAAAGCAAAGAGGACATCTGCCGTTATTGCATTGATTATATAATGACAGCTCTGATTAAAATGGCGGAGTATCAGCTGAGCGCGTTGGGCGATATGCCGATTGTTTTCGCGGGCGGCGTAATGTCAAGCAGAGTGATAAGCTCCGCTCTTTCAAAACGCTTCGGTGCGTATTTTGCAAAAAGCGAATTTTCCTGCGACAATGCCGCGGGAATAGCGTACCTTACCGCGTTGAAAGCAAACAGATAGAAGGGTGATACTGATGGGAACTCCTTCCGTTCTTACGGTAACACAACTTAATACATATATAAAGTCACTGATTGACGGCGACCGGAATCTGCAGACTGTTTTTGTGGAGGGTGAAATTTCGAATTTCACCAATCATTACAGAACAGGGCATTACTATATGAGCATCAAAGACGGCGAATGCTCAATCAAGGCGGTAATGTTCAGATTCTCAAATCAGCGGCTCAGATTCACTCCCGAAAACGGGATGCGCGTGCTCATAAGAGGCAGGGTGTCTGTCTTTGAGCGTGACGGCGTGTATCAGCTTTATATTGACGATATGCAGCCCGAGGGAGCAGGCGTGCTGGCAGTTGCCTTTGAACAGCTCAAGGCGAAGCTTGCGGCGAAAGGCATCTTTGACGAAAGCCGCAAGAAGCCCATACCGCAGATGCCGAAAAGAGT
>JAZUHE010000015.1:0-4596 GCA_045641565.1 Acutalibacteraceae bacterium | reverse complement strand
ATTGCAATGAATGTCATTGACCATTTTCATAGCACGGTCAACGCGGTTCACATCGTTTGAATGGAACGCGTCAAGTGGAACCCAGTTGGTACCCATTACGAATACGCGCTTACCGTTGACAATAAAGCAGAAGTCGCCGTTTCCGTCTTTATCGGTCGTGCTCGTGCGGACAAGCTCGATTGTACGGATACCGATACGCTTTTTCATTGTATCAATAACAGCTCCGCCGTCAATCAGCTCAACGGTACAGTCATATAAATTCTGTTCGCCTGCGTTTTTGGGGAACCACAGCTTCGCATCCGGCACAAAGACAGACATTCTGCCGTTGGTGTGCTTCGGCTCGGTTTCCATCGTAAAAACAGAATCTCCGCAAACGCCGCGGATACGCAGGCAAAGGTCAGTCAGAAAGTCACGGTCAACATGAAGCGTGAAGTACGCCATAACCGACGCGCCGTCGGCTTTCAGCGCATTCGTATAGAGAAATACATCCTCAATCCGTTCCGACTTCTTCTGAATAACGGAAACGGGCTTCCATATACCGCCCGACACGATACGCGGCATAATATCCCAGCCATACATTGAAGCCGCCTTTCGGATATAAAGAGATTCATAATTGTAGGCCAGCGCATTTGATGACACAGGAACGTCAAATTCACGCGAGGCGATTACGGCGGGAATGATATGCACGACAACCTCGTTTTCTCCGCTGCGCAGTTCCGGCACGGGAATGTCATAAGGCAGAAACATATTTGAAACTTTAAGCTTGAAAGCACCGTTTACATATATTTCCGCAACGGTATCGATGCCCTCAAAATGCAGAAATGTATTCCCGTCTGCGTTCCCCGACCATGTAAAGGTTTTGCAGAACCACAGATGCAGATTTTCAAGCTCCTGCATTTTCAGGGTGTTAGTTCCGAAATAAGGGTCAGGCACTTTCCCCGCACGTTCAAGGTCGCGCTCAAAGTTCCCTGGAACGACTGCCGGGACAGTATCGGGAATCAGACGCTTGGCATCTGCTTCGGTTGCAATGACACCGAGATTCTTCACCTTGCAGTTCTCCCCGTAATAGAGCGTCCACGCACCGGAAAGGTTCATTTCATTATCAAGCATGGCTGTTTCCTTTCGTTTCAAAATATCTTTTTACTGTCTTTTATTCGGCTTTACTAAGCCGATTTTGAACACATATATACAGTTTGTTTTTTAATTATGATAACATTTAGATATAATCAAGTCAACATTTTAAAATAACATATAATTTTTACAGCCTGCCGAGGCATTCACCCCGGCAGGCTGTTTCGTTTATTATTCACCTTTCTATTTCCGCTCCGCAACAGACTTTGGAAAAGACAAAAATAATAATATCTTACAGTTTATTTACTGCGTGTATCTATGTAATTCTTAAGCAGAGAGCACCAGTCAGTCTGAATAATATCCGCCTTTTTATCAATGAGCCATCCCCACGCGTTATCCATGTCTTCGGATATTGCGCTGTCATCATTATGTCCGGCGGTAAGGACCTCTTTATAATCGTAGACTATGGAGTTCACAAAAATCACTCTGCCCTTATTGTGCATAGACTCAATATATTCGTCGGATATAACAGGGGCACTTTCCTTATCAAAGAGAATCTCGGCACCGACACAGTTTATTCCCTGCTCAACAAGGCTGTCTGTTATCTTATCCTCATCTCTGATAACCGGAAGATACATAAAATCCACGGCGTACTTTTTGATGTCATTGATATAGTTTTCTTTTATGCCTGTTTTAACAACGACCTGCTTTTCGACTCCGCATTTTCTGATTACGGCGCTTATGCCTTCAATATCAATCCAGAATTTATCAACATTGATATAGCACTTGCCTTTAAGGAAATCAAGAATATCCTCTAATTTTTCAACGCCAAACTGGGTTTCGGTATCGTCAAAATTAAAAAATCTGAGTTCACTTACTCCCTTTGAGCTAAGATTGGGAATTTTCTTACGGGTCTTCATATGAGGAATTTCCATACCCGGATGAAAGACAAAAAATCCCCCGTCTTTTGACTTGGAAACATCCAGCTCTATCATCTCCGCGCCCTGATACAGCGCCGCTTTAAAAGCAGGAAGAGTATTGCAGGGAATATTTCCTCCGCTTATCCCTCTATGGGCGCAGATAATGGGTTTCTCTCTTGTATTTTCAAAAATTGTCTTATTAAAATCAATCATATACTTTTCCCGTTTCTTTCAATTTTTTGAATAACATTTTTTAATTATAATCAGTCCCGGATTTCACCTGACGGATAGGGAATATCTGTTTCATATCCCGTGGGCGCACCCATTACAGGGTAACCGTTTTTATCGAAGCTGACCTTTTGCAGATTCAGATATCTCGGCACATAAGTCACGCTGGGATTTGTCTGTTTCAATCCATGGTAAGCGCACCACAGCTCAGTGCCGTCGGGTGAGTAAAAGAAAGAAGCGTGTCCCGGTCCGAAAACTCCGTTGCCCTTAACGAACAGCGGTTCTGATGATTTTTTCCATGAGCATTTACTGCACATGTCGCCGCCCGTGTATTCAAGCACTCCGAGGCAGTAATCATCTGACCAGCAGCCGTTGCCCGAGTAGATAATGAACAGATGCTTGCCGTTTTTCACAAAGAACGCACCTTCATTGATTGATGCTCCTTTGTTATAAGGCGGCACACGCTCCCAGTCATATTTAGGTGTGGAAATAATTGCTTTCTTTTTGCCGAGCGTCCACGGGTTCTCAAGCTCCTGAATTACAAGGTGCTGCGCGCCCTTGATTCTGTTTCCGTCACAGCCCGAATAGCAGATATACTGTTTGCCGTTTTGGTCTGTGTAAACTGTCGGGTCTATGGCGTAAAGGTCATCGTCAAGCAGACCTTTGAAAACGAATCCGTCAAAAGGATTTTCGGTTATGGATTCCATAACAAACAACCGTTTTTCGCCGCTGCCCTGCTGTGCTGTACCGCTTGTGTAGATATACCATTTTCCGTTGGGAGCTTTGTGCAT
Source organism: Acutalibacteraceae bacterium (assembly GCA_045641565.1). Taxonomy (GTDB): domain Bacteria; phylum Bacillota; class Clostridia; order Oscillospirales; family Acutalibacteraceae; genus CAG-488. The sequence goes on along the minus strand of JAZUHE010000015.1, from coordinate 1,586 downwards.
CTCGGGCGCCCATACATCGCCGTAAATTCCGTTTTCGCCGTCAGCATTAAATACCACAACAGAATCGTTGTCGGAAAGAAGATTTGCGGCATGACGGCTTCGGTATATTTCAAGTCTGTTGACGCAGGTAAAAAGAGAATAGTAATATCCCATAACGGAATCGTATGTAACAAACGGGTCGGGTGCGTCTCTGTCGGCTATGGGATTATTGAATGTACGCATATCGGGCTCTTCAATATCATTTTTTATTATTATTTTCGCATACGGGTCAAGAGTTTTCAGATAATTCTCACAGTCCGAAAATTTTACCTCTCTGGTAAGCATACCGTCCTCATACTGAATATATGTGTTGGAATCAAGCACAGGAAGTGTGCCTGCAGTTGAGTCAATAACAAACAGAGAATGAGTCGAGCCATCAAGAATATTATTTGAAATAATAAAATTTTTTGCTCTGTTTTCTTTCCCGTTCCACGAATTTATATGCGCCGTATATGACATATAGGCGGACTCATGCTGCTGAGTTCCCCAGCCTTTTCCGGCATTGCGGAATGTGTTTGAATCGATAAGAATGTTTTTAATCATTCCTCCGTCACCGTTGTAATATTCAAACGAATTTGTGCATTTTTCAACCACATTATTTCGGAATGTGATATTTTTCATCGTTGAATCTGTGGTTGACTGGAAGGTTATACCTGCGTCATAAATCTGATAGATATGGCAGTTTTCAACAAGTACATTACTTGAATCCGCATAGAATTCAATACCGTTTCCGTATCTGACATCTGTATATCCAGGCAGTAAAGAACCGCCTGTCCAGCCTACATCACAGTTTCTGACGGTAACATTTATTTTGCCGCCTTTTATTCCGTGAGCACCGCCGTAAAGCACCTTAAGGCCGTCAAGTGTAACGCCTTTCGCAAGACTGATAACAGGTTTACACAGCGCAAACTCAATTTTGCTAAAACGCCCGGCAGGATTCTGTTCACTGTAAAGATATACTTTATTATCGTTTGTATTGTGCCAGAAAGAAAGGTCTTCTTTCAGCTCTTCCACAGAGCCGTTAAAGCCTTTTAAGGTTGTTACCTGCTTGAATCCGACGGCTTCGCCTGCGTTGAAAATAATGTTGCCAACATCATCTGTAAAAACTTCATCAAATACCCAAATATTCGGAAGTTCTGTTTCAGTCCACTTTGTTTTGTCAGCAGCATCAGCAGAGCCTAAGAAAGTCGGCTTTTCACCTTCGCCGTATGATGCGTATGTAACACCTTTCTGACAGAAAAGCTGACCGCGGTATTCACTTCCGCAGGCTATATAAACCGTGTTGCCGTTTCTGAGTTTCAGGCTGTTCATTTTGTCGAGAGACTGAAGCGGCTCTTCAATGCTCTTTCCGCTGTTGGAATCAGAACCGTTGACGGAATCAAAGTAATAAACTGTGTTCCACGGCATCAGACTCAAAAAAGAAGAGAACAGCATAGCAATAACAGTAATAATTGAAGTGATTATTTTCATAACAGACACTCCTTATTATTTATTCAAGCTGATAATATCACACTTTTGTTTAATATTCAATTTATTATTTATAATTC
>JAZUHE010000014.1:0-10975 GCA_045641565.1 Acutalibacteraceae bacterium | reverse complement strand
AGCGCAGACCGAAAAGTAAAATAAAAATAAAGTAATAAAAAGATGGTTCTGAATTGGTAGATTACCGTTCAAAACCATCTTTTTGGTTGAAATTAAAAATTTAATAGTTTACTTTTCGGTCTGCGCTAAATGCGACAGCCTCTTTAATACTTAACCGAGTAGTTGATGTATCCGCCCGCGCCCTCAAGATGAATGTTTATGGCAAGGACTTTTGCGTCCATTGTTTCGATATACGGGTGAGTGCTGTAGCCCCACTCGCAGCCGCCTTTTACAAGCTCGCCTGTGGAGTTCTTAACCTTCAGCTTGATTGTGGGATTCTGATACTCTATAGTCATCTTTGTCTTGCTGAAATCAACTGTAACCGCGCCCATATCCTGCAGCGCACGGTCAATTCCGTCAAGAACACCCATTGACCTGCCGGTGGTGCCCTCATATTCGCTTCCGTTGTATCCGTCAGTCTGCGGTACAACCTTGACATAAACCGTGGTGTATGTGCCGTCGTTAACAGCCTTGGCCGCCTGCCAGTCGGAGGGGAGAATCTTATCGGGCTTTCCGGGATACGGCTCGTCGTTGATTGTATTCTTGGCGAGCGCCTTCTGTGCAATCGGGGTGAATATGTCAATCATTTTCTGAGATATATTCTTGCCGCCGTTCATTGAAACGAGCGTCAGCGTTTTTGTAAAAAGGAGATTCGCATTCTTTTTCGAAACAAGCTTGTAATACTCAAGAACTTCCTCTTTATTGGTGCTCGAAAGACCGCCTGTGAGCGTTATTTTCTTTTTTGACGCTGTGCCCGAGGATTTGCCGGCTGAGCTGCTGCCTGAGCCTGCTGAGGTGCCTGATGAAGAAGAGAATGATGTGTCAGCAGAGGAAGCGGCGTCTGAAAAAGCTGAATCTGAGTCTGCTTCGCCGTCTGTGGTGTCTTCTTCAGAAGTCGTGTCATCAGACATATCTGAGAACTGAGCCTCAAATTCATCGTCAGAGGATAAACCTGAATCTGAGCTTCTCTGAGAAGAGCCTGTGCTGACTTCTATTTTATTTTTACAAAGCTTATCGGTGTTTAAAATTCCGGAGTATGCAACTATCGCGGTGCATAAAGCGGCGGCAACGCATTTGATAATGGTTGCTTTAACCTTTCCGTTTTCCATATTATGCCTCCCTGGTCTTCCTGTCAGCTATAAGCTGTCTGAAATAGTCCCTGATAACATTGAACAGAGATTTAAAGAATCTGCCTAAAGCTTTAAAGAAAGATACTTTGTATCTGCTGTCTGTATCTTTGTTTTCATCAGTCATGGGCAGAAGAATCTCACTTTCTTCTGTCTTGTCATATACAAGATATTGCGGATAGTTTTCATCAGTGAATACCGTGTATCCGTCATTATTGATTATTTCGTTAAACAGACTGTCAATAATATTCGGGAAATTTTTATGAGCAATATTTTTAATAAACCATGTTCTGTCAGGCATATAGCAGGTTGAAGCGTCAATCTGCTTATCAGGTGAGATATATTTATCACTGCCGTTTTCAGCGGCGGCTTTCATATATTTTTTGCCGAAGCTTTTGCCTAATTCTGTGGTAGTCGCGCCCATAGAAGCACTGTAAACATCGCAGATATCATCAGAGAGAATATCTGCGTCTTCGGTAATCGGGAGAGTCTGATACCCGTATTTTACTACCGTTGCGATTTCAATACCTCTGTCCGTGTATTTTTTGAAGTTTTCGGGGGCCTTGCACTGAACATTGTAATGATAATTATCGATGATATCAATAAATTCAGAGTATTTATCCATATCGGCTCCGTGGAAAACCGTGTCCTTAGCCTTCTGATAATCCTTATCGCTTACCATGCTCCAGTAACCGGGGAAGCTTCCGAAGGTGTCAATAAGCAGACGGGGAACAATATTCATATAAATCTTCGGGTAAACATTGTTTATGCTCCAGCAGGCGACATCAAGGCCGAATGTATCGTTGAAAAGAGTAACAAATGCCTGAATAAGCTCATTTATGTTCTGATCAGCCGAAATATCAAAATCGTATATGTATCTTTCAACTCCGTCAGCGTCAAGATAAAGCTCACCGCAGAATGCTTTGGTTATCTGAGTGGCTCCGTTGAGAGCACTGGCATAATAGATAAGGTCAGAGATATATTCGCCGTCATATTTTTCCATATAAGCGGAAATAACGCAGGCACCGAGGCAGCGGCCCGAAAGAGCAACGGTTTCACTGCCTGTTTTGTTTACAACATATTCAATATACTCATGAAGAGTTTCAGCTGATTTATACGGGTCGAGACGCCAGTCATAGTAAAAAACATATTTCTGAGAATCGTAATTACCTGTGAGCTTCTGACCGTAGAGACCGTGCTGTCTCCAGTTCCAGTCCGCTCTTGAGCCGTTGGCAGGCTTGCCTGTTTCATCAAGCCTGATGTCGGCGTAAAGCCCGGAAACAACGTCATATAATACATCGCAGAATTCATCCCATTGCTGAGTCAGAACGGCTTTTGCAAAAATGTCGAGATTGTCTTTGACAGTCTGCTCAACAAATCCGTCGGGGAACTTAATTGGATAAATCGAGCGTTTGGTGCCGTCGGGCTGGTCGATGACCAGCTGGGCGCCTTCACCGCTGACGTAAACAAGGGGGATTGCATTACGCGGGGATTCTGCGGCGAAAGCGGCAGGTGAGGTTGTTATAAGTATTGCGGCGCATATTATTATCGAAACAGTTTTTATTATAATATTCTTCATAAAATACCTCTTTATTATTCAGAAACAGAATTGTTTCTGATAGAGTTGATTATTATTCTGAAAAGTGATTTGTAAAAATTGCCGAGTGCCGTAAAAAATGAAACATTGTATTTTTCATCTGTTAATTTGTTTTCATAAAGCATTGGAGCTATTGATTCAGCTCCGTCTGAAGCTTTATTGTAAACAAGATACTGAGGATATTTTTCATCCGAAAATACAGTGAATCCATTATTATTGATTATTTCACTGTAAAGCTCGTCCATGCATTTTGGGAAATTCTTATGCTCAAGATTCTTAACGAACCATGTTCTGTCAGGCATAAGGCATTTTGAAGCGTCAATTTCACAGTCGGGTGAAATATATATGTCAGTTCCCTTATCCTTTGCCTTTTTCAAATAGAATCTGTTAAATTTTTTATTAATGCTGACCGTGTTAGCTCCGATTGATGAATCGGAAACATAGCAGAGACCGTCTGAGAGCTTGTCAGTACCTTTTTCAATGGGAACAGACTGGTAGCCGTATTTGACGATATTTGCTGTTTCGATTCCGATTTCATTATAGTGCCTGAAGTCTTTCTCGATTTCATTCTGAACATTATAATGGTAGTTATCTATCTTTTCTATAAATTTCGCGTATTTCTCTGTATCGGAACCGTAGAAAACGGTCTCTTTTGCTTTTTCATAGTCTTCATCAGATACCATTGCCCAGTAACCCGGGAAAGTCCCGAATGTATCTATCAGCAGCCGGGGAATGATTTTAAGATATATGTCAGGAAAGACGTTGTTAACGCTCCAACAGGCAACATCAAGTCCGTAGGTAGCGTTGAAAAGTGAGACAAATGAATCAATAAGGTCATCAAGTGCTTTATCTGCCGCAATATCGAGGTCATAAACATATCTTTCGACGCTGTCGGCATCAAGATAAAGCTCGCCGCTGAATGATTTGCCTACAGCAGCTACACCGTTAAGAGCGCTTGCATACAGAATAAGGTCGGAAACATATTCGCCGTCATATTTTTCCATATAAGCTGCGGCAATGCAGGCGCCGAGACATCTGCCTGAGAGCGCTACTTTTTCTTCGCCTGTTGCTTCAAGAACGTCCTCTATATACTGATGAAGTATATCCGCGGTTTCGTATGGGTCAAGTCTGAAATCATACTGAAAATCAAATCTTTCAATAGGATATTTACCGTTGACTTTTGTTGTGTTAAGACTGTTTTTATCCCATGACCATGCGGCTCTGATACCGTTTCTTGATTCGCCGTTTTCGTCAAGAGCAATTTCTTTATAAAGCGGCGCAACAATGTCGTATAAAACATCGCAGAATTCATCCCATTCCTGAGTGATGACAGCTTTTGCGAAAACACCGATATTATTTTTAACTGCTGATTCTATATAATCAGCGGGAAGACTTATCGGATAAACAGGTCTTGTACCTTCGGGTTCGTCGGCAATAAGAGAACAACCCTGACCATGTACATAAATAACAGGGATATCTGAGCCCACAGTGCTGCTTTGCGCTGTAACGGCGGTAAAAGATGAAAACACAAAAATAATACTCAAAATAAAAGCCAAAGCCCTTTTGGCGCTTTTTTTCATATCTTTAGTCCTTTCTGTTGTCAAGCCACTCCGTTACGGCAGAGGAATCCTTATTTATAACGTGTGAGAGGAAATAATCCTTTCTTTCATCGCTGTTAATAACTGTTACAGGTTTAATCTGATTAAGGACAATGCCCTTGGAGGCGAGCATATCGCTGTAGCCGACATAGGTCTTTTCTTCAAGGAAAAGTACCTCGGGTCTGTTAAGCATGCCCCAGCGGCGGTATTTATAGTATTTTTCATTGATTTCATCAAGCTGATGGTCAATGGTTTCTATGAATTTCTGCCTGCCGTCCTCGTCAAGCGGGCCGTCTTTAAGCTCAATGAGCAGGGTGTAGCGAGGCGGCTTGGTGGAGAAGTCGGGATAGAAGCTGAAGCCTCTGTATTCAACGCCCATTTCCTTTACGGAGTTTTCGATTGCGGCGTCAATCATGTCAATGGTGGTCTTTTCGTTTGCCACGTTCATTGAGAGATTCTGTCTGAAAAGAAGCTCAATCTGCGGAGTGTTGTTGTACATTCTTGTTACGTGAACAACGTCCTCCATTTTGTATCTGTAAAGTCCCGAGAAGTTGGAGACTATCATTTCATAGTTCTTGCCTACCTCAAGCTCATTGATAAGAAGAGGCTTGACATTATCGTCAGCACCGTTCTCAAGGTCGTCAACGGGAAGAAACTCAAAGAAAATGCACCAGGGGAGAAGAACGTAGTCGCTTACGTCAAGCTCTGTGGGCGCGGCAAAGAAGCCCTCAGCCGCGGCGTAACCCATGTTATGCATAGGTACATTGGGGCCGATAACCTTGCGGAGCTTTTCAACGTAAACAGAGAGATTTGAGCCCATCATGCCGTACGCCCACTGAAGTCCCGGCCAGATTTTGGGAGCGACAGGCTCGTCAAATCCGCCCTTGAAAATCTCGCGGAGCTCGTTGGCTCTTTCGGGGTTCGGCTTGAATTTCTTTGCGTATTTTCTGCGAAGGTCGTCGGGAATATCAATGCCGGGATTGATAATGCCTTTTTCGATGTCGTCGCACATCATTTCCCAGTTTTCTTCAAGATAATCAAACATGGTTGTAAGCAGAGTTACAACTATTGAACCGAGATAGCTGACCTTTTTATTCTCAAGGCAGAATCTCAGATGAAGATACGATGTGTCAAGTTTATCCTCAAGGCTGGGGTAAAGCAGCGACAGGGGAGACGTGCAGAAGAACGGGAGAAGCGGACGCAGAAATCTCAGAGGAATCTGACCGGCGCCGTTGCACTGTTTGCCGTCTTTGAGCTTGTGACCTGAAAGATTGAGCGCGAGAGGGCCTACCTGGTTGCTCATTCTGATTCCGCGCTCTTTCATATAGTGGTACGCTGTTGCGACGGAAACAGAGAATCCGATGCACTGCATTTTCCACAGGTCATTAAGTCCTTTGGGCAGAATTTTAGGCTTGCCTACAGAGCCTGAGGAAGATGCGTAATGGAAATTTCTGCCGGAGAACATTATTCTGTCCTCGCCGTTATTTATCATGCGGTCAACATAAGGCTCGTAATCCGCGTAGGTGGAAAGGGGAACCTTCTGCTGATATTCTTCTATGGAATGAATGCCTTTTAAATTCAGTTTTTTACCCAGCTCGCAGTTCTTGTTGCGTCGGATGATTTTCTTAAGCACACGTTTCTGCGCTTTAAGCGGGTCTTTTGTGAAATGCTTTATTTCTGCTCGCGATACATCTCCGAGAAATACACCGAAATCTGAAAAATGCATACGTTCACTTCCTTTTCAAACATAATCCAATATATAATACCATTTTTGCGGCTGATTGTCAATCGTCGTTTGTTGATGTTGTATGGTAATATATTCCTGATTTGTTTAAAATGCCAAATATTGAGATGCTTTACCTGACATATACAACATATTGATATTAAAAACGCACACTATGAATAATGCCATTCACAATGTGCGCTATTATTTTTCGTATTTTAATAAATTTTATCGGCAGGAGTAATCAGATATCAAAAAGTCCGCGTCTTCTGACACAGGTTTCAAGATTGATTGCCTCATAAACTCCGTCATCAAAAAGCTTGCAGATGTTTTTATACTCTTCAATGGGGAGAGTTTCAAGGGTGTAGCCGTTCTTTATGCAGAACGCAACTGTTTCACCTGTTGCTTTGTATGCGTCACGGAAAGGAAGACCCTTGCTGACAAGATAGTCGGCGCAGTCTGTGGCGTTGATGAAGCCTCCTGCGGCGGCCTTTCTCATATTCTCAGGCAGAGCCGTCATGGTGTCAATCATCGGAATAAATGCCGTCAGGCACATTCTTACTGTGTCAATAGCTTCAAATGTAAGGTCTTTGTCCTCCTGCATATCTTTGTTGTAAGCAAGGGGAAGACCCTTCATCATTGTGAGCAGGGCGTTGAGGTCGCCGAATACTCTGCCCGATTTGCCTCTGATAAGCTCCGCAAGGTCGGGATTCTTTTTCTGAGGCATGATGCTTGAGCCTGTTGAGAATGCGTCATCAAGCTCAATGAATTTGAATTCCCACGAGCTCCACATGACAATTTCCTCGCTGAAACGGGAAAGGTGAACCATGATAAGAGACATGGCGCAGGCTATTTCAGCGCAGAAGTCTCTGTCTGCAACACCGTCGAGAGTGTTGAGCGTGTATCCGCCTTCAAAGCCGAGAAGCTTTGCGGAAAGTGCTCTGTCAATGGGGTATGTGGTGCCTGCCAGAGCACCGCTTCCCAGAGGGGAAACGTCCATTCTTTTAACCGCGTCGTCAAGTCTTGTTACGTCACGCTTGAACATTTCTACATATGCGCCGAAATGATAACCGAGAGTTATGGGCTGAGCTCTCTGCAGATGAGTATAGCCGGGCATTACCATTTTGCTGTATTCTTTCTTCTTTGCTTCAAGAACGCCGAGAAGCTCAACAAGCTGTTCTCTTAAGGAAGCGCATTCTTTTTTGAGATAAAGTCTTACGTCTGTGGCAACCTGGTCGTTGCGGCTTCTCGCTGTGTGAAGTCTTTTGCCGGGGTCGCCCACTCTCGCCGTGAGAGTCTGCTCAATGAATGTATGTATATCTTCAGCGTCGGGGTCGATTTTAATTGTGCCGTCCGTAATTTCGTCACGGATTTTCGCAAGCTCGGAGGTGATTATTTCACAGTCCTCGGCGCTGATTATTCCCTGCTCGCCGAGCATTGTCGCGTGAGCAATGCTGCCTGTTATATCTTCATAATACATGCGGCTGTCAGTCGCAATGGATGAGTTGAAATCGTTGGTTTTTTTGTCTGCCTCTTTTGAGAATCTGCCTGCCCAGAGTTTCATTTTATCTGCTCCTTTAATTATCTGTTATTCTACGCATATGTGAACGGTTCCGTCGAAATCGTACCATGTATATACGCCGTTTTCTATTATCATGTAGCCGTGCCAGCTGTCTTCCTTAGGCATGGAGACAGAGCCGGGGTTCATCACGTTGATTCTGCCTTTTGATGTGCATACGGGCACATGTGTATGACCGTAAAGAAGAATGTCTCCCTCTTTAAGGGACGGAAGTCGGTTCTCATTATAAAGATGACCGTGAGTTGCAAAAATCATGCGCTTGTTGTCAAAAAGCACGGCATAGTCAGCCATGATGTTGAAATCAAGCACCATATCATCAACCTCGCTGTCGCAGTTGCCTCTGACGCAGATTATCTCCTTGCTTATTCTATTGAGCATTTCAATAACCTTCTTGGGGTCATATTCCTCGGGCAGGTCGTTTCTCGGCCCGTGATACAGAATATCTCCCAGAAGCAGCAGCCTCTCGGCTCCGCTGAGCTTGTACGCGTCTATGAGTTTCTTACAGTAAAGTGCAGAGCCGTGAATGTCTGACGCTACCATAATTTTCATAATGACACCTCCGTAAAGTGAGTTATATTTCGTAACTGATATCTTTATCTATTACTATCGAATCAGGTGTGACAACGCAGTCTCTGACAAGGATTTTTACTCCGCTGTCAGCTGCATTTTTCAAAGCGTCCGCAAATTCGGGATGCCTTTGCCTGTCCGGTCTGAAAAGATGAATTCCTTTCATCTGAATCACAAAAAGAATGTATGCCTCATACCCCTGAGAGACGCATTCGCAAAGCTCCTCAAGGTGCTTTATTCCGCGAAGCGTCGGAGCGTCGGGAAAGGAGGCGACACCGTCATTTTCAAGAGTTACGCCCTTGACCTCGAGAAAGGCTTTTCTTTCGCCGTCTTCAATATAAAAATCAAATCTTGACCTGCCGAAGAACACCTCTCGGCGGATAACGGCGTCTTTTGAGAAAAGTGTACCATTTCTGAGCCATTCCTCAGCGGCGGCGTTGGGAATCTGTGAGTCAATGTTTACAGTGAGAATCCCGCCGCTTACAGGCTTTTCGGCGGCAATAAGGTCATATTTCGTCTTTCTGTCGGGATTATCCGCCTTACAGAGATAAACTCTGCTGCCCTCGGTGAGAATCTCCCGGCAGCGTCCTGTATTTTTAACGTGAACAGTTTCTTCTCTGCCGTCAACGGTCACCTTCGCGATGAATCTGTTGGGGCGGCTGACAAAAACGCCCTCAATCGCGCTGCTGTATTTCATCCTTAGTTCCCTCAGACATCTTTTTCAGCTGATTCGCGAATACCATGAGCATCGGGAACGAAACAACCGCTGCCGTGACATACGCAAATGGCTGAGCTAATTCTAAACCTGTAAGGCCGAAAAATTTGTTGAAAAGAATAATGAACGGGATATAGAAAAGACCGTTCTGACAGCATGCGAGGAAAAAAGCCTTGCCCGATTTGCCGATACTCTGGAAAGTCATGTTCGCAATCATTACCGAGGGGAGGAAAAGCATCGCGCAGCATAAAAATCTCAGCGCGGTTTTGCCGATTGTGAGAATCTCTTCCTCGTCTCTGAAAATTGAGATAACCTGCGGAGCGAAGATAAACATCAGCACGGCAAGGGAACCGACAACAAGTGTGTCAAATTTAACCGTGAAGAAAATACTCTTTCTGACTCGTTCATATTTCTTGGCGCCGTAATTGAATGACGCAACAGGCTGGAAGCCCTGACCGATACCTACGCCGACGCTGAAAATAAGCATTGAGCATTTTGAAACAATGCTCAGCGCCGCTATACAGGCGTCACCGTAAGGTGCGGCGGTAATGTTGAGAATCATGTTTGATACGGAATTAAGTGACTGCCTTGCAAATGAGGGAATACCTGTGGCGATAATGTTGCCGATAACTTTGGGGCTGAATGTGAAATATTTCAGCGAAATGGCGCTCTGAGTCTTCTTCATAAGAAAAACGGAAAGAAGAATCGCCATGCTTATGTACTGAGAAACAGCCGTTGCGATACCCGCGCCCGAAACGCCGAGCTTACACACAAAAATGAGAATCGGGTCAAGAGCCATATTGAGTACGCCGCCTGTGGTGAGTCCTATCATCGCGAGACTTGCCATACCCTCGTATCTTAATATGTTATTCATGACGCAGGATGTTACAAGAGCGGGCGAAGCGATAAGAATATATCTGCCGTACTGCATTGAGTAGGGGAGAATGGTGTCGGTACTGCCGATAACCTTCATAAAAGGCTCGAGGAATATGAGGCCGAAAACAGCAATTACCGCGCCTGTGAAAAGTGCGTAGAAAAATGCTGTTGAGCTGTATTTTTTAGCTGAGTCAAAGTCCTTGGCCCCCAGCTGACGGCTTATGTTGCTTCCGGCGCCGTGACCGAATGTGAATCCGCAGGCCTGAATTATACCCATGAGAGTGAAGACAATGCCCGTCGCGCCGCTCTGAGAAACACCGAGTCTTGATACAAAATAGGTGTCGGTGGCGTTGTAAATCATGGATATCATCATGCTTACAACGGTCGGCGCCGCGAGACTTGCGATAAGCTTCCCTATGGGCGTCTGTGTCATCTTCTCATACTGCCTGTCCACAGAGTTCTTCAAAAAAATCATCTCTCATATAAATATTCATATTATTATAACATTTTCAACCGTAAAAGTAAAGCACGGCGGAATAATTTTACGTAAAAAAATGAAGCACATTTTCGTGCTTCATAAAAGTCTGTATTATAATATTCCCGTGACAAATATCTCAAGCCCTATGGCTATGAGAATAACTCCGCCGAGGATTGAGGCTTTGTTTTTGAGTTTTGTACCGAATTTTTTGCCTATGTAAAGTCCGCCGACGCAGATAAAGAACGTAACCACACCGATAATCAGCGCTTCGATAAGAGCGGCCTTGAAGTCATAGTCGGCGATTGTGAAGCCTACGGAAAGAGCGTCAATGCTTGTTGCCACACCCTGAACGAGCAGCGCGCCTATTCCGACAGCGGGCTTTTCGTCTTCACTGTCTTTATTTTTAATCGCGTCATACAGCATTTTGCCGCCGATATATCCGAGCAGCGCAAGGGCGATATACGGAATAAACTTCTGAAAAGAGTCAAAAATCGTTGCTATGGTGTGAATGCATACCCAGCCGATAAGGGGCATAATAGTCTGAAATCCGCTGAATGTGCCTGCCACCGCAAGCATCTTTCTCTTCTTCATATCCGGCTCATTAAGACCGTTTGCCATTGATACGGAAAAGGCGTCCATGGCAAGTCCTACGCCGAAGAGAACGCTGTTTAAAAAG
>JAZUHE010000013.1:0-36110 GCA_045641565.1 Acutalibacteraceae bacterium | reverse complement strand
AACGCATTTCGGAACGCATACGGTTTTGCCGAGCCGTAACGCATCTTCGATGATTTTTACCGTTGACGGCTCATTCTTCATGCTCACATAAATAAAAATAATGCGGCTGTTTTTAAATTCCTGAGATTCTGTCACTTTTTCTGCTATTAAACTGTCAGCATATTCCGTATATTCTTTTGTCAATGAGTCGGATATTTTTCGGACATCTTTTCTCAAATCGTTTTTATTCATAATTCAAGAATTTCACTTCCGCTGTGAATAGCGTGAAGCCTGTCTCCCATAATATTTTTCATAATTTCAAATGCGGGCTGACCTGTGCAGTGTCCCGTATAAAACACAGTATTTCTTTTTATAAGCTCGAGGGCGGTTTCTTTGATTATCTCAATATCTTCCGCGGTATAATCTTCTTTTTTCATCATGTGGAATCCGCTGATAACCGCGTACGGGTCGCCTCCGAAAAGTTCAGAGTATTTATCGAGAATATTTATTATTCCGTTGTGAGCGCAGCCGCAGAGAAGTATATTTTTATTTTTTTCGGTTATAACAAGGCATTGCTCGTGAGAGAAGCTGTCCGCCTGTCTGATTCCGTTTATCATTGTCTCAAGCTCTGAGTTTCCTTTCGGGAAAAGGCGTCTTCCCGTTATCCCTGTAAATAAAAACAGCTCGCTGTCAATGCGTTTGTCACCGTTAAGAAGTACAAGATTTTTATTATTTCTGAGCTTATCGCTTACACCGATATATTTTTCGAAATGATAGCAGGGGAGCATGGCACTTTTCTGAGCGTAAATCAAAACGGTTTTGTTTATATCTGAGAATCTGTCGATTCCTCCCGAATGGTCATAGTGGCCGTGACTGAGGAAAAGTGAATCAACTTTTTCAAGGTCAATTCCGAGAATTTCAGAGTTTCTGATAACAGCGTCAGTCTGTCCCGCGTCAAAAAGCAGTCTGTGATTTTGTGTTTCAGCATATATACTGAGTCCGTGCTCATAAGCGCAGAGAGCGTGACCCTGAGTGTTTTCTATAAGGCAGGTAATTTTCATATCGGGCTCCTGTCAGTTATTTCTGAGTATTTCTTCTATTTTTGATATGGCGTCCGCAACAGCAAATTCGTCATTGCTTTTTACAATGATATCTCCAGCGTTCTTAGCTTCGCTGCAGCCGTTCTCGGGTACAAAGCCGATGTGTGCCGCTTTGAGCATATCCACGTCATTTGAACCGTCACCGATTGAGAATACTCTTTCTTTGCTGATTCCGAGACATTCGGCGAGAAGCATGAGTCCTGCTCCCTTGTCGGTTTCTTTTGATATTATTTCTATAAAATCCCCGTGCTGAGGAATATATTTGAGTCCGCCCATGTCAATGGAATCAAGATAGCGCATAAAATCAACGCATCTGTCTTTGCCGATATAAACCATAATCTTCACAGCGGGGAAAAGGTTTTCGGGAATATCTTCAACAACATCGTATTTTATATACTGAAAATCAAAATGTTTTCTGTTCTTTTCAGTGGGATTAATAACATAGCTTTTGAAATCGGCACTGTACATTTCAACACCTGCACCGTCAAAGCCGAAAGCTATTTTTCTTATTACATCAGCATTATCACAGGTTATCCCGCGTTCAAAAGCGATTCTTTCTTTTTTGAAGTCATATGCCATTGAGCCGTTGGCAAGCAGAACGGGAGCGTTTATTATTTCAGGAGAATAGTCATGAAATCCCTGCTTTGTTCTTCCGGTGCAGACAGTAAAAAGACCGCCTTCGTTCATATAATCATTTATAGCTTTTCTTACCTCATTCGGTATGATTCCGCTGCTGTTTGTAAGTGTTGCGTCATAGTCAGACGCAAGAAGACATCCGCTGAATTTTCCCATAACAAACCTCCGGAAAATAATTTAAAACATAATATCATATTTTTACTTTATTGACAAGTTATGCATGAAATTCATTTAATTGTGTTAATAATTAAATATTTTAATATAATTTAGGTGTTGAAAAATTATTTTATTTATGCTATAATTAAACGAATATTTTTATATTGGGGTGATATGGTGAGCAAAGAATACGGTAAATATGTCAGAGGCGGAGCTCCTGAAACCGAAAAATTTGATATGAGCAAACAGCCTGTACCGCAGAGATGGTTTCTGCATCCCTTTGTTATTGCCTTTGCTAATATCAGAAAAGCGATTTTAAGAGGTAAAACTCATAAAATAAATATGGACGGTGTTAAACCTCCTTATATTCTGCTTTGCAATCATAACGCGTTTTATGATTTCTATATAATGAGCGCGGCTATTGCGCCTCACAAAGGCATTTTTCCCGCGGCGGTTGACGATTATATAGGCCGCGAAAAGGGCCTGCGCGATTTGGGCACAGTTCCGAAAAGAAAGTTCACTGCTGATATCAGCATACTTCGTCAGTGCAGAAAGGCATTGAGCGAAGGTCTGATTTTCGGTATATATGCTGAGGCGAAGTATTCCCTTTGCGGTGTTACAGAGGTTATTCCCGACGCAGTCGGTCAGCTTCTCAAGCATCAGAAGGTGCCGGTAGTTACTCTTACCTGCAGAGGTCATCATATTTATGACCCGTTCTGGGGTAACCACAGGCACAGACTTATTCCCGTTGAGGCGGATATGACTCTTGCCTTTACTCCCGAGGAGCTTAAAAAGATGTCTGTTGACGAAATAAGCGCCAGAGTTAAAGAGCTGCTTTATAATGATGATTTCAGATGGCAGAGCGAAAACAGAGTAAAGGTTAAATATAAAAAGAGAGCTGAAGGACTTCATAAGGTTCTTTATCAGTGTCCTCACTGCAATACAGAGTATAAGATGGATTCTAAAGACGACACAATATTCTGTAAGGCCTGCGGTAAAAAGTGGAAGCTTAACTATTACGGCGAGCTTGAAGCTCAGGAGGGCGAGACTGAATTCAAATTCCCGCCTGACTGGTATAAGTGGGAACGTGAAAACGTTAAAAAAGAAGTTATGAATGATGAATACTACTTTGAGTGCGACGCTCATGTCAATGACCTGCCTAACTCAAAGGGCTTTGTCCGACTGGGACAGGCTAAATTCATTCACGATATGAACGGATTCCGTGTAAAGGGCGTCCGTGATTATGACGGCGAGCCGTTTGAGATGAATATTGACGCGGCAGGGCAGTATGCTCTTCATGTTGAGTATGCTTACCGTTTCGGCAATTTTGAGGACTGCATTGACCTCAATACTCTTGACGATACATGGTATGTTTTCCCTGAAAACTGCGATTTTTCAGTTACAAAGATATCGCTTGCCACAGAAGAAATATTTAATGAAATCTGGAGAAGAAGAAAAGCCCAGAAGAATTCGGAGGAATAATTATGAATTTAAGAGACGAATTACTTGAAATTTTAACTGATTACACAGACGGCAGAATTGAATCTGTTGAACCCGATGATGTTCTTACATCTGATTTAGGCCTTAACTCTTTTGAGCTTTTTGACCTTATCTGCATTATTGAAGAAAAGTATGATATTTCAATCCCTGACAGAGTACTTCCCACTCTTGTTACTATCAAGGATGTTGTTGAATATCTTGAAGCCAATGTGTAATTAAACGCTGAGGAATGATAAAATGAAAACTAAAGTCAAATATACTAAATTTGCTGATTTCCCGGATTTTGAAACCCTTAAGGACATAGTTCTTTACGGCGCGGAAAAAGGCCAGGACAAGAAGCAGTATATGTTTTATAACTTCGATAATGAAGTTGAGACAAAGACATTCAGACAGATGCATTATGATACAAAAGGCCTCGGTCAGTATCTTGATTCTGTAGGAATGAAAGGCAAAAAAATTGCCATACTCAGTGAAAACAGCTATTACTGGATTACCTGCTATTATTCAATTATCACAGGTACAAACGTTGCTATTCCACTTGACCCGAAGCTTCCATTTGAGGAGCTTGCGGAACTTATGGTGAGAAGTAAATGCGACGCTATATATTACAGCGACGAGTTTGCCGGCGCAGTTGAGCTTATGAAAAAGACTGACGGCGTTGTACTGCAGGAGTATATCAGAATTGAGGATTTCTACGATATCATAGAAAAAGGACAGGCTATGCTCAAAGCCGGCGCAAGATGCTATCTTGAGGATACTGTTAAGCCTGAAGACCTTGCGGTTATCGTATTTACCTCAGGCACAACCGGCAAGAGCAAGGGCGTTATGCTCTCTCACAGAAATATCGCGACGGATGTTATCACATCCTGCCGCGTTCTTACAGGTGGTCACGCTATCGGATTCCTTCCGCTTCACCACGCTTTTTCATGGGTAAGCGCACTTTTCTCCGGTACGCTTATTACGGAATACGGCTTTATCTGCCGCAGTATCAAGGATATTCAGAAGGACCTTGCTACTTATCATCCTCAGAATTTCGCCGCGGTACCTCTTGCGGTAGAAACAATCTATAAAAAGATATGGTACACCGCCAAGAAAAACGGCAAAGAGGATGTACTTAAAAAAGGACTTAAAATCAGCGGTTTCCTTCAGAAATTCGGTATTGATATCAGAAGAAAGCTGTTTAAAGAGATTATCGACAATTTAGGCGGCGAGCTTGAGGTTATTATCTGCGGCGGCGCTTATCTTGACGAAAAGTACGAAAAGGGAATGTATGACTTCGGTATTCAGATTATCAACGGATACGGAATCACCGAGTGTTCTCCTGCCGTTACCTGCAACAGACTTGATAATTTCAAATTCGGCAGTGCGGGCGTTCCGCTTCCCTGCAATGAAATCAAAATCAATGACCCCGATGAAGATGGCGTGGGCGAAATTTATGTCCGCGGCTCAAATGTCATGATGGGCTATTATGATGACCCCGAAGCAACCGCAGAGGCCTTTGACGGTGACTGGTTCAAGACAGGCGACTACGGATATATCGATAAAGACGGCTTCCTTTTCTTCCGCGGCAGAAAGAAGAATCTTATTGTTTTATCAAACGGTAAGAATGTTTCTCCCGAAGAAATCGAAGACAAGCTTTCCACCATTGATTACGTTAAAGAAGTTGTTGTTTACGAAGAGAATAACTTCATAACAGCTGAATTCTTCCTTGACACGGTTTCCACACCCGACGCAAAAGAAAGAATCAAAAATGACGTTAACGAAATCAATAAAAAGATGCCTATGTATAAGCAGGTTGCAAGAGTTAAGACAAGAGACACCGAATTCCCGAAGACAACTACACTTAAGATACTCAGAAATTATAAATAATTAACCCTCAGGAGGATTGTTATGAAAAAATTTATTTCTGTTTTACTTGTTGTTTTACTTGCGTTTTCATGCGTTGCTGTGCCGGTAATGGCTACCAACGGACGCATAAGCGACCCCGAACCCTATGAAAAAGACAGCGAGCTTATTTCTTTTGATGCTGATTATGTAGAAGTAGGAAAAGAAATTACAGCTGAGGTTAACGCAGAGGGTGAGTTTACCTATCAGTGGTATGTTGACAATACTCTTATTTATAATGAGAGCAACAAGTTTACTCCTACAAAGTATGACCTTGAAAAAATGGTTACCCTTAAGGTGTTTAATTCCGACGAGGAATATATCGGAAGCAAGAGCATCTTTGTAAGCAGCCTTCCCGTAGTTTATGTTGAGGTTGATGACAGAGAGGAAATTGTTGACAAAATCAAGCATAATGCTTATATGAAGATTCAGGGAAATTCTGAATTCAAGGATTCATCTGTGCTTTATGACGGTGTTACTGAAATCAAAGGCAGAGGCAATACAACTTTGAAAGATGCCAAGAAGCCTTTCAAACTCAAGCTCGATAAAAAAACAGATGTTTTAGGCATGGGCAAAAACAAGCACTGGGTACTTTTATCCAATCCCTATGATATCACCCATATGCGTAATGCTGTCGGATATGAACTTTCCGGTAAGATGGGTCTGAATTATCAGCAGATGCAGCCTGTTGAGCTTGTTCTGAACGGCAAGTATGCAGGTAACTATTATCTTGGCGAGCATGTCAGAATCGGTTCAGAGAGAGTTGATATTACAGACTGGGACGATATTGCCGAGGATGCGGCAAAGGCCATTTATAAGGGCAACTCCGATGTTCTTACCAAAGATGACCGTGATATTCTTATTGAGAATATGACAAATAACATGAACTGGGTAACTGATGATGTTGTTAAATACAATGGAGTAAGCTACACTGTTTCAGAATTTTATGATGAAATGCCTGATATCGACGGCGGTTATCTGCTTTGTCTTGAGATGAATCAGAAAATCGTATCTGATCACGGCGTTTCCATCGAAATTACAAAGCCTGAAGGTATCGGCAAAGGCATGACGGATTATATCATCGGATATTATCAGGCATACGAAAACGCTTTATTTGATGAAAACTTCACAACTGAGTATAACGGCGAAACCGTCCGTTATTCCGACCTTATAGATGTTGATTCTTTTGCCAAGGGTATTCTTATTAACGGTGTGCTTGCCAATATTGATTTCGGCGGCAAAAGCACGTATCTTTATAAAGGTAACGGCGAACTCCTTACATTCGGCCCTGTTTGGGACCTTGATTTTTCATCCGGCAGTGAGCACTTCTCTGACGCATTCCACTATGACCGCTGGACAACGCTCACAAAACCCTGGATTGCAAGAATGTTATCTGACCCCTATTTCCTTAATATTGTCCGCAATCTTTACTGGGAATACAGATATACCGCTTTTGCAGATATCTATAAAGAGGGCGGAATTATTGACGAGACAGCAGATATCATAGCTCAGTCCGCTCATGCAGATGAAAGCACTTGGGGCTACAATAATACATTTGACGGTGAGATTGAAAGATATAAGCACTGGTATAAATTCAGACTTGAATGGCTCGATCAGTATTTTGAGAGTCTTCCGACTCTTTATAATGCAATGTCCAAGTATTTCACTCAGACATATCCTCTTGATGAATATGCTGAGACTGAGGACTATGTTCAGAAGCTTGAGATTGTAAACGCTCCGACAAAAACAGTTTATAATGCAGGCGAAAAGGTTGATGTTACCGGTCTTGAGCTTAAGGCAACATTTGCTGACGGAACATCAAAGACTGTTGAGCCTACGGGTATAGAAACCTATGCCGCTGACTATGTCGGATATGAGAAAATCTATACAGATGTTGTAACTGACCAGCCGTCAGACAATGTTTATGTTTCACTCAAATATAAAAACGCTTCTGTTGATTATAAAATTGATGTGAATCCTCTTGAAAATATTGCCGAGGTAGAGGCACTTATTGCAAAATGCCCAAGCGTAAGCGGCTTTAATCAGAAATATATCGGTGACATTTTCACCGCTAAAATGGCATATGACGCTTTAAGTGATTCAGCAAAAGAGCAGGTCAAAAACGCAGACAGACTTGAAGCTGCTTTTAAGTGTGTTGACGATATAGCAAGCGCCACGGACGCGGGCATGATCGGCTTGTATATTGACCATACCCCCATGAGAGATTATAAGTGTGATACTGTATTTGTTCTTAAGGGTGAGCCTACATCTGTCAGATGGACTCTTCCGAATAACAGCACAATTACTTTCTCACAGGCAAAGAATAATGTTAAATCTATCCGTAAGGTCGGAGATTATTCTCTCTGGACAGTATGGTGCAATCCTCAGAATTTCTCTGCGAGAGCATATTATACAAACAAAAACCTTTATACCGGAATGTTTGAGTTCGTATACAAGGATTATATCAACAATCAGAATGATATTTTGAACGTTTCATATACTTCATTTGTAAACTATGAGAATAACGCGACAGTAACGGTTAAAGTAGATTCATTTGTTGATAAAGTAATTATCGAGGAAGACGGCAAGATTATCGCTTCAAGTGAAGAAAATGAAAACGGAGTATTTACTCTTTCTGTACCTTTTGAAAAGGATGGCGAGCACAGTCTTGTTATAAAATATGTTGTTTTCGGCAATGAGCTTACATTCAGCAACATAGATATTCTTGCAAGACCCATTAAGGCAGAGACTCCGGATACACCGGATACACCGGATACTCCTGATGAACCCGATAACCCGGATAATCCTGATAATCCTGATAATCCTGATAATCCCGACAATCCCGATAATCCTGACAATCCTGATAATCCTGATAATCCCGATAACCCGGATAATCCTGATAATCCCGACAATCCCGACAATCCTGATAATCCGGACAATCCTGATAACCCGGATAATCCCGATGATCCCGGACAGGAAAAACTGACAATATGGCAGATTATCAAGAAGTTCTTTGTTGGAATTATTGATACAATCGTTACATTTGTTAAAGACATTGTCGGTCTTTTTAAAAAATAATATTTATGATTCCGTATGGCAAAAGCTGTACGGAATCTTTTTATGTCATTTTTTATTTAACGGTGCATATTATTATATAAAGAATTCAGGACAAGTAGGAGAACAAGATGAAGAAGTATATTATATTGTGCACCGTTCTGTCTGTTATGATGATAATTACGCCGCTTCTTTCTGTAGAATATACAGGTGAATCTTTAGTAAATAAAAAAGATGAATATATAAATGTGATGAAAAGCAGTACAGGAAAAACCGATAAGACAGATATGCGCGAATATATTATAGGATGTGTTGCGGGTGAAATGAGCGCGGAATATCACGAAGAAGCGTTGAAAGCGCAGGCGGTTGCGAGTTATACATTTGCACATTATATTCTGAACAGAGATAAAAAAATAAACGGTGCAGATATCACCGACAGCAGCAATGAATATCAGGCATATATTGATGAAGACAAACGAAAAGAGAAATGGAAGGATAATTTTGAAAAGAACGAAAAAGCTGTAGAAAAAGCAGTGGATTCTGTTTTAGGTGAATTAATAGTTTATGAGGAAGAGCCGATAATGGCTGTGTTTTTTGATAAATGCGGAGGAATGACGGAAAGCTCAAAAAATGTATGGGGTAAAAATCTTCCGTATCTTGTTTCTGTTACGAGTGACGGTGATACACTTGCGCCTGACGCTGAGTCGTTCAGCGAGTTTACATATGATGAATTTAAAAAAGCTTTTTCGGCAAAAGGAATTGACTGCAGCAAGGAAGAATCATTAATCGGAAAAACAGAAAAATATGAATCAGGTGTTGTAAAATCAGTTGAAGTAGGCGCCAGCAGTATAACAGGAGCGGAATTCAGAGACATACTCAAATTAAAAAGTGCTGATTTTTCTGTTGAAGAATCAGCAGAAAAGATAAAGATTACCTGTATCGGAAACGGTCATTTTGTGGGGATGAGTCAGTACGGAGCGGACTATATGGCACGGCAGGGGAGCAGTTACAGAGAAATTTTACAGCATTATTATTCCGGAACAGATATAACTTATGACAAATAACCCCTGTTTTTTGCATATATATGCTTTGTTAACAAATTATTTTCAAAAAACCTATTGAAAAAATAAAACATTGTGTTAAAATGAAATTAATCTTAATAAAGGAGAAAGACGACTATGGCATATAAAATCTCAGACGATTGCATTGCTTGTGGTGCTTGCGAAGCAGAATGCCCCGTTGGTGCTATAGCAGAAGGCGACGGCAAATACGAAATCGACGCTGATGCTTGCCTTTCATGCGGCGCTTGCGAAGGCGTTTGCCCTGTTGGTGCTCCTCAGGAAGCAGAATAATAGGCCAAAATCGGTTTTATACCGTATATTGCAGGGCGGTTACTTCCGCCCTGTTTTTCTTTGAAGAGGTGATTGATATGCAGGATTACAGAATTGAATATCTCGGCTCCGGCTGTAAGGTGGCGGTAAGTGACGCTCACGGATTCGGAACTGACGCGGTGATTCTCGCATATTTTGCATCACCGAATAAAAAAGACAGAGTATGTGATATGGGCACCGGCTGCGGAATAATTCCCATGCTGCTTTTAAGGAACGGCTGCGGGAAAGAAATTACAGGCATTGAGATTCAGCAAAACGGTTATGAGCAGGCGCTTGAATCCGTAAGGCTGAGCAATGCTGAAGATAAAGTGAGCATTGTTAACGGTGACATAAAAAATATTAAAGAACTGTTCAGTCACGGTTCATTTGATACGGTTATTATGAATCCGCCATATAAATCAGCAGGCGGCGGAATCGAAAGCAGCGGCGACAGCGCAAGAATTGCACGTCACGAGGTTGCGTGCACTATTGACGACGTTACAAAAGCCGCGTCGCATCTTCTAAATTTCGGCGGAAGACTTTGTCTTTGCAACAGACCCGAAAGACTGTGTGATACTGTTGTAAGTATGCGCAGTGCAGGCATTGAGCCTAAACGATTAAGATTTGTTTCTAAATTTGCAGATACAGAGCCATGGCTCTTTTTAATAGAAGGCAAAAAAGGCTCCAAGCCGTTTATGCGCGTAGAGCCAAACTTTGCTGTTTATAAATCAAAAGGCATTTTTTCAGATGAAATGATGTCTGTTTACGGAGAATATAAGGAGAATTGTAATGGGTAAGCTTTTTGTTGTGGGTACACCCATAGGAAATCTTGAGGATTTTTCACCGAGAGCGGTCAGAACTCTTGAGGAATGCGATTTTATCGCCGCCGAAGACACAAGAGTCACTCTGAAGCTGCTCAATCATTTCGGAATAAAGAAATCCATGATAAGCTATTATGAGCATAATCTGCGTGAAAAAGGCGAGCTGATTATAAGCCGTATCCTTGACGGAGAAAACTGTGCAATCGTTACCGATGCAGGTATGCCTGCTATTTCAGACCCGGGTGAGGACCTTGTGAGACTTTGCCACGAGCACGGCGTTGAGGTCGAATCTGTTCCCGGACCGTGCGCATTTTCAACAGCTCTTGCAATTTCGGGTATGCCCACGGGCAGGTTCACTTTTGAAGGATTCCTCAGCGTGAACAAACCGAGCAGAATGGAGCATCTTAATTCTCTTGTGAACGAAACAAGGACAATGATTTTTTACGAGGCGCCTCATAAAATCGCGCAGACGCTTAAAGACATGAACAAGGTATTCGGCAACCGCGAAATCGCCATTGTCAGAGAGATAACTAAAATTCACGAAGAGGTTATCAGAACAACTCTTGACGAAGCTGTTGAGCTTTACGGTGAAACAGGACTTAAGGGCGAGCTCGTTCTTATTATTCACGGTCGCGAAGCTGAGCCTGATAATGAGACAATGACTCTTGAAGATGCTGTTGAATTGGCAAAGGAAAGCATTGAGAAGGGCATGAGCGTGAGCGAGGCGGCGAAGAATGCGGCTAAGCTTACAGGATTCAAAAAAGGCGATATATATAAATCTCTTATCTGACGGAGGATAATATGAAAGATTTTTTTGTATTTTTATCAGCACACTGGTACTGGGCTGTAATAATAATTGTTCTGATTATTGCGGCTGTTATTATGTGGATAAAAGCGATTGCCGCTTCTCAGAAAAGCAGAGAGGCAAGAGAGGCCGAGATAGCGAGACTTGAAAAAGAAAAGGCTCTCAGAAATGAGTTTAAAACAATCGATGAAGATACATTCAATATTGGAGACAACGAAAAACTTCTGTACGGTATAGCGGCCAATATTCAGATGTATCTTGAAAAGCAGGATGATATGAACTCGGCTTTTGAGTCTCTTCCTGTTGAAAAGAAATATGTTTATGCGCTTAACTATGTGTTCGAAGACGGAAAAGACAGTCAGCTTTCGCAGTTCTTCAGAGCCAACGGTCAGCCGCTCACAGGTGAAGCGAAAAAAGCGGTTGAAGCTGTAATCGGCGGAAAATTCTCTGAGATTTTCACTTCACTTTACAGTATGATTGACGACGACTGCGAAGATGCGTCTTATGACTCAGATAAAATCGTTGAATGCGATAAAAAATACGAAGAAATAATGTCGGCTGAAAAGAATGAGATTTTCTCAAAAATCGCCGATTACATCAGAGAGAATAAGACGATATTTTTGAGCTGAAAATAATATTAAAACGGGACTTTCGGGAAATTTTCTTCCGAGAAAGTCCCATTCTTTTTGAAAAAATCATGTATGAATGATTTAATATTTTCATATCTGTACTGATTATCTGCTTATCTGTGCGCACCGAAGTCATAAGTCGATAATTTTTTGTAAAAAAATGAAATTTCTTTATGTTTTGTATGGAATTTTATAATCAGTTGTGATAAAATAACCATGTATGCATATGTTTGCAAATACACAGAAAAGGGGATCATTTTTATGGCACATTTTGTTTTTTCAGCATTCTGTGATGAGTCCGGCGAAAAAGATATTCGCGGTCAGATTGCGGCCTGCAAAGAAAACGGCATTACAAACATGGAGCTTCGCGGATTCGGTGACAAATCAATCAACAATTTCACTGTTGCCGAAGCGGAAGAAATGAAAAAAATTATTGATGAAGAGGGCGGCATTTCGGTTTCATCAATCGGCTCATGCTACGGTAAAATTGAAATTACCGAAGCTTTTGACGAGCATTTTGAAAAATTCAAAAACACCGTTCAGGTTGCTAAAATCCTCGGTGCTAAATACATAAGAATTTTCAGCTTCTATTTCACTAAGGGCGAAAGCTATGACGAATACAGAGACGAGGTTCTCAGAAGAGTTCAGCTCATGGCTGATTACGCAAATGAGAACGGCATCATTCCCTGCCACGAGAACGAAAAAGGCATCTACGGCGATAACGGCGAGAGATGCAAGGACCTTCTTGAAAACGTAAAAGGTCTTGTCGGCGTATTTGACCCTGCTAATTTTGTTCAGTGCGGTGTTGATACTCTCAAGGCTTATGAGCTTATCGGCGATTATATTGAGTATTTCCACGTTAAAGATGCAATGTTCGCTGACGGTTCAGTTGTACCTGCAGGCGAGGGTGAAGGCAATGTAGTTGAGCTTCTCAAGAAGTTCGCTCTTAAGGACGGCGTAAGAGTTCTTTCTCTTGAGCCTCATCTTAAGGTTTTTGACGGCCTTTCAGCTCTTGAAACAGACGACGAAACAGAGAAGAACATGAAGAATGTTTACGCTTCTCATAAGGAATCCTTCAAGGCCGCTGCTGACGCAATGCATAAGTGCGCTGAAGCCGCTCAGCCTATCCGTTTCGGTGTTATCGGCATGGGTAACATGGGTTCCGCTCACTGCAGAAACTTCCTGAACGGCAGAATTAAAGAAATGAGAATCACAGCTGTCTGCGACATCAATCCCGCAAAGCTTGAATGGGCAAAGGAAGCTCTTCCCTGGGCGAAGAGATATAACACTGCTTCTGAGCTTATGGACAGCGGCGAGGTTGACGCAGTAGTTATCGCGACACCTCATTACTTCCATCCGCCTCTTGTTATGGAAGCTCTCAGCAAGGGCCTCCACGTTGTTTCAGAGAAGCCCGCAGGCGTTTACACTAAGCAGGTTATCGAAATGAACGAAGCCGCAAAGAAAAGCGACAAGGTATTCGCAATGATGTTCAATCAGAGAACAAACTGCGTTTACAGAAAGATAAAAGAAATCGTTGACAGCAAGGTTTACGGCGACATCCGCAGAGTAAGCTGGCTTATCACAGACTGGTACCGCACCCAGGCCTATTATAATTCAGGCGGATGGCGTGCTACATGGTCAGGCGAAGGCGGCGGCGTTCTTCTTAATCAGTGCCCCCATCAGCTTGACTTATGGCAGTGGATTTGCGGTATGCCCTCAAAGATTCGTGCATTCTGCCACGAAGGCAAATGGCACGACATCGAGGTTGAAGACGATGTTTCAATTTACGCTGAGTATCCCAACGGAGCTACAGGTGTATTTGTTACAACCACAGGCGATTATCCCGGCTCAAACCGTCTTGAAATCACTATGGACAAGGCTAAGCTTGTTGTTGAAGACGGCGAGGAAATCACTCTTGAGGTTCTCGACACTCCGCTGAGCGAGCATCTTAAAAACAGCGAAGAAGGCTTCGGTAAAATTGAAATCGAAAAGGTTCCCGTTGAAACTGACGGAATTAACGACCAACATTCCGGCGTTCTCAACGCTTTCGCAGGCAACATTCTTCACGGTACACCTCTTGTTGCCGACGGTACTGAGGGCATCAACGGCCTTATGATTTCCAACGCGGCTCATCTTTCAAGCTGGACAGGCGAGACAGTATCACTTCCTGTTGACCCTGATGTTTACTACGAGAAGCTTATGGAAAAGGTTGCGGGCTCAAAGGCTAAAAAAGAAGTAAAAGAAACGGTTAATGAGGATATGAGCAGCACATATTGATTGTGCGGAGGAGCATTACTTATGAATATTTGCCTCGTAGGCTGCGGCGGAATTTCCAGATGTCACCTTGCAGCCATAGACAATATGAAAGACGATGGCATAAAGCTTATTGCGGTTTGTGATATTGTTTCTGAGAGGGCTGAGGCCGCCGCAGAGAAATACGGCTGCAGAGCTTACACCGATTACGATGAAATGATTAATAATGAAGCGGCAGATGTGGTTCACATCTGCACGCCTCATTATCTTCATTCCGATATGGCCGTTAAGGCTCTTAATAAAAATATCAATGTTGTGCTTGAGAAGCCGTTCGCAACATCTTACGAGGGCGTTAAGGCTCTTGAAGAGGCGGCAGAGGCTTCCTCGGCTCAGATTGCTGTCTGTTTTCAGAACAGATATAATCCCTCGTCGGTATTCATTAAGAATCTCATTGATTCTGGTAAATACGGCGAAATATTTTCCGCGAGAGCTCTTTTTTCGTGGAAAAGAGACGCCGATTATTATGAAGCTGACGCGTGGCGCGGTACAAAAGCGATGGAGTGCGGCGGCGTGATGATTAATCAGGCTATTCACACTCACGACCTGCTTATGTATCTTGTGGGTAAAGAGACGTTTTCCGTTGACGCAAGTATTTCCAATTTCCATCTTAAGGATGAAATTGAAGTTGAAGACACCGCAAGTGTTTATTTCAGATTTACAGACGGCACAAGAGCGGTATATTACGCTACTACCGCCGCGGGGCTTAACTCAAAGCCGATTATTGATATTAATTATCCGGATAAAGTCACACTCAGACTTGAGGGCGACAATGTCTTCCTTATAGAAAAAGATGAGTTCACGCTTCTTTTTTCTGAAAACGAAAGGAAGAAAAACAATGTGGGCAAGAATGAGTGGGGCAACAGCCACGAAAGACTTATTTCGGATTTTTATGACTGCGTTAAAACCGGCAGACATTTTTCTGTTGACGCAAAACAGGCAAAGAGAGCTGTTATTGAGCTTCTTGCCGCTTATGAATCTTCAGAAAAGAAAGAAACGGTTTATTTAAAATAATTCACAAAGACAGGTGAAATTTATTATGCAGATGACAATGCGTTGGTTCGGAGCGGATAAGGACACGGTTTCGCTCGAACAGATTAAACAGATTCCCGGCGTTACGGGTATTGTACCCGCGCTTCATATGCTTCCCGCAGGTGAAGCATGGCCCCTTGATATGGTCATGGATATGAAAAAGGAAATCGAGGACGCAGGCTTTACTATGGAATGCATAGAAAGTGTTAATGTTCACGAGGATATCAAGCTCGGTCTTCCCACTGCTGAGAAGTACATTGAAAACTATAAAATAAGCATCAGAAATCTTTCAAAAGCAGGCGTTAAGGTTATCTGCTATAACTTTATGCCCGTTTTTGACTGGACAAGAACTGACCTCGCTATGGATATGGGCGACGGCGCTACCTGCCTTTGCTACAACGGCAAGCAGATAGAAGGCAAGAGCCCCGAGGATATGTTCAGAGAGATTGACGATAACTCCAACGGATACGCAATGCCCGGATGGGAAACTGAGCGTATGGGTGAAATCAAGGAGCTTTTTGAAAAATACAAGGGTATTACTTCAGAAGATCTCTGGAATAATCTTAAGCATTTCCTTGAAGAGATTATCCCCGTTTGTGAGGAATGCGACGTTAAAATGGCTATTCATCCCGATGATCCGCCATGGGATATTTTCGGACTTCCCAGAATTATCAAGAATATCGACGATTTAAGAAGATTCTTAAAGCTTGTTGATTCACCTTATAACGGACTCACATTCTGCACAGGCTCATTAGGCTGTGACCCTAAAAACAATCTTCCCGAGATGATAAGAGAAGTAGGCGACAGAATCTATTTTGCTCATCTTCGCAATGTTAAGATAAGAGAAAGCTGGTTTAACGAAACAGCTCATCTTTCCTCAGCGGGCAGTCTTGATATGTACGAAATCGTCAAGGCGCTTCAGGATACAGGCTTTGACGGATATATCAGACCTGACCACGGCAGAATGCTCTGGGGCGAGGTAGCGCGTCCCGGTTACGGACTTTATGACAGAGCTCTCGGCGCGGCTTATATCAACGGCCTGTGGGAAGCCTGCGAAAAATCCAAATGATTGAAAGGAAGTAATTACAATGAACATACATGAAAATCTTAAAGGCAAGGTTGCCGTTGTTACAGGCGGCGGCGGAGTTCTCTGCAGCGGCTTTTCAAAGACTCTTGCGAAGCAGGGCGTTAAAGTAGCGGTTCTTGACCTTAACGAAGCGGCGGCTCAGAAGGTTGCCGACGAAATTATCGCTGACGGCGGCGAAGCTATCGCAGTAGGCTGCAATGTTCTTGATCAGGACAGCATGAAGGCTGCAAGAGACATAGTTAACGAAAAATTCGGCACCTGCGACATTCTTCTCAACGGCGCAGGCGGAAATAATCCCAAGGGCACAACAAGCAAGGAAACTCTTGAAAAAATCGACCTTGTAGAAAAGAATGACGATATCAAGACATTCTTTGACCTTGACCCTCAGGGCATTTCATTTGTATTTAATCTTAACTTCCTCGGCACTCTTATTCCCACACAGATTTTTGCCAGAGATATGGCCGAGAAAGAGGACAGCTGCATCATTATGATTACATCAATGAACGCGTTCCGTCCTCTTACAAAGATTCCCGCTTATTCAGCGGCTAAGGCGGCAGTTGCAAACTTCACACAGTTTATGGCTGTTCATTTCGCTGATATGGGCATCAGAGTCAACGCTATAGCTCCCGGCTTCTTCTCAACTCAGCAGAATAAAACTCTTCTGTGGAATGACGACGGAACTCCCACAGCGAGAACAGGAAAAATCCTTGCGGCAACTCCCATGAAGCGTTTCGGCGAACCCGAGGAGCTTTCGGGCGCTCTCCTTTTCCTTTGCGATAAGGAATATTCAGGGTTTGTTACAGGTACAACTATCGCTGTTGACGGCGGATTTAACGCTTACTCAGGCGTATAAATAACATCTTGAGGTGATATCTTGTCTGCACTTGTCAGTATTATTATTCCTGTTTATAATCTTGAAAATTACATAGCGAATTGTCTTGACAGCATATTGAATCAGACATATAAAAATCTTGAAATAATATGCGTTGATGATGGCAGTAAAGACGGAAGCGCAGAAATAATTCGTTCATATGCTGAGAATGACAGCAGGATTGTGTATATTTATCAGGAAAATGCGGGGGTTTCTGCCGCAAGAAACAATGCTCTTGATAATATTCACGGCGATTACGTTATGTTTGTTGACGGGGATGACTGGCTTCACCGTCAGGCTGTTGAGATTCTTACTGAGTCCATTGAAGAAAAACAGTGTAATGTAGTTTTGGCAGATTTTTATATTACAGACAATTTTAATGCTCATATGCCGAAAATTGAATTTAAAAAATGTATCCCTGTTAATGAACACGATTTGTTCGTCAGCGATTATGATTTTGCATCATGGAGCAAAATTTTCAAATCAAGTGTTATTAAAAAGTTTAGATATCCTGTAGGTGTCACTAATGGTGAAGATTTTTATTATTTCATACAGCTTTACTATTCAATCAGAGAGTCAATAGGTTACAGGATTGATTGTAAACTTTATTATTATTATTCAAGGGAAGGCTCAGCATCAAAACATTCGTTTAATAAAAAAACTCTTACAGAAATAGATTCATATGATATGGCAATGGAATTTATCAAAGATAAAGAAGACTGCTATATTAAAAATTATACGGTTGTTGCTCTTTTTAAGCTTCTTATGCGAGCAAGAACGAATTCTATTGGAACCTCATTTGAAAAAGAAACAAAACTTATTGTTAAACAAAAATGGAAAAAATGGAAATCTTTCCTTTGGAAAACAAATGGCGTAAGTTTAAAAGATAAGCTCGTATATACATCTTTTTATTATTCACGCCATTTATATGAATTTGTAAGGGCAGTTAAAGATCCGACAATGAAGGACTTTTATAATAACAGAGGGAAAACAAAGAATTAACCATCATAAGAATTATCAAAGGAGACATTGATATGAAAAGAGCCGTTTCAATAAGCCTGGTTATGATAATGATCCTTGGCTTATTCACTTCATGTCAAAAGAAAAATACTGTAGAGAAAGAGCCTGAAAAATCAACCTTTGTGCGCAGTGATAAAAACGATGATTTTGAATTTGACGTTTACGAGGATTATACTGTTATCACTCAGTACATTGGTGAAGATTTCAGAGTATCAATTCCTAACAGACTTGGCGGTAAAGCGGTAAAGGTAATCGGAGAAAAGGCTATTGGTGACAGTATGCTTGCTGTTGATATTGTTGATATCCCTAAAAACGTTACCTATATTGACCCGTCTGCTTTTTACGGATGTGATTCTCTGACGGTGTTTACTGTTGCAGGCGGCAACTCTGTCTACAAGAGCGAGGACGGCCTGATTTATTCAAAGGACGGAAAAGCTCTTCTTCACTATCCTGTAGGCCGTGATAAAGCTGAAGTCGCTGTTAAAAAAGGTGTAGAAAAAATAGGCGCCTATGCTTTTGGCGAGAGTGACAAAATAACAAAGGTTTCTTTACCCGACAGTGTTAAAGAAATAGGGGCTCACGCATTTGACGGATGCAATAAGCTTATATCTGTCAATATCCCGGAAGGCGTTAAGGAAATAAGTGATTACTGTTTCTATGAATGTTCAGCTCTTTCGTCAGTTAAGCTCCCGTCAACTCTTTTGAAAATCGGAGAAAGTGCTTTTAATTATTGTATTTCTATTTCAGAGATTGATGTACCAGATTCTGTTGTCGAGATTGCTGACAGCGCGTTCTACAAATGTGAGACACTCAGCAAGGTTACTCTTTCAGCTTCACTGGCAAAATACGGTTACAAAGTATTTTCCGGATGCAAGCTTCTGACAGAAATCGGCCTTTCATCAGAAAACAAAAACTTTGCAGCAGCTGAAGGAATGCTGTATACTGCGGACGGAAAGACTCTCGTTGATTCTGCTTACGGCAAATATATAAACAGCCTTAAAATCAAAGACGGTGTTACAGCCATCAGAGCATATTGCTTCTACAGAGACTATCAGGGCCAGGGAGAGGATTATTTTGATAATATCGGAGCTGTTGACTTTAATAAGGTCGAAAAAATAGGTGCTT
The DNA here is from genome assembly GCA_045641565.1 of Acutalibacteraceae bacterium. Taxonomy (GTDB): domain Bacteria; phylum Bacillota; class Clostridia; order Oscillospirales; family Acutalibacteraceae; genus CAG-488. The sequence continues at coordinate 16,731 of JAZUHE010000013.1, read as the reverse complement.
ACGCTTTTGCAAACAGAGACGGTATTCATACTGTTAATCTTCCGTCAACACTTAAAGAAATTTCTTCAACAGCATTTAATAATTGCCAGAAAATTGAAAAGTATTCTGTAAAAGACTGTGATGCTTATATCACTGTTGATGACGTTCTTTATACTAAAGATAAGAAAACACTTGTGGCTTATCCCACTGCAAGAGAAAAGAATACTTATGTAATACCAGATGGCACTGAGCATATCGGTGATTATGCTGTCAGCAACTGCTATACGCTTCACGAGATTTCGATTCCCGAATCTCTTGTAACTGTCGGAGATTACGCTTTCTATATGACATCTACTATAGTCGGCTCAATTAAATTCGGCAAGAATCTTAAGTCAATCGGCAAATACTGTTTCTCTCACTGCTCGGGAATTGAAGAGATTAAATTTGAAGATAACACAATTACCGAAATTCCGCAGGGCGCATTTGAAGTATTTGACGGTGCATATGAGTTTATTATCCCCGAGGGCGTTACAAAAATAGGCGAAGATGCTTTCAGAGAAATAGGCTATATTGTTTATATTAAAATTCCGTCTACAGTTAAGGAAATAGGAAAAAGAGCATTTTATGATATGGATGACCTTCATGACCTTACCATTCCCTCTGGCGTTGAAAAATTCGGTGATGAAATTGTAAATATTCTTGATGAGTCTGACCCCGATAAAGTTACTCTTAAAGTTACCGAAGGCTCAAAAGCGGAAAAATATGCTAAGGATAACAAGATTCCTTACAAGGTTGCTTCATAAGTGAGGAGGAATAATTTATGAATCTGCAATTAAAAAATCGTGAAGACTGCACATACGATATGATTTCTCTGGGCGAAATTATGCTCAGACTTGACCCGGGCGACGGCAGAATAAAAAATGCCCGCTCATTCAGAGTATGGGAAGGCGGCGGAGAATATAACGTAGCAAGGGGCCTTCGCCGTTGCTTCGGACTCAAGACAGCCGCTGTTACCGCTCTTGCGGATAATGAAATCGGCAGACTTGTTGAAGATTTTATGCTTCAGGGCGGCGTTGATACTTCACTTATTAAATGGGTTAAATATGACGGAATCGGCAGAAATGTCAGAAACGGTCTTAACTTTACCGAGCGCGGCTTTGGAATCAGAGGCGCTGTCGGTGTTTCAGACAGAGGCAATACAGCCGCGTCACAGCTTAAAACAGGCGACATCGACTGGGATTATATTTTTGGTGAGCTCGGTGTCAGATGGCTTCATACTGGCGGAATTTTTGCCGCTCTTTCAGATACAACCGCTCAGGTTGTTATCGAGGCTGTGAAAGCCGCAAAAAAATACGGAACTATAGTTTCCTATGACCTCAATTACCGTCCTTCTTTATGGAAGGATATCGGCGGTAAAGAGAGAGCTCAGCAGGTCAATAAGGAAATCGCAAAGTATATTGACGTCATGATAGGCAACGAAGAGGACTTCACCGCCTGCCTCGGTCTTGAGGTTGAGGGCAATGACGAAAACCTCAAGGAGCTTAATATTGACGGATATTATAAAATGGTAGAAAACGCGGTGAAGATTTACCCGAATTTCAAAGTAATCGCAACTACACTTCGTACCGTTAAAACAGCTACTGTCAATGACTGGAGCGCAATCTGCTGGTCAGACGGTAAAATTTACAACGGACTTGAGATGCCCGGACTTGAGATTTACGACAGAGTCGGCGGCGGCGACAGCTTTGCTTCGGGCCTCATTTACGGACTTATGACAACTCTCAACGCGCAGACCGCAGTTAATTTCGGTGTGGCTCACGGCGCTCTCGCTATGACTACACCCGGTGACACCTCAATGGCTTCAAAGGCTGAGGTTGAGCGTATTGTAAACGGTGCAGGCGCAAGAGTTCAGAGATAACAGGAGATTTATTATGGATAAAGAACAGGTATTGATGAGAATCCAGGATTGCGGCATTGTTGCCGTTGTCCGTGCGGAAAATACAGAAAAAGCAGAAAAAATCGTAGATGCCTGCATTGAGGGCGGCGTAGCGGCTATTGAGCTTACCTTTACCGTTCCTCATGCAGATAAGGTTATTGAGCATCTTGCAAGCAAATATACTCCCGAAGAGATTATTCTCGGCGCAGGTACCGTTATGGATGCCGCAACAGCGAGAATCGCTATGCTCAGCGGCGCTCAGTACATCGTCAGCCCTTACTTTGACCTTGATACCGTTAAAATGTGCAACCGCTACAGAGTTGCCGTTATGCCCGGTATCATGACAGTACGCGAGGGTGTTATGGCTATGGAAGCAGGTGCTGATATTCTTAAGGTATTCCCCGGCGACCTTTACGGCCCGAAGATTATTAAAGATATAAGAGGCCCCATCCCTTACGCAAAAATGATGCCTACAGGCGGCGTTAACGCTGATAATGTAGGTGAATGGATTAAGGCAGGTGCTGTAGCCGTAGGTGCAGGCAGCTCCCTTACAGCAGGCGCAAAGACAGGGGACTACGCTCTTATAACAGAAACTGCGAAGAAGTTTGTTGCCAACATCAAGGCCGCAAGAGCACAGTTATAATTTGTTGAAAGGTATATAATTTTATGTTCGTTGATGTAGCGAAAATTAAAATTAAAGCAGGAGACGGCGGCAACGGCGCCGTTTCCTTTCATAGAGAGAAGTATGTCGCTTCGGGTGGTCCTGACGGCGGTGACGGAGGAAAAGGCGGAGATGTTGTTTTTAAAGTAGATGACAATCTCGCGACGCTTGCTGATTTCCGATATAAACGCAAGTATAAGGCTCCCAACGGATTTCCGGGTCAGGGCGGCAGACGAAACGGCAAAAAAGGCGAAGACCTTGTGATTCTTGTGCCGAGAGGAACCGTCATCAGAGAGGTTAACAGCGGCAAGGTTATGGCCGATATGTCTGACGATGACACCTTTATCGCCGCAAAGGGCGGCAGAGGCGGCTGGGGCAATCCTCATTTCGCGACACCCACCCGTCAGGCTCCGAGATTTGCCAAAAACGGCACTCCGGGCGAGGAGTGGGAGGTTTCTCTTGAGCTTAAGCTTCTTGCTGATGTTGGTCTTTTGGGCTTCCCGAATGTCGGTAAATCAACATTCATCTCTGTTGTCAGCGAGGCGAAGCCTATAATAGCCGATTACCACTTCACAACATTGACTCCTGTTCTTGGGGTTGTATCACTCGGCGAGGGCAATTCTTTTGTAATGGCTGATATCCCCGGCCTTATCGAGGGCGCAAGTGAAGGTATCGGTCTCGGCCACGAGTTCCTCAAGCACGTTGAAAGATGCAGACTTCTTGTTCATATTATTGACGCCGGCGGCAGTGAGGGCAGAGACCCGATTGAGGATTTTGAAAAAATCAACGAAGAGCTTGTGAAGTTCAATCCTGAGCTTGCTGAGCGTGAACAGATTGTTGTAGGCAATAAGATTGACCTTGCTACAGATGAGCAGCTTGAAAGACTTGAAAAGTATTTCAGCGAAAAAGGGTATCAGTATTTTACAATGTGCGCTCCTATTGTTGAGGGCACCAAAGAGGTTATCAATGCTGTAGCCGCTAAGCTTGCCACGCTTCCTCCCATTAAAAAGTATGAGAAGGAAGAGATTCCTGCTGAATTCTTTGAGAAAAACAATAACGGCAAATTCAATATTATTGTTGATGACGGCGTTTATTTTGTTGAGGCTGACTGGCTTCTTAAGATTCTCCAGAGAACTGACCTTGACGACTATGAATCGCTTCAGTATTTCCAGCGTGTGCTTCATTCAAGTGGAATTATTGACGCACTCAAAGAGCGCGGCATAGAAGAGGGAGACACTGTCTCAATCTATGACCTTGAATTTGATTACTTCAACTGATACAGGTGGATTATGGAAAGATTTTTATCTGAAAAACAGGTTGACCCGAAACAGCTGAGTCCGCTTACTCTTGCTTTTATCGGCGATACTGTTTATGATTTGCTTGTAAGAGAAGAGATAATCTGTGATGCCAACAGAAGCGCAAATGATTTGCACGCACTCGCTGTGAGACAGGTCAAGGCTTCTGCTCAGGCCAAAGCGGTTACTGAAATAATGGAACAGCTTACCGTCGAAGAGCTGAATGTTTTCAAGCGCGGCAGAAACGCAAAAACCGCGCATATAGCGAAAAACGCCTCAACAGGGGATTATCATAAAGCAACAGGTCTTGAAGCTGTTTTCGGATACTTATATTTATCAGAAAATATGGGAAGAATAAGAGAGCTTTATAATTTAATCCGGAGTGTTGAGCTTGAAAACAGTAAAACGGAATAATATTCTTGAATTTACAGCTGATAATCTTTTCTGGCTTATCGGCTGTATTTCTTATTCTGCGGGTGTTACAGTATTTGCGGTGCCGAATAATATCGCTCAGAGCGGTATGACGGGCATCGCTGTTGTTTTGAATTATCTTTTCAATACTCCTGTAGGCATAACAAATTTCATCTTAAATGTTCCGCTGTTTATTCTCGCCTTTATATTTATCGGGAAAAGATTTACTTATAAAACATTGTGGGTAACGGCAATACTTTCCGCTTCAATGGATTTTATGTCTTTTCTTGTTTCAGAGGGCATTATTCCTTCATATATAAAAGGTGACAGACTTCTCGCCGCTGTTTTCTGCGGACTTTTTTGCGGTTTTGGTCTTGCCATGATTTTCCTGAGAAATGCAACATCGGGCGGAACAGATATTATTATGCGTCTTATCAGGCGTCGGTTTCCTCACGTTTCTGTAGGAAGAATGATATTGATTGTCGACGCGGTTGTGATTTTTTCTTCTGCCGCTGTTTTCAGAAGTATTGAAAGCGCATTGTATGCTGTTATACAGATTATTATAAGCTCGGCTCTTATTGACAGAATTCTTTACGGTGCATCCAGCGGTAAAATGCTGCTGATTTTTACTGAAAAAGCAAATGATATCACAAAAGTTATTACAGAGAATTTGCATCGCGGAGTTTCCATTGTTCCGATTGTCGGCGGATATACCGGTGAACGCAAAAGCATGCTTATCGCAGTTCTCCGCGGCTATGAGGTTTCGTATGTCAGAAGACTTATAAAAGAGATTGATGATAATACTTTTATTGTCATTGCGGAGGCGGGTGAAATACTCGGTGAAGGCTTCAGACCGCCGCCGTATTAATGAATAGTATTTCAATATATTGTTGCTTCCTTTTAAGTTATTCAAAATATATAGAAAAAATATTATTTTTTCGTAAAAAAATATAAAAAAACAGTTGCATTTTATTTTTATATGTGTTAGAATAGCTGTTGCGTAAATGATACCGAAAGAGGTGAAAACGATGAAAGAAGGAATTCATCCTAAGTACGATACCGCAAGTGTACGCTGTGCATGTGGTGCGGTTATAGAAACCCGTTCAACAAAAGGCGATATGCGTGTTGATATATGCTCAAGCTGCCATCCGTTCTTCACTGGTAAGCAGAAGCTCGTTGATACAGGCGGACGTGTTGACAGATTCAAGAAGCGTTATAATCTTGATAAATAATCAAAATAAGGCGGTGCATTTTGCGCCGCTGAATTTTTTTAGGTGATTTTTATGGAATATAAGACCATCGACAAAGAAGCCTGTGATGAATTTATTGAAAAGCGCTCTCGGTTTATAGGGTACATTAAGCCTGTAACCACCAAAGAAGAAGCGATTGATTTTATAAATGAAAAAAAATCAAAGCATTGGGACGCGACCCATAATGTATATGCTTACGTTTTGAGAGACGGCCAGACACGACGCTATTCAGATGACGGTGAGCCGCAGGGCACGGCAGGCATACCTGTACTCGATGTTCTTCTTAAAGAGGATGTAACTGACTGTGTTGTTGTTGCTACACGTTATTTCGGCGGAATTCTTCTTGGCGGAGGAGGACTTGTCAGAGCTTATTCTCATACCGCCAAAATCGCTGTTGACGCAGGCAGGATTGTTACAATGAGCTTATGTTCTGTAATGAAAACCCAATGTGATTATAATTTTTACGGCAGAATGAATTCTCTTATTCCCGAGTTCGGCGGAATAATTGATGATACGGATTTCGGCGAAAATGTTTCTCTGACTTTCCGGATTCCCGCTGACAGAGAGCCTGAATTTCAGAATAAACTGACAGATTCCAGCTTCGGAAAGGTTTTCGCTGAAAAAACAGGAGAATTATTCTGTAAAATATAAAAAAATAAAAGTATTTTTAAAATTGTCGGAGTATTAAATATTAGGAACTGTTTTAAGGACGTTGAAAGGAGAAAAATATGCAGTCTATTCGTGAAATAACCTGTGAAAATGAGCATAAGATTTTGTCACAGTATGCCTGCTTTGCTGATGAAAGCCGCGGCAGACTTTTTCATGAGTCTGAATGTGATATCCGTACATGCTTTCAGCGTGACAGAGACAGGATAATTCACTGCAATTCTTTCAGAAGACTTAAACATAAAACTCAGGTTTTTCTTTCACCTGAGGGAGATTATTACCGCACAAGGCTTACACATACTCTCGAAGTTTCACAGATAGGCAGGACTATTTCCGTTGCTCTTCGTCTTAACGAAAATCTTACTGAGGCAATAGCCCTCGGCCATGATTTAGGGCATACGCCTTTCGGCCATGCAGGCGAGAGAGCTCTTGACAGTGTTTATCCCGACGGCTTCAAGCATTATTCTCACAGCCTGAGAGTTGTTGACGTTATTGAAAAAAAGGGCGAGGGCCTCAATCTGACAGCTGAGGTCAGAAACGGTATTGAGCGACACACATCCGGTGAGCAGGCGTTTACTCTTGAAGGCCGGGTTGTCAGACTTGCAGACAGAATTGCGTATATAAATCATGATATTGATGACGCTGTTCACGCAAAAGTGCTCAGTGACGATGATATTCCGCTTGATATAAAAAAATGCCTTGGTTTTGACAAGGGCGAAAGAATTAATACTCTTGTAAAATCATGTGTTGATAACAGTGAAGACGATATTTGTCTTGGCGTTGATGTTCAGCAGGCATTTGACGAGCTTCACACTTTTATGTATAAAAATGTTTACACAAATCCCGAGTGCAAGAGCGAGGAATCAAAGGCAATTGATATGATTTGCTGGCTTTATGAGTATTTTTCCATGCATCCGCTTGAGCTGCCGGAGGAGTATACAATGATTTGTTTAAAGGAAGGGCCGCAGAGAGCCGCCTGCGATTACATTGCCGGTATGACTGACAGATACGCAGTTCATACCTTCAATCGACTTCGCGTTCCCGGTTCGTGGATGGTGTGACTATGGCTCTTAATGATATTTTTCTTGAGGAACTGCGCGACAGAAATGACATCGAAAGCGTAATTTCTTCATATGTTGTTTTAAAACGGCAGGGGAAGATTCTGAAAGGTCTCTGTCCGTTCCATAACGAAAAAACTCCGTCGTTTACAGTGTATCCCGATACAAAGTCATTTTACTGTTTCGGCTGCGGCGCAGGCGGCGAGGTTATTACTTTTATCAGAAGAATAGAAAATCTTGATTTTATCGAATCTGTCAAGCTTCTTGCTGACAGAGCGGGAATGCAGATGCCTGATGACGGCTACGATGATTCACTCGCGAAGCATCGTCAGCGTCTTTTTGCCGCAAACAGAGAAGCGGCGAGATTTTTCCACGCAACGCTTGTTTCGCAGGCAGGTAAGGCGGGGCTTGATTATTTCCTTAACCGCGGACTTTCAATGTCAACCATAAAGCATTTCGGGCTCGGTTATGCGCCCGACAGCTGGGATGCGCTTTTGAATCATATGAGAAAAAAAGGCTTTACTCAGTCTGAGCTTTTTGACGCTGACCTTGTGAAACGCAGTGATAAAAACGGTAAAATACGATATTACGATAACTTCAGAAACAGAGTTATTACTCCGATAATTGACCTCAGAGGCAATGTTATAGGCTTCGGTGGAAGAGTTCTTGACGACTCAAAGCCGAAATATGTTAATACCTCTGATACGCTGATTTATAAAAAGACAAACAATGTTTTTGCGCTTAATTTTGCAAAAAACGGTAATCCCGGCTCAATGATTGTCTGCGAGGGCTATATGGATGTTATCGCTCTGCACCAGGCGGGATTTACTAATTCTGTAGCTTCTCTCGGTACAGCTCTTACAAGGGAGCAGGCGGGTCTTATAAGCCGTTATACCGATGAGGTAATCTTATCCTACGATTCAGACGAAGCAGGTCAGGAAGCCACTAAAAAGGCCATACGCCTGTTTGAAGAGACGGGTGTTAAGCTCCGGGTTTTAAAACTTGAAGGCGGCAAAGACCCTGATGAAATTATAAAAAAGTACGGACGCGAAAGATTTCAGGCGCTTCTTGACGGAGCGGCCAATAATGTGGAGTACAGACTTCTCAGAGCAAGAGATAAATACGACCTGGCTTTTCCCGACGGACGTGTGGGATTTTTATCAGAGGCGGCAGTTATTCTTGCTTCCTGTAACGCTATTGAGCAGGATGTGTATGCTTCGAGACTTTCCACTGAGCTGCAGGTCAGCAAGGATGCGATAATTGCTGAAATAAAGAGACAGTATAAAATCCGTAAAGCTTCAGAAAAGAAAAACACCTTTGATAAAATTGCGCAGGAAACGGTTCTTCCCAAGGATAATGTTAATCCGCAGAGGAAAGACAACATCCGTGCGGCAAGGGCGGAAGATATTTTATTATCTTCTCTTATCAATAACCCCGAATTCTGTTTTAAGCTTAAAGGAAAGCTTAATGAGGATATATTTGTTACGGACTTCAACCGCAGAGTATTCAGGATTCTTTCAAAGCGAATTGAAGAAAATTCAAGCATTGACCTTTCTGTTTTATCGGCTGATTTTTCGCCGGAAGAAAACGGCAGGCTTGCAAAGTTTATGGCTATGAAAAAAGAAATCAGCAATACAGTTGCGGAATGTGAGGACTGTATCAAAGTTCTTATACAGGAAAATCAAAAAAAATCTGCTGTTAACCCGGCGGATTTGTCAGATGAAGAATTTTTAAAATTATTCAGGAAAAAATCTTAACGGATGTTAAACAAAGGAGATTTATTATGGAAACAGCTGAAAAAAAGGCATGGGTGAAAGCTCTTATTGAAAAGGGCAAGGCCAATAACAACAAGCTTTCAACTCAGGATATCGACAACGCCATTCTTGAAATGGATTATGACGTTGAGGAACTTGACAAGCTTTATGAGACAATCGAGAATCAGAATATCAAAATTATCGATGATTTTGATAATGCCGCTCTCGAAGACCTCGATTTTGACCTTGACCTTCCTAAGTCGTCAGAGCTTAACTCAAACACTGCAGATGACAGAAATCAGGGCACAGATGACCCCGTTAAGGTATATCTTAAAGAAATAGGCAGAGTTCCGCTTCTTACTCCCGAAGAGGAAATTGAGCTTGCCACAAGAATAACAGATGATGATGAAGAAGCTAAGAAAAGACTCGCAGAAGCCAATCTCCGACTTGTTGTCAGCATCGCAAAGCGTTATGTAGGCAGAGGAATGCAGTTCCTTGATCTGATTCAGGAGGGCAATCTCGGTCTTATAAAAGCTGTTGATAAATTTGATTATACCAAAGGCTTCAAATTCTCAACTTATGCCACATGGTGGATAAGACAGGCTATTACAAGAGCTATTGCCGACCAGGCAAGAACAATCAGAATCCCCGTTCATATGGTTGAAACAATCAACAAGGTTAAAAAGACAAACAGCCAGCTTCTTCATAAAAACGGCAGAGACCCGACCGCAGAGGAAATTGCCGCTGAGCTCGGTATGACTGTCGGCAAGGTAAGAGAAATTCTCAGAGTTGCTCAGGAGCCTGTTTCACTTGAAACACCTATCGGTGAAGAGGAAGACAGCCATCTTGGCGATTTCATTCCCGATGACGACGCTCCCGCACCGGCAGATGCCGCTTCAATCCTTCTGCTTAAAGAGCAGCTTGATGAAGTACTTCAGACTCTTACTCCCAGAGAGGCAAAGGTTCTTTCAATGCGTTTCGGTCTTGAGGGCGGTCATCCTCATACTCTTGAAGAAGTCGGCAAATACTTCAATGTTACAAGAGAACGTATCCGTCAGATTGAGGCTAAAGCTCTTCGTAAGCTTCGTCATCCCAGCAGAAGTAAAAAACTCAAGGATTTCCTTGATTGATATATTCTGATTATCAGGCTGAATTTTCAGCCTGCAGGCTGTCGATAACGGCACAGTCTCGTAAGGATACTTTTGTTTTTGACGGATAATTTTCCCGAATACTGCATCAAATCCGCATCCGAATACGTTAGTATGCGTGATGCGGATTTTCTTTGTCTTCAAAAAAATTCTCTCATCAAAAACTGCTCTGCACCTTAAAATGATGAATTTTGCCCGATTTGTGTTCTTCTGCGACGATGCTATACTGACGTATTGCAAGGAGCAAAAGGGCGCAAGGCGGGTGAAAGGCGCATTTTAAGGAAAAGCAGCCTTGCGAGTCTGTGCCGAAAGTCACAGACCGAAAAAGATTTAATAAAATATAAATAAACAGAATAAATCTAATTTTATAAAAAATAATTAATCTGCGTGGCTTATTGAAAACCGCGCAGATTTTTTCTTACTTCGTCACCGACGTTTCACCGTATCTTTATACGTCGACAAACGTCGGTTCCTTGTCTCTGTAACTTTCTCAACTGCCTGTTTTTTTTCTTGAAATCCTACTAAACTTGTGGTATTATAATAATGAGGTGAGGTTTATGATGATTTCAACCAAGGGCAGATATGCTGTGCGCATAATGCTTGCTCTTTGCGAAGCTGAAAACGGCGGATATGTTTCACTTAAAAGTATAGCCGAGGATGAGGGCATCTCGGAAAAATATATGGAAAGTATTACATCAATGCTCGTTAAAGAAGGATTCGTTGAGGGAATCCGCGGCAAAGGCGGCGGATACAGACTTAAGTCTGCACCCGAAACTTTCACATTGGGCAGCATTTTAAAGGCTACAGATGGCTCTCTGGCGCCTGTCTCATGCCTTGAATGCAAGCCTAATAAGTGTGACCGCGCTTCAGGGTGCAAAACTCTTCCTGTGTGGGAAAGACTTGATAAGATAATTAACGATTATCTTGAAAATATAACGCTTGCAGACGTTTATAATGAAAGTATGTCTCAGGCAGAAACAGGAGATTAATATGTCAAAGATATACACTTCCGTTCAGCAGCTTATAGGTTCAACTCCGCTGCTTGAATTAACCAATATAGAAAAAGACCTTGAACTTAAAGCTAAAATTTTCGCAAAGCTTGAGTACTTCAATCCCGGTGGCTCCGCAAAAGACCGTGTTGCTGATGAAATGATTCGTGACGCTGAAGAAAAAGGAATTCTGAAACCGAATTCAGTGATAATAGAGCCAACATCGGGCAACACAGGTATCGGACTCTGCTCCGTAGCCGCTTCAAAGGGATATAAGGTTATTATCGTTATGCCCGATACAATGAGCGTTGAAAGGCGTCAGATAATGAAGGCATACGGAGCACAGCTTGTGCTTACAGACGGCAAAAAAGGCATGACAGGAGCTATAGAAGAGGCTGAACGCCTTGCCGCTGAAATACCTGACAGTTTTATTGCCGGTCAGTTTGTTAATCCTGCAAATTCGGCGGCTCATAGAAAATCAACAGGCCCTGAAATATGGAAAGATACTGACGGCAAGGTTGATATTTTTGTTGCAGCTGTAGGAACAGGCGGTACGCTCACAGGAACAGGGGAGTATCTGAAATCAAAAAAATCCTCGGTAAAAGTTATTGCCGTTGAGCCTGAGGGTTCTCCGTTCCTTTCCAAAGGTGTTGCAGGGAGTCATAAAATTCAGGGTATTGGTGCGGGATTTATACCCGAGGTACTTAACACTGAGATTTATGATGAAATCATCACAGTTAAAGATGAAGCGGCGTATTACTTTGGCAATATGGTCGGCAAAAAAGAGGGCGTTCTTGTGGGAATATCCTCGGGAGCGGCGCTTAAGGCGGCCGTTGAACTTGCTTCAAGAAAAGAAAATGAAGGGAAAAATATCGTTGTAATTTTCCCCGATACAGGCGAGAGATATCTTTCGACTGCGGGTTATTATGACTGATTTTATTTGAATTATGGCTGAAAAAGCACTTATAGCAATGAGCGGCGGAGTAGACAGCTCTGTTGCCGCCGCCTTGATGTGTGAAAAAGGATATAAGTGTGTCGGAGTTACAATGAAGCTTCACGGCAATGAGTCTGTTAAGGTTTCTGATGAAAATTCCTGCTGCACACTTTCTGATATTGACGATGCGAAAAATGTTGCGTCAGAGCTCGGAATGGAATACTCAGTATATGATTTTACTGACGATTTTAAAGAGAAGGTTATAGATAAATTCATAACCTCTTACGAGATAGGGTCAACACCTAATCCCTGTATTGACTGCAACAGATATATGAAGTTTGACAGGCTTTATAAAAAGGCCGATGAGCTCGGATGTGATTTTGTAGTTACAGGTCATTACGCCAGAGTCGTTTTTGATGAAGAAAAAAACAGGTGGCTTTTAAAAAAATCACTGAATACAGCTAAAGACCAGAGCTATGTTCTTTACTTCTTATCGCAGAGACAGCTTTCACGTACTGCTTTTCCGTTAGGGGAGTATGATTCTAAAGAAGCTGTGCGTGAGTTTGCTGAAAAATGCGGCTTTATAAATGCTTCAAAGCATGACAGTCAGGATATCTGCTTTGTTCCTGACGGAGATTATGCCGCATTTATTGAAAGAATAACGGGCAAGACGTATGAAAACGGCAATTTTACAGATATTAACGGCAACATTCTTGGTGAGCATAAAGGTATTATCAGATATACAATCGGACAGCGAAAAGGGCTCGGTCTTGCTCTTCCTGCGCCTATGTATGTCAGAAAAAAAGACCTTGAAAAAAATACGGTTATCCTTACAGATGAAAAATCATTATATTCATCTGAGCTTATCGCATCAGATTTCAACTGGATTCTTTATGATAAACCTGAGAAAAAGATACGCGTAACCGCTAAACCGCGCTACAGAGCAAAAGAAGCCCCCGCAACAGCAGAGGTTCTTGAAAACGGTGATGTTAAAATTGTTTTTGACACTCCTCAGCGCGCAATAACAAAAGGTCAGGCGGTTGTGCTTTATGACGGCGATATCGTTGTCGGCGGCGGCACTATTATTGTAACGGAATGAATATATTATATTGCAAATGATTATTTTGTCTGATATAATATTTAAGGAATAATTTTACTCGGAGGGCGTATGGACTTTAAAGCTATTAACAATAACGGAACGGTTGAAGGTTTTTGCCTTGTAAAAACTCTTGAAGTAAAAAAGACCGCAAAGGGTCTTTCTTATCTTGATATGACGTTAACTGATTCCACAGGCGAGATTAACGCTAAATTATGGGACTATAAAGAAGAGCTTCACAGTGATATAAAGATTAATACTATAGTTAAGGTTCGAGGAACAGAATCAATGTTTAATGATACTCCTCAGCTTCGTGTCGACAGAATCCGTCGTGCGCTTGAATCAGATAATGTAAGACCTGAGGATTTTGTTCCGAGCTCCGAGTATTCGGGAGAGACACTTTTTAATGAAATTTATTCTGTTGCTGAGGGCTTTGAAAACGAAGAACTTAAACTTCTTGTTACAACAGTTCTTTCAGAAAATAAAGAGCAGCTTATAATCTGCCCCGCGGCATACAGGCTTCATCATGCTATCAGAGGCGGACTGATGTATCACACTCTTTCTGTGCTTCGTCTCGCGCAGAGTGTATGCGCAATTTATCCGAGCGTTGACAGAGAGCTTCTTTTCAGCGGTGTCATATTGCATGATGTTGCCAAAATATGGGAATTCGACGTTTCGGAAGCAGGAATTGTTTTGGGATATTCCGTCGAAGGCACTCTTATCGGCCACCTTGTAAAGGGTGCCATTAATGTTGAAAAAGCCGGGGAAAAGCTCGGAACTGACAGAAATCTTCTTATGCTTATTGAGCATATGATTATATCTCATCACGGCGAACCTGAATTCGGCGCGGCAGTCAGACCTATGTTCCTTGAAGCGGAAATACTTTCTCAGCTTGACCTTATTGACGCGAGAATTTATGAAATGTCCCACGCTCTCAGCGAGGTTGAGGGTGGAGCATTCACCGCAAGACAGTGGGCTCTTGACAACAGAAAGCTGTATAATACAGGATTAAAAGAAATAAATGCGAAAGCAGAATTATTATAAAGGAGCGATATTATGAGAAATCATGAAGTAACAAATGTTCAGCCTCTTCTTAAGGAGGACGGTACTTTAAGAGAACCCGGCTGGTCAAAAAAGCTTGTTCAGGTTTATAACCGAGAAGCAATCAAGGCGCCTAAATTCCGCATTAAGGAATGGGATTACTATCTTGTAATCTCAAATGAAGGCAATTTCGGCCTTGCTTTTACAATTTCTGATGACGGTTATATCGGCTTACAGAGCGTTTCTCTGCTTGATTTTTCAGTTCCCTGTGAGCATACTGAAACAGTGCTCAACGCATTCCCCATGGGCAAGCTGAAGCTTCCCAGAACCTCTGATGAGGGTGACACTATTTATATTGACAAGAGACTTCAGATGCGCTTCTTAAAGCTTCCTGAGCAGCGCAGAATTATGTGCCGCTTCAATAATTTCCAGGACGGCAAGCCTTTTGAGTGCGATATAACTCTTGAACAGCCTGAAATGGATACTATGGTTATCGCAACACCGTGGAAAGAAAAGAAAACAGCATTCTATTATAATCAGAAAATCAACTGCATGCGAGCAAGTGGTACCGCAAAATTTGACGGTAAAGAATATGTTTTCAATCCCGAAACTGACTTCGGTACTCTTGACTGGGGCAGAGGCGTATGGACTTATGACAATAATTGGTACTGGGGCTCAGGCAACGGCGTTGTAAACGGTAAGCCTTTCGGCTTCAATATCGGTTACGGCTTCGGCGACACAACAGCTGCAAGCGAAAATATCCTTTTCTACGACGGAAAGTGCCATAAGCTCGACGATATTAAGTTTAATATTCCTGAGACAGGTTATACAGACCCGTGGACATTTACATCATCTGACGGCAGATTTGAGATGGAATTTGTTCCGATTATCGACAGAGCCGCCAAGATTGATGTTAAGTTTATTGTTACCGACCAGCATCAGGTATTCGGCAGAATGAGCGGTAAGGCGATTCTTGATGACGGAACCGTTCTTGAAGTTAAAGACCTTCTCTGCTTTGCGGAAGATGTACATAATAAGTATTAATTGGTGAAAATATGGACTGGACTGAACTTAAAATATCGGTGGATACCGAAAACATAGGCCTCGCAGGGGACATTGCTCAGATGGTTGTGCCCTACGGAATATATATAGAAGATTATTCCGACCTTGAAGAAGCTGCGTGGGAAATCGCGAAGATTGACTTAATCGATGAAGAACTCCTCAAAAAAGACCGCTCAAAGGCTTTTGTGCATATTTATCTTCCTCCTCACGAGAACCCGCAGGAGGCAATAGCGTTCCTTTCCGAGCGTTATACTGCTGAAAATATCAAGCATGATATTGATGTTTCAATCTGCAGAAATCAGGACTGGGAGAATAACTGGAAGGAATATTTCAAATCTGTACCCGTCGGTAAAAAGATGCTCATTCATCCTGTATGGGATGATGAATATGAAAAAGGCGACAGGATTGTTCTTGATATTGAACCCGGTCTCGCATTCGGAAGCGGCGGACATAATACAACTCAGCTTTGCCTTGAGACGCTTGAAAATTATGTCCACGAGGGTTCTACTGTTCTTGATGTCGGCTGCGGAAGCGGTATTCTCGGCGTTTGCGGTCTTCTTTTAGGAGCAGAAAAAGCCGTTGGCGTTGATATTGACCCGCTTGCAGTTAAAAAGGCAATGGAGAACGCTGAGCTTAACGGTTTTGATGAAACTAAATATACCGTTTATGAAGGCAATCTCACTGATAAAGTCAGCGGTAAGTTTGATGTTGTAGTTGCTAATATAGTCGCTGATGTCATTATAATGTTCTGCGAAGATGTCGGTAATTTTATGAAAGAGGACTCTGTTTTTATTACATCGGGCATTATTGATGTCAGAGAGCAGGATGTCCTTGACGCGTTTAATAAATTCGGTTTCACAGTTATCGAAAGACATGAAAGCAGCGGCTGGCTTTGCTTTGTAACAAAAAAATCAGTTAAGTAAAATATAATTAATATTAAAAAATCCATGAGTCTGATAAGTTTCAGATTCATGGATTTTTTTAAAACAAAAACCCTGCCGCTAAGGGCGGTGCAAATCAGGGAGAAAACGGTTTTGAATGGCTATAATCGCCTTATACTTGCTGAAAAACCTTGAAATACGCCAGTATATCAGCGGCTTTGTCAGCGGCGTCTAAGTCTGATTCTATCTCATTCAAAACTACTGTGTATCTTAAAACAATATATTTCAGATGAAGAACAATGAAAAAGCGGGCAGCATACTGACGTATGTTGCTCGCTTTTAAAGCAGTAATTCGCTGAAAGATGTGTTTTAAGACGATTTATCCCTGAGTTGCACCGCCCGGGGTTTTGTATTCTGTTATTACTCAAATATTATGCAAAGAGACCCTTGAAGAAATTAATAATCATCTGGAAGAATGAAACAATCGCTGCAATAAGTCTTGCAAAAAATGATGTGCCTGTACCCTCAACAACAGTGTTGCCTGTAACGTTTATGTTTTCGGTGCCGTCA
>JAZUHE010000012.1:0-3059 GCA_045641565.1 Acutalibacteraceae bacterium | reverse complement strand
CATAGCTTGAAACCTCTTTTGAAAGAGTCTTGTATCTGCCTGTGAGAACATTCGCGGTGGCCTGAACGCCGACCATCTGACTCATGGGAGTAACAAGAGGAGGATAACCCATATCCTTTCTTACTCTCGGTACCTCTTCGAGAACCTCATCAAGCTTGTCAAGCTTCTTCTGAGCGGTAAGCTGAGCCACAAGGTTTGAAAGCATGCCGCCGGGAATCTGATAATTAAGAGCGTTTGTGTCAGTCGCCATAACAAGGGGATTGAGAAGTCCCGACTCAAGGTCTTTTGCTCTTACGGGCTTGAAGAAGTCATTGACCTCCTTGAGCACCTTATCGTCAAGGTCAACCTGATAGCCGAGCTGACGCAGAGAATAAGCAAGCGTCTCGGTCGCGGGCTGGGATGTTCCGCCTGAGAAGCAGGATGTAGCTGTGTCAATAACATCCGCGCCGGCCTCAATAGCCTTGAGTATTGTCATATATGCGAGTCCCGTAGTGCAGTGAGTGTGAACAACAACGGGGATCTTAACTGTTTCTTTGATTGCCTTTACAAGGTCGTACGCGTCCTGCGGGCCCATGATACCCGCCATGTCCTTGATGCAGATTGACTGAACACCCATCTGCTCAAGCTGACCTGTATATTTTGCGTACGCCTCAAGAGTGTGAACGGGACTTGATGTGTAGCACACCGTACCGGAGGCGTGGGCGCCTCTTTTAACCGTCTCGTCAACAGCTGTCTCAAGATTTCTTATATCGTTGAGAGCGTCAAAAATCCTGATGATATCAATTCCGTTTTCAACGCTCTTCTGAACGAATTTTCTTACAACATCGTCGGGATAATGCTTGTATCCCAGAAGATTCTGACCGCGCAGAAGCATCTGAAGCTTCGTGTCGGGGCAGGCCTTGCGGATTCTGCGAAGTCTCTCCCACGGGTCTTCGTTAAGATAGCGAAGGCATGAGTCAAAAGTCGCTCCGCCCCAGCATTCGATTGAATAATATCCCGCCTTATTCATAGCAGAAAGAATCTCTTCAAAATCCTCAAAGGGCATTCTTGTAGCTATAAGAGACTGCTGAGCGTCTCTGAGTACTGTTTCCGTAAACTGAATTTTTCTCATTATAATTACCCGGTTCCTATATTATTTACAATTAAAATTCCAAGTTCTTTCCTACATATGCATCAAGATCGTCGATAGAAACTCTTACCTGCTCCATTGTGTCTCTGTCGCGGACTGTTACGCAGTTATCTTCAAGAGAGTCAAAGTCAAAGGTGATGCAGAGAGGTGTTCCGATTTCGTCCTGACGGCGGTAACGCTTGCCGATTGAGCCTGTTTCGTCGAAGTCAACCATATACTTCTTCTGAAGCTTCTCATAAACCTTGAGAGCGTCCTCGGAAAGCTTCTTTGAAAGAGGAAGAACAGCCGCCTTGAAGGGAGCGACAACGGGGTTGAGATGAAGCACAACTCTTGTGTCGTTCTTCTCGGCGTCGATAACCTCCTCGTCATATGCTTCGCAGAGAAGCGCGAGGATTGTTCTGTCAAGTCCGTATGTTGACTCAATGATAAAGGGAATAAATTTCTCGTTTGTTTCGGGGTCAAGATAATCCATCTTCTGACCGCTGTATTCCTGATGTCTTGTGAGGTCGAAGTTTGTTCTGTTGTGAGTTCCGTTGATTTCGCCCCAGCCGAAGGGGAACATGAACTCGATATCACAGGCCGCCTTTGCGTAGTGAGCCAGCTTTTCGTGGTCGTGATAGCGGAGATTCTCGGGAGCGATGCCTAAATCCTGATAATACTTCATGCCGTATTCCTTGAAATACTCATAAAGGTCGCCGTCTGTACCCTCTTTGCAGAATGTCTGGAATTCCATCTGCTCGAATTCAATGGTTCTGAATGTGAAGTTGCCGGGAGTAATCTCGTTTCTGAAGGCCTTGCCTATCTGACCGATGCTGAAGGGAAGCTTCGCTCTCATTGAACGCTGAACGTTGAGATAGTTTACATACTCACCCTGAGCGTTTTCGGGGCGGAGATAAATGATGCTCTTTGAATTGTTTGTAACACCGCGGAAGGTCTGGAACATAAGGGTGAATTCACGGATGTCTGTGAAATTATGCTTGCCGCAGAGAGGGCAGGGAATTGAATGAGCTTTGATATACTCAAACATCTCCTCCTTTGTCATTCCGTCAGCATGAGCGTCGGGGTCAAAGTCGTCAATAAGGTTGTCAGCTCTGTGGCGCATTTTGCATTCCTTACAGTCAAGAAGCGGGTCAGAGAAGCTGGCAACGTGGCCGCTTGCCTCCCATACTCTCGGGTGCATGAGAATATCGGCGTCAACCTCATAGCTGTTTTTTCTTTCCTGGATAAATCTCTTTCTCCATGTGTCTTTTACATTGTTTTTCATTCTTGCGCCGAGCGGGCCGTAGTCCCATGTGTTGGCGAGTCCGCCGTAAATATCACTGCCTGCGAAGATGAATCCTCTGTTTTTGCAGAGGTTAACAATTTTTTCCATAGTTTTGTCTTTATTTAACATAATACGAAGACTCCCTCATTATAATTTGCATAAAATTATAAACCAAAACAGCCGTCAAGTCAAGTAAAGATTGGAAAAAGAACCGTGTTTTTCCGCGATTTATAAATTATTTCCGCCTTATTCTAATTACACAAAAGATTTTGCAGTATTACCAAAATATTTGACAAAAAAATATCGTGTTTTTTATTTACATATTGAAACAAAAGTGTTATTATATTAGTTGGTCAAATTTGATTATGATAAATCATTTTAGATACAAAAAAGGAGGACAAATAAAATGGGCAGAAAAAAATTAACCATGGATGGTAATACCGCTGCCGCTCACGTATCCTATGCGTTTACGGAAGTTGCCGGTATTTATCCCATCACCCCGTCCAGCCCTATGGCGGACTATGTTGACCAGTGGTCAGCTCAGGGAAGAAAGAACATCTTCGGCACAACCGTTAAGGTTGCTGAGATGCAGTCAGAGGCAGGTGCTTCAGGTACAGTTCACGGCTCTCTCGCAGCAGGTGCTATGACAACTACCTACACAGCTTC
>JAZUHE010000011.1:0-2316 GCA_045641565.1 Acutalibacteraceae bacterium | reverse complement strand
CTCGCGATATCGGAGCTTCTCTGCTTTATCAATGTGCGCGCGTTCACTCAGAGCGAAGCACTGCTTCTTCTCTTTGCCTACATAACCTACATAGCTTTCGGTATGCTTTATACCGGCATAAACGTGCCTTTCGGCTCTCTCGCGTCAGTCATAACAGATGACCCCGACGGCAGAACGCTTCTTTCCACTTTCCGCACAATCGGCGGCGGAATCGGCGGAGCCGCTCCCCTGCTGCTCGCTCCATTTGTTATTTACAGCAAGGTTGACGACGGCAAAGGCGGCACATACAACGTAGCCGACTCAAAGGGTATGCTGATTTTCGGCGTAATCATGGCCGTATGCTCAGCGATATTCTATTTCATGTGCTTCGCAGGTACAAAAGAGAGAGTTCCCTCTGAGGCAGACCCGAAGGTCGACATTAAAAAGACCTACGGCGCAATGCTTAAAAGCCGTCCCTTTATAGTGCTTGCTCTTACAGGTATTCTCATAAGCGGTCAGCTTCAGTTCGCGTCACTTAACCAGTATCTTTACAAGAATTATTTTTGCGACACCAACCTTTCTGTACTTGGTACAATAGCTCAGTATCTTCCCATGGCGATTATGATTCCCTTTGTGCCGAAGCTCGTTAAGAAATACGGCAAAAAGGAGCTCAGCGGAATAGGCGCGTTTTTCGCCGCGGCAGCCGCAATTCTTACATACGTTATCAAGCCGAAGCCTGACCAGGCATGGATTTTCATAGCTCTGCTTTTCGTTATCGGATTCGGTTATTCGTTCGTTTCAATAACCAACTGGGCGGTAGTTGCGGACGTTATCGACTATCAGGAATATAAAACAGGCATAAAGGGTGAAAGCGCGATTTACGCCGTCTACACCTTCTGCAGGAAGCTCGGTCAGACAGCCGCTGACTACGGCGGACTCATGCTTCTCGCCAAGGTCGGCTATGATTCCTCAAAGATGGCAAACGCGGGCTTTGTTCCCGGCGTCAGCGAGGGTATTCTTACAATCTGCACGGTTATCCCCGCGGTTACTTACACATTAATTTTCCTTTTGTATCAGTTCGCTTATCCCCTTACTAAGAAAAAGCTTGAACCCGTTTACAAATATGTCAGAGAGGCAAACGCTTCGGCAGTGAATCAGTAACAGCAATTCCCCTGAATAAATTTTAAAGGAGAGTTTTATTATGGAAGAAAAATCACTCAAAATGCCTAAAGGCTACACGGTAATGTGGCTGATTATTTCCGCCGCATACGCAATATGGATGGGATTCTTTATGAAGGACCTTGTCCTTGGAAGCTATGAATCGATTGAAAAAAGAACCATTGACGGTATTCTTCACAAAGATATCACAGGTATGATAGGAATTCACTGGGCGTATCCCTTATGGGTAATCTTCTCAACCCTTTGTCTTCTTGCCTTTATCCTTTACATAAAAAAGTTTTTATACTCCGGCGAAAATACAAAGGCCGGCAAAATCTTCTGCCTGTTAAATCTGATTCTCGGCTGCGCGTTCATTACCGGATACGGATTATTCGATGTCAGATATGCTTTCCATGAGGGCGTTGAAATCACCGCAAGCATGACAGGTCTTGAATTCCCCTGGCATTTCAGAATGTGGGGTGTGTTTTCTTCTCTTTCAGTTTTCACCAATACACTTTATATGTATAATAAATACGGCTACAACAGCCGTCTGGGAATCATTCTCGGTTCTCTCGGTTCTGCGGCAATATTTATTACAGTCAACTGCCCGTCTGCGGGTGAACAGATTCACACTGACTCCCCCAGATGTATGGCTCACTGGGCAAGCGCGCTGGTTTTCGCGGCTCTCTGCGCTGTTCCCCTGCTTCTTTTCCTGTTAAAGAAAACTATTGAAAAAAATAAGAAATTTACGGTTGCATTCGTATCATTCGGAGCTATTCTTATTGTAATGCTCGCGCTTCTGATTTTTGTCGGCAAGAGCCAGACAATCGAGAATATCCCGATGTGGGCGGCATACGTTATATTCTTCCTTGCTAACTTCACAAGTGTTTTTGAAGATAAAAAAGCGGAAGTAAAAGAAACCGTTAAAGCATAAATCAACACAGCAAATTTTCGGAGGTCCCAAAAATGAAAAAAATCATCTCAGTTACTCTCGCAATGTTAATTCTTCTTTTCTCTGTGAGCATTTCTTCAAGCGCTTCATCAAAAGAAGCACTCCCCGTTTCAGCAGGACTTGAAGCACTCAGAGGTCAGTTTGAATCAGGCGTTGCGCCCGAAACCGACGGATACGCTCTTGACTATGAATTTTACTCTCCCGCAGGTAAAAACGATGATACAAAG
>JAZUHE010000010.1:0-2576 GCA_045641565.1 Acutalibacteraceae bacterium | reverse complement strand
CTCGTCATAATCACTTTAACATCCTTTTTTTCAAGCTCGTCTTTTATTTTAAGTGACAGTCTGAGATTATCGTCCTTTTCCTGTCTTGTGCCGTCCTTTGACACGGCACCCGTTTCTTTACCTCCATGACCCGGGTCAATACACACTGTGTAGCTCTGCGTAAATATCACCGCCGTAACCGAGCTGAGCGCTTTCACCGCTATAATAAAGCAAAGCATAACCGCCCCGAGGGCGGCCGCCAGCTGTCTTTTATCTGCATTTTTTATTTTACTCACCACCGCATTAAAAATCTATGCGGCCTCACCGCAAAATATGTTGACACTAATTTATGAAAATAGTATAATTATTCTGCATAAATATAAAGGAGATGTTTTAAATGTGCAGTAAAAAATTCGAGCCCGTTATCAGATTTGCTGTAATGAGCGACATACATATTAAAGACGAACTCGGTGCCGAGAACGAAAGAATGGAAAAAGGCATCAAAGACGCATACAAAATAGCAGAAGCGCACGAAAGCTACAAATCTCTTGACGCTCTCGTTATTGTCGGTGACTTCGCGAACAGCGGCTCCGAAACGCAGTTCCTCACTGTTAAAAAAATCTGCGACGATAATCTTAAGGAAGGCACAGAGCTTATCGCCTCTGTTGCTAGCCACGAATACAACACAAGAAACGGTGCCATGGAGGCCGCGTGGGAAAAACTGAGAAGAATCTTCGGCACGGAGCCCGACGTTCACAAGGTTATCAAGGGCTTCCATTTTGTTTCCACATCACCTTCAAGCGGCTGCAACTTTGATGACGCAAAAAAGGAATTCGCATATAAGAGCCTTAAAGAAGCAAGCGAAGACGACCCGAAAAAGCCGATTTTCACATTCCAGCATCCTCATATGCTCGGCACGGTTTACGGCAGTATTCTCTGGGGCGAGGACGATTTATTTGAGGCATATATGGATTTCCCGCAGATTGTTGACTTCTCCGGTCACTCTCACGCTCCTATAAATGACCCCCGCTCAGTTCATCAGGAGCATTTCACCTGCTTCGGAACAGGCACTCTGAGCTACTTTGAGCTTGACGAGTTTGACAAGGACGGCGGTACAATCCCCGCAAATAAATCTCAGGCCGCTCAGATGCTCATAGTTGAAGCTGACAAGGACAACAGAGTCAGAGTTTATCCCTATGATATTCTTACAGGCAACTTCTTCCCCTTTGTATGGAAGGTTGACGTTCCCTCAGACCCGGAGACATTTATCTACACTGACTCAAAGAGATACGCTGAAGCTCAGAAGCCGTATTTCAAAGACGGCGCAAAGGCTGAAGCAAAAGAAATCACCGACTGCGGCGCAGTTATTGAATTCCCGCAGGCAGTTGAAGACGATATGCCTTTTGTAAACAACTACGATATAATCGTAAGAAGAAAAGCTGACGGAATTATCGTAAGTCAGAAGAGCATCTGGTCTGACTACTACCTTTACAATATGCCCGATAAGCGCAGCATTAAATTCGCAAATCTCAAGCCTGATACGGAATACACCGCAAAGATTACCGCGGAGGGATTTTTCAAAAACGCTTCTACCAACAGCCTGACTGTTGAATTTAAAACATTATAAGGAATAAAAAATATGAGCAGACAAAGCTTCAGGGATTTTTTAAAGAAAAAAGATATTGAATTCTCGGCAAAGCGTTATTTCATCGACGCTCTCGGCGCGATGGCGCAGGGATTATTTGCATCACTTCTCATCGGCACGATTATTTCCACTCTCGGCGACAGGCTTAATATCGCCGTTCTCAGTGAAATAGGCGGATTCGCAAAAGAATGCGCAGGCGCGGCAATGGCTGTAGCCATCGGCTACGCGCTTAAAGCACCGACACTTGTGCTCTTTTCACTTGTTACCGTCGGCTGGGCGGCAAACTCTCTCGGCGGCGCGGGCGGCCCTCTTGCTGTGCTGTTTATAGCGATTATAGCCACAGAACTGGGCAAGCTTGTAAGCAAAGAGACTAAGATTGACATTCTTGTCACTCCGCTCACCGTTATTATTTCAGGCGGTCTGATGTCGCACTTCTTCGCGCCGTACATCGGCAAGGCGGCAAGCGCGGTCGGTACGGCGATAATATGGGCAACGGAGCAGCAGCCTCTTATTATGGGCATTCTTATTTCCGTTATCGTGGGAATCGCTCTGACACTCCCCATAAGCAGTGCGGCGATATGCGCGGCGCTCGGGCTTACAGGTCTCGCAGGCGGAGCCGCTGTTGCCGGATGCTGTGCTCAGATGGTCGGTTTTGCCGTCATAAGCTTTAAAGAAAACCGCTGGGGCGGTCTTATCGCTCAGGGAATCGGCACAAGCATGCTTCAGATGGGAAATATTGTCAAAAATCCGAGAATATGGATTCCCCCTACCCTCGCATCTGCCATAACAGGCCCCATAGCAACGTGCGTTTTTAAAATGGAAATGAACGGCGCGGCCATATCATCGGGTATGGGTACCTGCGGATTTGTAGGTCAGATAGGCGTTTACACAGGCTGGCTCAATGATATTTCAAACGGAACAAAGGAAGCGATTACCGCATTTGATATTACAG
>JAZUHE010000009.1:0-22096 GCA_045641565.1 Acutalibacteraceae bacterium | reverse complement strand
AAAAAATCTAGGCTTATCTGCCTTACTCCTTTCATAGATTTGCATCCGTCCGCCGGATGCTGCGTGATTTTATTTTCACGGGCCCAAGCCCTTTAAAAATAACGAAATTTTGGCATCAAAAAAGGAAACCCTCCTCAAGGTCTCCTTTTTGATGAGGTTTATGAAATTGTGTGGTTATTTATTTGATTGCGCCGCAGCTGCACTCGTAATGGTCGAATAACTGCTCGGACCATGCCGGTGTGGCTATCTGCGTTTCATAGTGTCCGGTGGCATCGTGGTGGATGGAGCCGACCTGAACCTGCATAGTACCATATTGATCACTCTCTCCAGCCAGCATGTGGGCCTCTCCATGATTAGCAATATCCATGTTCGAATATCCATTAGCTGTAAAATCAAATCCACAGTTACATACCGTATGATAATCATATTGCGGTTCATCCCATGCAGCGGAATCCTCTACCCAGATTTCCTGGATTACTGCAGGATGGGTTACCGTTTTATATACCGCCTGCCAGCTGTGGGTATGGGATGCTGGGGTGTTTCCACCGCCTGTCGTGTTACCGCCTGATGTATTTCCGCCCTGCGTTCCGGTTCCTGTCGTATTTCCGCCGGTTGTGTTATTTCCCGACGGTTTATTATCTGTCTGTCCCTGCTGGTTATTTGCATTGGAAGTGTTATTTCCTGTGGTATTGCTGCCCTGCTTGCTGTCATTCTTATCATCGGTCTTTGCTTCTTTGCCAGATGTAGAATCCTTCTTGGACTCTATTTCTATCTTGGCATCTTTGGTAGGAACTTCCGGAGCCGTCACGGTTCCGCTTTTAAACATATTCCCAGAACCAATAGGTTCTTCCTTCTTCGTCAAAGCCAGAATAATCACTACTATCACTGCAGCGATAACGACACCGACAAAAATCCATATCAATAACTTTCTCTTTTTCTTCTTTTCGTTTGTTTCGTTATTATTCATATTTGTTAATTCCTCCTGTTCTACAGAAAGGCCACGCTAATACAAATTTCAAATACAACATAACACCTGCCGTACAAAAAAAGGATTTGCAGAACAAGCTGTTCTACAAATCCTTCACTTATATAAATGCACGATAGAAAATATCACATCATGAGTGCCAAATCAAGAGTATACAGGACAAAAAATTTAAAAAATACAAATACAAACGTATACATTCCGAGCAATAAAAAACCTCTCACATAAGTGAGAGGTTTCATGCCGCAGATCGGAATCGAACCGATACGATGTTGCCACCACAGGATTTTAAGTCCTGCGCGTCTGCCAGTTCCGCCACTGCGGCACTTAACGACCCAGATGAGACTCGAACTCACGACCTCCGCCGTGACAGGGCGGCGCTCTAACCAACTGAGCCACTGGGCCAAATATTTTCTTATCAAGGTGTTCCTTCGGGTAGTGGACCCTCAGGGACTCGAACCCGGGACCTACCGGTTATGAGCCGGGTGCTCTAACCAACTGAGCTAATGGTCCGAACAGCTCTAATATCTTAACAAATATCTGTCCCTTTGTCAATAGTTTATTTGAATATATTTTGATTTTTCTTTGCAACTATTCTATTATTTCAGAAAAGTCTTTATCCCCCGGCTTCACAGTAACTGTTTTATTGTTTATTGTGAACTGATAATCATTGTCAAGATTCTCAACGAAGGCATAGAATGAATACACTATCATCTGCGGAGCATCTGACTCTTCATAACACCAGAAGTCTGAGCCTCTGTTATCGGAAACAACAGCTTTATTATCCGAAGTAAAATCTGTCACTTCCACATAAAAGTCGTCTGTTCCATTTGCGTTGTAAACTGTAACCGTGCATCCGTCCTCACCTGCACGCACGTTCTTCCTGTACACGGTTCTGTTATATAAAAACGGCTGGATTTTCCACGTTCCGTTTTTGCCTTTGGGGAACACGGCTGTTCTCGTCGCGCCGTCAGCTTTGTATTTCACAAGACCCGAGCTGCTGCCCTCAATTACTTTAATAAACTCGCCTTTTTCGTAATGCGTAAACGCCTGCTCTGCTGACTCAAACTTATAGAAAATATTTTCTGCAGGAAAAAAGGCTTCTGCTATGGTAACACCAACCAAAATAGCAAGTGCGGTTAAAATATACACATATCTTTTTCTGCCTTCTCCGATAATTCTGAAAACTGCCAGAGCTATAAGAGCAGCTGTAATGCAGATTATATTGTTGCTGAAAGATGTTATCATTTTTTACCTCGTTTTGAGTTTATC
This sequence comes from Acutalibacteraceae bacterium, assembly GCA_045641565.1. Taxonomy (GTDB): domain Bacteria; phylum Bacillota; class Clostridia; order Oscillospirales; family Acutalibacteraceae; genus CAG-488. The sequence continues at coordinate 19,842 of JAZUHE010000009.1, read as the reverse complement.
TCGGTCTTGAAGCCGAAACCTTATGTGCGCGCTCCTCGATTGTATCGTCAAGGGGGCTGAGGTCTGCTTTTTCGCCTGTTTTATGCTCGATTGCCTGAGCGATAAGCCAGTCGGCTACCTTCGGATTTTTGGGAAGAATCGGGCCGTGAAGGTATGTGCCGATACAGTTTTTATATCTCATTCCCTCAGTGCCGTCGCTGCCGTTATTGCCAGCGCCGACAACGACCCTGCCAAACGCCGCACTGCTGTCGCCGATATAGGTAAGTCCCGAGTGATTCTCATAACCGACGATTTCGCCGAATTCGGGAGACTCAATCGTGATATTGCCGATAAGACGTGTCGGGCCCGCCTCTGTGTATAAATCAATAACGTCGATGCCGTCAATCATCTTATCCTCATGGGTATGGAAATACTTGCCGAAAAGCTGATAAACACCGCAGATAACAAGGGCGGGAGTACCGTCCTCTATCATTTTTTTAAGCTCGGGAGCGATTTTACGCAAATCATCCTCAATTTTTGACTGACCTGAATCCTGACCGCCGCCGCCGAAAATAATATCTATATCATCGGGAATTTCGTCGCCGGGCTCGTAAGAATACACCTTTGTGTCAATACCGCGCCACTCACAGCGGCGGGTAAGCGCAAGAACATTGCCGTGGTCGCCGTAAAGATTCATTTCTTTCGGATATAAGTGAAGAATATTTAATGTCATATGAGACTCTTTCCTAAAATTATTTTTCTCAATTCAAGCATTGATGTGTACGTAGAGAAAATACGTTTCGGTTTGTCACTGCCCTGAGTGAATTTTTCCAGTGCTTTTGACAAATCCTCTTCAATATCGCCGACCTTAACACCGTCATATTTCAGTCTCAGCGCCATATCCGACGCACGGATTCCGCTGACGCACTTAACCTCGTCAAGACAGGTAAAGTCAACATTCCAGAGCCAGGAAACGTCTCTGCCGTCCGCGTCTCTGTCATTGATGCATATCATGTATTCATATCCGTCACCCGCAAATGAAGTAAGGCTGAGCTGAAACGCCGAAGGATTCTTAACAAGAAGAAGCTCAACATTCGCTCCGTTGATTACAAAGTCCTCTCCTCTGCCGAATGCAGATTTTACACCCGCAAGGTCGCTGACAAGCTTCTCAGGTGAAGCGTCGGGCAGAATCTCAAGGCACAGAGCGATAGCACCTGCCGCGTTGTACGCGTTATAGTTGCCCTTGAGAGTAAGAGTACAGTCAAGCTTCTGACCGCCGATTTCATAGGTTGCATGTCTGCCGCTGAGGTTATCAAAAATAACCTTTGCCTCGGTGTTTGAAACACGGGCATCCTCCGCGGAAAGGAGGCAGTCATCAGACGGGAAGAAATTAACCATTTTTTCACTCAGTCCGAAGAACGCTTTGTTCTTTGCTTCAATCTTTGATACTCGCGGGTCTTCACGGTTGAGGACAACCGTCTTTCTGACATTTGAAGCGAGCTTCTGAAGCAGCTCCGCGGTGTAGTCAATCTCGCCGAAACGGTCAAGCTGGTCACGCTGAACATTCAAAAGCAGCGCGTAATCAACATTGGCAACTTCGCAGAACTTGACAGAATAGGCTTCGTCAAGCTCGAGCACGGCAATATCGTAATCGAACTTGCCTGTAATGCTGATGCCGTCAAGAATGGCGGAAATAACTCCGCGGACAAAGTTGCTTCCGGTTTTATTGGTAAACACCTTGAGTCCCTGCTTTTCGAGCAGTTCCGTAATAATTTTGGTCGTGGTTGTTTTGCCGTTTGTACCCGAAACAACCACTACGCCGTACGGCAGGTCTGACAGCACTTTTCTTATAAAATTGCGGTCTGTTTTTTCAACAACAAGGCCCGGAAGTGCCGAGCCGTTGGAGCCTTTTATTTTTGAGATTTTTTTAACGCCCTTACCGAGCAGAATACTTAATGCTTTCATTTTAAAATTCTTTCATATTTATTTTGCGCGGAAGCATATTTCCACATATATTATTTATCATAAAACAGCGAAAAAGTCAAGGCAGGCAGAGAGAATCCGCCGACTATACAGGCTATTATTTAAAAATAAATAACAAAATCACCGCAGATATTGAAAAAGTGATTTAACAGTGATATAATAAAAGCAATAATTATTATAATATTTCAGGAGGTAATTATTATGGCAAACAAATACGCAGGCACACAGACAGAAAAAAATCTTGAGGCCGCTTTTGCAGGTGAGTCTCAGGCAAGAAATAAGTACACTTACTTTGCTTCAAAAGCAAAGAAAGAAGGCTTCGAGCAGATTTCAGCTCTGTTTTTAAAGACAGCCGATAACGAAAAGGAACACGCAAAAATGTGGTTCAAGGAGCTTGAAGGCATACGCGACACAGCCGCAAACCTTGCAGCGGCCGCTGACGGCGAAAACTATGAGTGGACAGATATGTACGAAGGCTTCGCAAAGACAGCTGAGGAAGAAGGCTTCAAGGCTCTCGCCGCTAAATTCCGCATGGTTGCCGCTATCGAAAAGCAGCACGAGGAAAGATACCGCGCACTTCTTAAGAACGTAGAAGCTCAGCAGGTATTTGAAAAGAGCGAGGTTAAGGTATGGGAATGCCGCAACTGCGGTCATATCGTAGTAGGCACAAAGGCTCCCGCCGCCTGCCCCGTATGCGCTCATCCTCAGGCATATTTTGAGATTCACGAAGAGAATTATTAATCTAAAAGCATATAAAACAAAAAGCCGAAGGAATATTCCTTCGGCTTTTTTGTTATAATCAGATATAAATATTTTAAATCGCTTTCAGTGCTTTATTTTTCATAAGGCTCGGTTGTAACCGTGCAATAGCTTGACATACCTTCGCCATCAGCCCAGTTATCGGTGATTTTAAGTGTTTCGTCCTTATTAACAATAGCACCGTCTTCGGTCTTATGCCAGCCGTTCCAGTTGAAGGGCTGCTTAAGCCAGCTTTCCATTGTGCCGTTCCATCCTTCAAAGCCTGACACCCAGTAATAGTTACGTTCTGTTCCGTTTTCGTCAATGATAAACGGGCAGATGTTTTCGCCGGGATATTTTGCCGCCCAGAAATCCATGGAATACTCAGCTGGGTCGCCCTGGGGATTTTCAAGAATAAAGATTTCGCTTGCATACTGGTCAATGCCGCAGAAACCCTTGTCGGTTACGTAGCCGAGACTGAAGCTGTAAGCAGCCGCTGTTCCCTGATAGAACCAGAGTCCGAGGCTGACAGATTCGCCGTTGTCCTCAAGAAGATAATAGTCACCGCGAAGCTCCTGCTCATTGTTTTTGATAAATGTATCGGGGCCGTTGCCGTAATTGTCATTATTATTGCTGAAGTCATAATTCATACCGGAAATATCTTCAAGGGCATCTGTTTTCTTGGCTCTCGCAGTCATATCAATTCCATCAATTACAAACTGCATTTCTGAAATTCCGTCTGTCTCATTCCAGAAATATTTAACCTTTTCCGCTTTTTCGGGAACACCGAAGCGATATCCGATATAGCCTTCAATTTCATCTGCGGAAGCCTCAACCCAGGGATTGGCTATGCCTGCGTTTTCAGAAACAGGCTCTGTTTCGGTGTCAGTTTCGGGAGCTTCTTCTTTTTTGCCGCAGGCGGCAAAGCATATGAGCATGACAGCCGCAAGAAGTAAAGCAAGTATTTTTTTCATATCAATTTCTCCAATCAAATTTGTTATTTTATAATTCTGATTTTGCCGATAATCGGAAGTTCTTTCGCCTTTCCGTTCATCACGTTAACAATGGCGAGAATAAGCCCCTGATTTGCGTGGAATCCGGCAAATTTTGAATCCTTTACCGCAACAAGAGGAATGATTACAAGCCATGAAAAATAAGAGAATATTGGCAGCGTCTTATTCTTTTAAATATCCTCAGGGTCAAATTCCGATGTGGTATCGGGGGTGTCTGTAAACTCTTCCATCTTTTTGTTGAAATCATCTATTTACCTCCATATCAATTACTGAACAAACAATTATCCGTCCGTTTATAATCTACAACATTTTTATTATATTTTGTTTCTGAAAAAGAAAAAAGTCTGCAAGCGCAGACTTTTATTTCTTCTAATCAGACCATTTTCTCCTGCTTGACCTTATGGTCTATAACGTGGCGCGACGCCAGCTCCTTATGGATATCCTCAAGGCTGATGCCTGCCTCAATCATAAGCACCATTGTGTGATAAGCGAGGTCTGCGATTTCATATATTGTCTCTTTTTTATCCTCAGATTTGGCGGCGATAATAACCTCTGTGCACTCCTCGCCGACTTTCTTGAGGATTTTGTCAATGCCTTTTTCAAAAAGATAAGTTGTGTATGAGCCTTCTTTTTTCTCAATCTTTCTGCCCTCAATAAGCTTCATGAGTCCCTCATATGAGAATTCGTGACGCTCCTCACTCTGGAAAACAGGATTCTCAAAGCAGGACTTTGTACCGAGATGACAGGCGGGGCCGTCGGGCTCAACCATAACAACAAGAGCGTCCTTGTCGCAGTCGGCGGTTATGGAAACGATATGCTGATAATTGCCGCTTGTCTCGCCCTTGAGCCACAGCTCCTGACGGGAACGGCTCCAGAAGCAGGTAAGCTCCTTTTCGAGTGAAATCGCGAGGCTCTCTTTATTCATATAAGCAAGGGTCAGCACCTGCTTTGACACAGCGTCAACTACTATCGCAGGGATAAGCCCTTTTTCGTCAAATTTAAGTTCGTCAATGTTTATCATAATTTTCTCCTTATCTTCTTGCGGGAATGCCCGACTCTGCCATGAGATTTTTCAGGTCGGAAATTTTAACTTCACCGAAATGGAATATTGACGCCGCGAGTCCCGCGTCAACCTTCGGAAGCGTTTTGAAAAGAGTGATAAAGTCCTCCGCCTTGCCCGCGCCGCCCGAGGCGATAACGGGAACGGAAACCACATTGCACACTTTATCAAGCATTTCAAGGTCAAAGCCGCCCTTAACGCCGTCGGTATCAATGGAATTGACAACAAGCTCGCCTGCTCCGTTGCCGACACAGCGCTTTATCCATTCGATTGCTTCAAGGCCGGTGTTTTCTCTGCCGCCCTTGGCGAAAACTCTGAACACGCCGTCAACACGCTTGACATCAACGGAAAGCACTACGCACTGGTCGCCGTAAAGCTTAGCCGCTTCATAAATCAGATTCGGGTTTCTTATGGCTCCCGAATTGACGCTGACCTTATCCGCTCCGCATTTTAAAACACGGTCAAAATCCGCGACGGTGTTGATTCCTCCGCCGACAGTGAGAGGGATAAAAACCTTACTCGCTGTTTCGCAGAGAATATCGGTAAAAAGCTTTCTTCCGTCAGAAGAAGCGGTAATATCATAAAAAACAAGCTCGTCAGCGCCGTTGTCGCTGTAATACTGAGCGAGGGCAACAGGAGAGGAAACATCCTTGAGTCCCTCAAAATTTATGCCCTTTACGACTCTGCCGTCTCTTACGTCAAGGCAGGGAATAATTCTCTTTGTAATCATTTCGCCACCTCGATTGCTTTCTTTAAATCAATGGCTCCGGTGTAATACGCCTTGCCGATTATCGCGCCGTAAGTATCGGCTTTCGCGAGGCGTTCAACATCTTCAATGCTCGATACACCGCCCGAAGCGATAATCTGCATACTGAAGTGCTCCATAAGCTCTTTATATAATCCGTGGTTCGTGCCCTGCATCGCGCCGTCCTTTGAAATATCGGTGCAGATAAGAGTCTTTACGCCGATGTTCTGCATCTTCTCGGCGAAATTCATTGCTGTCATGTCGGATTTTTCAGTCCAGCCCTTAATGGCGACAAATCCGTCTTTTATATCAATTCCGACGGCGATTCTGTCACCGTACTCGCTGACGGCTTTTTCGACGAAGCCTTCTTCGGTAACAGCGGCCGTACCTAAAATAACGCGGTCAATGCCTGCTGAAACATATTTTTCTATGACGTCCATATTGCGGATTCCGCCGCCGACCTCACAGAAAAGTCCGCCTGCCTTTTTAATGGCGCAGACTGTTTCAAAGTTGGGAGTTGTGCCGCTTTTCGCGCCCTCCAGATCCACAATATGCATATGAGTCGCACCGCAGGCTTTAAAGTCAAGAGCTATTTCGGGAGGATTCTCGCTGTAGACCGTCATCTGATTATAGTCACCCTTAAAGAGTCTGACGGCCTTGCCCTCATATAAATCAACAGCCGGGTAAATCAGCATTCCGAGCCCTCCTTCATTTCGGCAAACGCCTTTAATATATTGAGTCCCACAGCTCCGCTTTTTTCGGGGTGGAACTGACAGCCGAAAACATTTTTATCTTCTACGCAGGCGGTAAGAGGCGCGCCGTATTCGCTGAACGCGGTCACTGCTCCGTCACAGTCCGCCGCGTAAAATGAATGAACAAAATAAACGAAATCTCCGTTTTTTATGTATTTAAAAAGCGGACTTTCTTTTTTGAACTGAAGAGCGTTCCAGCCGATATGAGGCACCTTATAGTCAGACGGAATAACGTCCGTTATGGGTCTGACATTGCCCTTTATAAGACCGAGGCCCTCGTGCTCGCCGTACTCATAGCTCTTTTCAAAAAGCAGCTGCATTCCGAGGCAGATGCCCATAAGCGGCTTGCCCTTATTCACCTGCTCTTTTATAACATCAACAAGACCCGATTCTCTGAGCTTTTTCGCCGCGTCCTCAAAGGCGCCGACTCCGGGCAGAATGATGCTGTCTGCCGACTCTATGTCTTCTTTTTTATTTGTAACGGCAACATCAGCGCCGATAGCCGCGAATGAGCTTTTCAGCGAAAAGAGGTTGCCTACGCCGTAATCAATAATGGCTATCATTATAAAACTCCCTTGGTTGACGGAATCTCGTCCGCGAAATCCTTGTCAACGGCAACTGCCTTTTTAAGGCTTCTTGCCACGGATTTAAACGCGCCTTCGATAATGTGATGAGAATTTGCACCCGCAAGCTGACGGATATGAAGCGTTACGCCCGCGTTGCGGACAAAGCCGAGCCAGAATTCCTCGCAGAGCTCTGTGTCAAAGTCTCCGACCTTTTCAGCGGGAATCTCAAGAGCGTAGCCAAGATAATCTCTGCCGGAAATATCAACAGCTGAGAGGATAAGAGCCTCGTCCATGGGAAGAATCATATCGCCATAGCGGACAATTCCCTTCTTGTCGCCGAGAGCTTCGCTGAACGCCTTACCGAGAGTAATGCCTGTATCCTCAACGGTGTGGTGATAGTCAACGTATGTGTCGCCTGTGCAGGCAACTTTGAGGTCAAATCTGCCGTGCTTTGAAAAAAGAGTAAGCATGTGGTCAAGGAATCCGCAGCCTGTGCTGATTTCGCTTTTGCCGCTGCCGTCAAGATTCAGAGAAAGAGAAATATCAGTCTCCCCTGTTTTTCTTTTAATTTCAGAAGTTCTCATTTGTTTCCCTCCGTAATTTCACTCAAGGTGTTTATAAGTATCTTCATCTGCTCCATGCTGCCGATGGTGATTCTGTTAAAATCTTTAAGTCTTTCCTTATCAAAGTGACGTACGAGAATGCCTTTTTCTTTAAGCGTAAGATAAAGCTCTTTTCCGTCAAGCTTTTCGTGCTTCGCAAATACAAAATTAGCGTTTGAGGGCAGTACCGAGAAGCCGAGCTTTTCAAGCTCATCCACTGTCCACGCTCTGTTCTGCTTTATGGCTTCACAGTTCTTTTTGAAGTATTCGTCATCGCACAGAGCGCCGATGCCCGCCGCCATGGTCATACGGTTGATATTATAGGGATTCGTGGAATATCTGACGGTGTTCAGGTCCTGAATAATCGCCCTGCATCCTGCGCCGAAGCCGAGTCTCGCGCCTGCCATTGAGCGGGATTTTGAAAATGTCTGCGTAACAAGAAGATTGTCGTATTTATGCACAAGCGACATTGCGCTCTGCGCTCCGAAATCCACATAAGCCTCATCAATAACAACTATGTTGTCGGGGTTGCTCTTTACAATGCGCTCAATATCACAGAGCGGAAGCGCTATGCCTGTGGGAGCGTTGGGATTCGCTATGAATATCGTTTTATTTATGCCGATATAGTCATCAACATTAATTGTGTAATCATCATTCAGCGGTATTTCCTCATAAGGAATATGGTTGAATTCCGCAAACACGGGATAAAATCCGTAGGTTATATCCGGAAAAGCCGCGGGCGTTTTTTCGTCGCAGAATGCCATGAACGCAAAATTCAGAATATCGTCAGAGCCGTTTACAAAAACAATCTCGTCCTTTTCAAGACCGAAATATTCCGCCGCCTTCTTTACAAGGTCTCTGCACTCGGGGTCTGAATAAAGCTGAAGATTCTCAGCGGCTTCTTTAGCGTATTTCTGCGCAAGCGGTGACGGAGGAAACGGCGACTCGTTTGTGTTGAGCTTCACATACTGCATATCCTTAGGCTGTTCGCCTGGGGTATACGGCACAAGAGCGCTGTATTTTTCAGAAAAGAATCTGCTCATTTCAATCCTCCTCTATGCGGATAACCGCGCTCTTTGCGTGAGCGGTAAGTCCCTCTGCCTTTGCGAAGTACTCAACATCTCTCGCGACGCGTGCAAGAGCGTCTTTGGTATAATAAGTATACTGTGTCTTTTTAATAAAATCGTCAACGGAAAGCGGACTTGAGAATTTTGCCGTTCCGCTTGTGGGAAGAGTATGGTTGGGACCGGCAAAATAATCACCGAGAGCCTCGGGGCAGTTTCTGCCCATGAAAATTGAACCGGCGTGACGGATTTTATCAAGATAATCAAAGGGCTGAGCAACGCAGAGCTCGAGATGCTCGGGAGCGATTTCGTTGGCGATGTCAATAGCCTTGTCCAATGTGTCGGCGACAATTATCTTGCCGTTGTTATCAATGGATGCTCTCGCTATCTCAGCGCGCTCAAGCAGAGGAATCTGCTTCTCAAGCTCGTCGCTTACCTGCTTTGCGAGCTCGCATGAATCGGTAACGAGAACGGCGCTTGCCATTTTGTCGTGCTCCGCCTGAGAGAGAAGGTCGGCCGCCGCGTATTTCGGATTTGTCTCGCCGTCGGCAACAATGAGAATCTCACTGGGGCCTGCAATCATGTCTATGGAAACCCTGCCGAAGACCTGCTTTTTCGCTTCCGCTACAAACGCGTTGCCGGGGCCTACGATTTTATCAACCTTCGGAATGCTTTCAGTTCCGTAAGCGAGAGCGGCTATTGCCTGCGCTCCGCCTACCTTGAAAATCTTATCAACACCCGCAACGTGAGCCGCCGCGAGGATAACGGGATTGACCTTACCCTGCGCGTTGGGAGGTGTAACTATGACGACCTCCTTACAGCCCGCTATCTTGGCGGGAATTGAGTCCATAAGAACGGTTGAGGGGTACGCCGCCGTACCGCCGGGAACATAAAGACCTGCGCGGTCAACGGGGATAATCTTCTGACCGATTACAATTCCGTCTTCGTCATTGATTATAAAGCTGTTGCGAAGCTGTTTTTCGTGGAATTTTCTTATATTTTTCGCGGCCTTTTCGAGAATCTCAATAAAGCACGGCTCAACAGAAGCCACAGCCTCGTCAATCTCAGCTTCTGTTACAAGAAGCGAATCAAGCTCGGCCTTATCGAATTTTCTGCAGTACTCAAAAAGAGCCTTATCGCCGTTATTCTTTACGTTTTCTATTATTTCGGAAACGATGTCCTCAACATTCACGGCAGGAACGGCTCTTGCGAATATCTCATCGTTTGAAACCTCGCCGTATTTTAAAATCTTAATCACTTTTATTCCTCCACTTGCTTTTCAAGCTCTGCGACGAGCCTGTCTATAGCCTCGCATTTGAATTTATAACTGGATTTGTTTGAAATAAATCTCGCGCTGATGGGTACTATTGTGTCAAAAACCTGCAGGTCATTCTCTTTAAGGGTAACGCCTGTCTCCACAATATCCACAATAACGTCTGAAAGACCGAGTATCGGCGCAATCTCTATAGAGCCGTTAAGATGAATTATATCAATATCTCTGCCCTTGGAGAGATAATACTGACTCGCGATATTTGAGAATTTGGTGGCAACTCTCAGAGTCTTGCCCGTATCGTCTCTGAAATCCTTTTTAGCCGCCACAGCCATTCTGCATTTACCGAATTTCATGTCGAGAAGCTCATAAACGTCGGGCTCATACTCAAGAAGAATATCCTTACCCGCGACACCGATATCCGCGGCGCCTCTTTCAACATAAATCGCGACGTCGGAGGGCTTGACCCAGAAGTAACGGACTCCGCACTCCTCATTCTCAAAAATGAGCTTTCTGTTTACTTCTTTTATTGACGGGCAGGGATAACCGGCCTTCTCAAACATATCATAGACCTTCTCGCCCAGTCTTCCCTTTGGAAGGGCTACATTAAGCATTGTTTTCATGATTGTGCGCCCCGCCTTTCGTCATTTCAATAATCTGCTTATATCTTATATTTTCGGGAATGCTGCTGACCGCAAGCACACTGCCCTTTTCTCTGTAATACTTGACGTGAGCCTCGATAACATCAAAGGGCAGCTTTTCGTCATACACAAGCAGTGTATCCACATCGTAGTCGCCGCCCGATTTATCAAGCTGCTCGAGCATGTCAAGATAAACCGCGAAGCCTACGGCGCCCTTTTTAAGCTTCATCTTTTTAAGCAGCGCGTCATACTGACCACCCGAAAGCACGCTGTTGGGAACGCCCTGAATGAAGCCCTTGAAAACGATTCCGTTATAATAATGTATATTATCAATAAGAGAAAAATCAATATTGACAGCCTTCTGATTGTCAAGAGCCATAACAATCTTTCTGAACTGCGCTAAAGTATCGCCGCATACGATGCCATCAAGAAGTTTTTCAGCTTCGGGGATAACCTTTTCGGGTGAGCCGTGAAGAGAAAGAACGCTTTTAAGAATTGATATGTTCTCTTCGCTTACGCCGAGCTGAGTACATCTGGCGGAAAGCTCGTGAATATTCTTTTCACCGATAAGACGGAAAATCTCGGATTTTTCTCCGTCGGGAATTCCGATATAATCAACAGTCTGTCTGAGCACAGCAACGCTGGAAATATCGAGAATGCAGTCATCCGAAATACTCATAAGACTCTTAAGTGCGAGACTGAGCACCTCAAAAATGCAGTAATCGTCAATATTGCCTATGCACTCAAGACCGACCTGCATGATTTCTTTAAATGTATGAGTGCTTTTTGATACTCTGTAGACATTTTCGTTATAATAAAGCTTCGTTATCTCATTGAGCGAATCTCTTGTATTTTTAACAATGGAAAGAGTAACGTCGGGCTTGAGAGCCATAAGCTTGCCGTTGGTATCTGTGAATGTAATTACAGAATCAGAAACAAGGAAATCTTTATTTTTTGAATATAAATCGTATTCCTCGAACTTGCTCATTTTATAATGAGAGTAGCCGTAGGAATCATAAAGAGCGCGAAGGGGAAAAATTATCTTTTCGTTCGCTTTTAAAGGAAGATTGTCTGTCATATTAAGTTTCCTCCGTTATATTGCTGAATTAACATAAAGGGTTCAGCTTCAAATTACTTTAGCATAGTAACACGATAGCATGATAAAGTCAATACCCTTTGTGTAATTTATCTAATAAAATCATCTGTTTTTTGTAGATTATCAGGAATCAGAATTTAAAAAACGCCATTTTCCATTTTACAGACCATATATTATATCATACTTTTTATATTTTTAACATAGCAATATGCAAATTTTTTTATTTTTTTAAATTATCTGCTTCAGCAGTTTCAGATTCTTTTGAGCGGCGGCATATATCCATTTCAGAAACTATTGCAATACAAATTAATATATATTATAATAATATTTGTGTAAATTCGACATTGACTTTAGTGCTTAAAAGTGCTAAAGTATTAACATACGAATTGTATAAATTTTATTTACTGGGGGATTCAGAATGGTAATTACTGATTTTCTTGAAAGAAACGCAAGACTTTACGGCAGCGAAACAGCACTTGTTGAAATCAATCCGTCAAAAGAGCGTGACAACGCGGTAACATGGAGAGAAGCAAGCCTTATTGAGGCTTCACCCTCAAGCGCGCCCTACAGACGCGACATGACATGGAAAGATTTTGACAGACGCGCAAACAGAGTTGCAAACTTCCTTTTAAGCCGCAACATCAAAAGAGGCACAAAGGTCGGCATTCTTCTGCTCAACTGCCTTGAGTGGCTTCCCATATATTTCGGCGTACTTAAAGCAGGCTGCATAGCCGTTCCGCTTAACTTCAGATATTCAAGCGACGAAATCAAATACTGCCTTGACCTGGCTGATATCGAAATTCTCGTTTTCGGTCCGGAATTTGTCACACGTATGGACCCCATCCAGAACGATATTCCCAAGGTTAAGCTTCAGCTTTTTGTCGGCCCCGACTGCCCCGATTACGCTGAGGATTTCATGAAGCTTTTCTCATTCTGTTCATCAAACGTTCCTCCCGTTCAGCTTGACGGGGAAGATTTGGCCGCTATCTATTTCTCATCCGGTACAACAGGCTTCCCGAAAGCTATTCTTCATAAGCACAGCGCGCTCGTTCACTCATGTAAATGTGAGCAGGACCATCATAAACAGACTCACGACGATGTTTTTCTGTGCATTCCTCCCCTTTACCATACAGGCGCCAAGATGCACTGGTTCGGCAGTCTCATCACAGGCAGCAAGGCCGTTCTCTTAAGAGGCGTTACTCCCGAATGGATTCTCAGAACAGTTACTGAAGAAAAATGCACAATAGTATGGCTCCTTGTTCCGTGGGCGCAGGATATTCTTGACGCTATCGAAAGCGGCAAAATTGACCTTGACCACCATCTTATCGAGCAGTGGAGACTTCTCCATATAGGCGCTCAGCCCGTTCCCCCCAGCCTTGTTCACAGATGGCTCAAATACTTCCCGAATCACAAGTACGACACCAACTACGGTCTGAGCGAATCCTTAGGCCCCGGCTGTGTTCATCTTGGAATCGAAAACGTACATAAGGTCGGCGCAATCGGCAAGGCAGGCTTCGGCTGGGAAACAAAAATCATCGACGAAAACGGCAATCCCGTCAAGCAGGGCGATGTCGGCGAGCTTGCTGTCAAAGGCCCCGGCGTAATGATATGCTACTACAAGAACCGTGAAGCCACAGACGAAATCAAAAAGGGGGACTGGCTCTACACCGGCGACATGGCCAAGGAAGACGAAGACGGATTCATTTATCTTGTTGACCGTAAGAAAGACGTTGTTATTTCCGGCGGTGAAAATATCTATCCCGTTCAGATTGAAGACCATCTTCGCAAGAACGACAAAATCAAGGACGTTGCCGTTATCGGCGTACCTCATCCCCGTCTCGGCGAGGTAACAGCGGCCATTATCGAAATCAAAGAGGGAATGACCTGCACAGAAGAGGAAATTCAGGAATTCTGCCTCGAGCTTCCCAGATACAAGCGTCCCCGTCAGATTATATTTGACAAAGTTCCCCGTAACCCCACAGGCAAAATCGAGAAGCCTGTATTAAGAGAAAAATACTGCCACGGTCGTCTTGTTGAAGCACAGATTACCGGCTGATAAAGGAATGATAAATAATGAAATGTTTAATGCTCGGAAATGAAGCGTTCGCAAGAGGTCTCTATGAGGCTGGCTGCGGTTTCGTTTCCAGTTACCCCGGAACACCGAGCACCGAAATCACCGAGTGCGCGGCGAAATACAAAGAAATATACGCTGAGTGGGCTCCCAATGAAAAGGTTGCCATGGAGTCCGCCTTCGGCGCTTCTCTCGCAGGCAAAAGGTCCTTCTGCGGCATGAAGCACGTCGGCCTCAACGTGGCGGCTGACCCGCTTTTCACAATCTCATACACAGGCGTAAACGCGGGTATGGTTATCGCCGTTGCCGATGACGCGGGCATGCATTCCTCTCAGAACGAGCAGGATTCACGCCATTACGCAATCGCGGCCAAGCTGCCCATGCTCGAGCCCTCAGACTCGGCGGAGTCTCTTAACTTCGTTAAAAAGGCGTATGAGATTTCAGAAGAATTCGACACACCCGTTATAGTTAAAATGTGCACAAGAATCGCCCACTCTCAGTCGATAGTTGAAACATCCGACAGAGCGGATATTCCTCAGAAGGAATACGAAAAGAACGGCGTGAAATATATCATGATGCCCGGCAACGCCAAGAAGCGTCACCCTGTAGTTGAAGAGAGAACAAAGGCTCTTACGGCTTTCGCCGAGACTGATTCTATCAACAGAACAGAAGACGGCGAAGACAAATCAATGGGTATCATCACATCCTCAACAGGCTATCAGTACGCCAAAGAGGTATTCGGAGATAAATATCCCGTTCTCAAGCTGGGAATGATTAACCCCATGCCCGTTAAAAAGATAATCGACTTCGCCGCCGGCGTTGATAAGGTTATCGTAATCGAGGAGCTTGACGGAATCATCGAGGCTCACTGCAACTCAATAGGCGTTAAGGTAGAGGGCAAGGAGATTTTCGGCTGTATCGACGAGTTGAGTCAGAATATTGTTGCCGAGAAGCTCGGCGCTGAATGCGAAAAGGGATACACTCTTGAAGAGAATATTCCCATGCGTCCGCCTGTTATGTGTGCCGGCTGCCCTCACAGAGGACTTTTCTACACTCTTAAGAAAAACAAGCTCACTGTTTTAGGCGATATCGGCTGCTACACCCTCGGCGCTGTGGCTCCCCTCGCGGCGATTGACTCCACAATCTGCATGGGTGCTTCCGTTTCGGGTCTTCACGGCTTCAACAAGGCCAACGAAGGCAGAAGCGACAGCAAATCCGTAGCGGTTATCGGCGACTCGACCTTTATGCATTCAGGCGTAACAGGTCTTATCAACATCGCCTACAACGAATCAAATTCTACTGTAATAATTCTTGACAACTCAATCACAGGCATGACAGGTCATCAGCAGAACCCCACAACAGGCTTCAATCTCAAGGGTGACCCCTGCGCCAAGATTGACCTTGAAGCTCTCTGCAAGGCTGTCGGCATAAAGAGAGTCAGAGTTGTTGACCCCTATAATCTTGAGGAATGCGACAGAGTTATCAACGAAGAGATTAACGCTCCCGAGCCCTCTGTTGTTATTTCAAGACGTCCCTGCGCGCTGCTTAAATATGTTAAACATCCGGGACCGATTGCGGCAGACCCCGACAAGTGCATAGGCTGCAAGTCATGCATGAAGATAGGCTGCCCCGCAATCAGCATCACAGATAAAAAAGCTAAAATTGACAACACACTCTGCACAGGCTGCGGCGTATGCGCTCAGCTTTGTAAATTCAACGCTCTCGGCAGCGGCAAGGAGGGCTGAATAATATGAAAACAAAAAATGTTATGATAGTAGGCGTCGGCGGTCAGGGTACGCTTCTCGCCAGTAAGCTTCTGGGTAAAATTCTTCTCGGTAAGGGCTACGACGTTAAGGTCAGCGAGGTTCACGGCATGAGCCAGCGCGGCGGCTCGGTTGTAACATATGTCCGCTACGGCGACAGAGTTTACTCCCCCATTATCGACAAGGGTGAGGCCGACGTTATTATCTCCTTTGAGCTTCTCGAAGCGGCGAGATATACCGAGTTTCTCAAGCCCGGCGGCGTAATCATCACAAACAATCAGCAGGTTAATCCCATGCCCGTTATCACCGGAGCGGCGGAATATCCCGAAAATCTTGAGGGCAAAATGAAGGATAAGGGTATTAATCTCGATTCTATCGACGCTCTTTCACTTGCAATGCAGGCAGGCTCGGCAAAGGCTGTTAACCTCGTTCTTCTTGGCAGATTTTCAAAGTACTTTGACTTCTCTGACGAGGAGTGGATGAAGGCTATTGAAACAGGCGTTCCCGAGAAGTTTATTGAGCTTAACAAAAAAGCGTTTGAGCTTGGCAAAAATGCATAAACAAGGTGAATTTTATATGGAAAACTATTATCAGAAAGAAATCGAGTGTGCCTCGCCCGAAAAAATAAGGGAGTGGCAGACCGAAAGACTCATAAAGCAGGTTAAGCACGTATGGGACAATGTGCCGTACTACCGCAAAAAGATGGAGGAAAAGGGCGTCACACCCGATGACGTTAAAACTCTTGAGGATTTAGGCAAGCTCCCCTTCATGTCAAAGGCTGACCTGCGTGACGCTTATCCCGACGGACTTCTCGCCGTGCCGAAATCAGAGTGCGTGAGAATTCACTCCACCTCGGGCACAACAGGCAAAAGAGTTGTTGCGTTTTACACTCAGCACGACGTTGACCTGTGGGAGGAATGCTGCGCGAGAGCTCTTGCCGCGGCAGGCGCCACAAAAGATGATGTATGTCAGGTCGCCTACGGCTACGGACTCTTCACAGGCGGCGCGGGACTTCACGGCGGCAGTCACAAGCTCGGAAGTCTTACTCTGCCCATGTCCTCGGGAAGCACCGACAGGCAGCTTCAGTTCATGGAGGATTTAGGCACAACAGTGCTGTGCTGTACTCCGTCATACGCTCAGTATCTCGCGGAATGCATAAACGAAAAAGGTCTTAAGGATAAAATCAAGCTTAAGTCGGGCATATTCGGGGCTGAGGCCTGGAGCGAAAACATGCGTCAGGATATTCAGAATCAGCTTGGCATCAAAGCCTTTGACATATACGGACTTACAGAGATAAGCGGCCCCGGCGTTGCCTTTGAATGCAGTGAGCAGAACGGCATGCACATAAACGAGGACCACTTCATCGCGGAAATCATTGACCCCGACACAGGCGAGGTACTCCCCGACGGAAGTCAGGGCGAGCTGGTATTCACCTCAATCACAAAAGAGGCGTTTCCCCTGCTCCGCTACCGCACAAGAGACATCTGCGTGCTCACTAAAGGCACCTGCTCCTGCGGCAGAACATTCACAAAGATGTGCAAGCCCATGGGCAGAAGCGACGATATGCTTATCGTCAAGGGTGTCAACGTATTCCCGTCACAGATTGAGACTGTTCTCATAGAGCAGGGCTATCAGTCGAACTATCAGATTATTGTAGACAGAGTCAACAACAGCGACACCCTCGAGGTTATGGTTGAAATGACTCAGGATAATTTCTCAGACAGCTTAGGTAAAATCACATCCATGGAAAAATCGCTCGTTGCCGCTCTTAAGGCAATGCTCGGCATTTACACCAAGGTTCGTCTTGTTGCGCTCAAATCCATTGAGCGCAGTGAGGGCAAGGCTGTCCGTGTTATTGACAAGCGTAAAATTTAAGGAGGTTCACTATGAAGGTTATTAAACAGATTTCTCTTTTCCTTGAAAACCGCTCTGGTCAGCTTCTTGAAATTACAAGCCTTTTATCCGATAACGGTATTGACCTTAAGGCAATTCACACCGCTGAAACGGATGATTACGGCATATTAAGACTTATCACTGATGATTATGAAAAAGCGTCTGAAATTCTTCAGAATAACGGATTCATTATTTCCGTCAATTCCGTTTTCGCCGTCGCCGTTTCAGATAAGACAGGCGGTCTCAACGAGCTTTTGAAAATCATGGCGGATAATGACATAAACATTGAATATATGTACTCTGTTTTCGGGCATCAGCACGGTCTTGCCTATATGGTATTCAGAGTTGACCACGCTCATAAATTTGAAGACATTATCAATGAGCACGGCCTTATTACGGCCGATTCAGCGGAGCTTGGCATAAAGTAAGGAGGAGATAACAATGCAGGAACTCAGCAGAAAAAACAAATTATTCACAGACTCGGTTATCAGACGAATGACGAGAATCGCCATAGAGCACGGAGCAATCAATCTCGCTCAGGGATTCCCGGATTTTGACCCTCCCAAGGCTATTACAGACAGGCTCGCAGAGATAAGCGCAATCGGCCCCCATCAGTATCCGATCACAATGGGCGCCCCCAACTTCCGTGAAGCTCTGGCAAGAAAAGCAGGCCGCTTCATGGGCAGAACTCTTGACCCCAACACAGAGATGGTAGTCACAATCGGCTCAACTGAGGCCATGGTTGACACCATTTTCGCTCTGACAAATCCCGGAGACAAAATCATAATGTTCTCCCCTTATTTTGAGAATTATCACGCTCAGGCAATCATGGCAGACTGCGAGGCGATTTTCGTTCCTCTTGTTCCGCCCGAATTCAACTTCGACGCCAACGTGCTTGAGGACGCGTTCAAACAGGGTGCAAAGGCGATTCTTATCTGCAACCCCTCTAACCCCAGCGGTAAGGTTTTCACCTATGACGAGCTTAAGATTATCGCTGACCTGTGCATAAAATATGACGTTTACGCCATTATGGACGAGGTTTATGAGCATATCGTTTATGACGGACATAAGCACACATACATGAACAGCCTGCCCGGAATGTGGGAGCGCACAGTAAGCTGCTCCAGCCTTTCAAAGACTTACTCAATCACAGGCTGGCGTCTCGGCTACGCTATCGCTCCGAAACATCTTATGGACAGAATCAAGCAGTATCACGACTTCAACACAGTAGGCGCCGCTTCTCCCCTTATGGAGGCTGCCTGTGTAGGTCTTGACATGCCCGACAGCTATTATAAGGAGTTCGGCGACCATTACGCCCATATGAAAAAGCTCTTCACGCAGGGCCTTGACGATATAGGCATTGAATACACCGACCCGCAGGGTGCGTACTTCGTGCTCGCCAATATCGGTCAGTATCTTAAAAAAGGTCAGACCGACGTGGAATTCTGCGAAGAAATGGCAAAAAAAGTCGGCGTTGCCTGCGTTCCCGGCACATCATTCTTTAAAGAGGACGTTAACAATATCGTACGCGTTCATTTCGCCAAGAAGGACGATACACTTAAGGAAGCTCTCAGCCGACTCGCGGACATCAAAGCAAAAATGGGTTAAAAAACAGGGACTGTTTTATACAGTCCCTGTTTCTCGAGGTAGAATTATGGAATACAGTATTAACATAGAATATCTTATGAAAACCGTGTCCGCAAAGCGGGCCGCCGAAATCCTGTCAAAATCAGGCTTCACCGCCCTTGACTACACTCCCCCCGTAAGTCGTGACAACTGGAAAGATATAATGCGTGAAAATCTTGATATATTTCATTCCTGCGGACTGAGAGTTCACCAGACTCACGCGCCATACAACCGTTACGGCAAATGGGGAAGCAATCATAAGCTCTATGCTGAGCGTGCTCTTGAAGCCACCGCCGAAATGGGAGCGAAATACATGGTCACTCACGGTGACGAATTTGACTATGACAATCTGACCTACACAAAAGAAGCCGCGCTGAATTATAACCATGATTATTTTGCGGATTGTGTTAAAAAATCAGCGGAATACGGAGTGGGTATGGCCTTTGAGAATCTTTTCTGTGAGGACAATCATCCGTCGAGATTCTGCTCTGAGGCGGATGAGCTGCTGTCGCTTATAAAAAGCTTTAATCAGGATAATATCACCTGCTGCTGGGATTTCGGTCACGCGAATATTTCATTTAAAGACAAGCAGTCTGAGAACATGGCGCTTCTGGCTGATTATATAACCTGTACCCATGTTCACGACAACAACGCCCGCTCCGACGAGCATCTTCCGCCGTATTTCGGCAGAATCGACTGGAAAGCGTGCATGGACGTGCTTCACAGGGCTGATTATAAAGGCACTGTCAGCTTTGAGATTGTGCACGGAGAAATACCGCCTGAGGTCATGCCGTATTTTACGGATATGTTAAAGCAGGCGGGAGAATCAATATCTGCTGTATAAAATGGATCTGTCGCATTCGGCACAGTCTCGTAAGGATACTTTTATTTTTGACGGATAATTTTCCCGAATACTGCATCAAATCCGCATCCGAATACGCCAGTATGCGTGATGCGGATTTTCTTTGTCTTCAAAAAAA
>JAZUHE010000008.1:0-16082 GCA_045641565.1 Acutalibacteraceae bacterium | reverse complement strand
GTTTTCTATCCATTTCATTTAAAAAACGCGATAATCTTCTGAATAAGTGTTGTAAAGAAATTTATGATTTTCTGCAGAAAGCAAACTTTTACTGTCTGAGCATTTACAGACGCTGTTCCGTTAAAATTATTGATTCCGCTGACGGTTACTGTGTCGCCGTCAATCTCAACCGTATAATTTATATCCTCATAAAGTTCTTTGCCTTCATAAGATACTTTAACGGTGATTTCTCCGTTTTCATCCTTAACGGCGCTGATTTCACATTCGCTCATGTCCGCTTTCGGCACAGCAACAAACGTTCCCGTCAGCTGACTGAGCCATGTTTTGCCCGAGCCGCGGCGGACGGTAAGCGAGTTGACAACAACGGAATATGCTGTTTTTACAACAATTTCGCCCTCGCTCTCAACTACCGTGCCTAAATCGCTGATAACATAATTTGTTTCGTTCTCAGAGCCGATATACATCATGGTATGGCCGTCAAAATAAAGAAGAGTTCCAATCGGCATTGTCTCAATAAGCTTCTCTCGCTGAGGCTCGTCGAGACCGTCGAAGCTTATCATGGTATCCGGCACAAGCTGCTGCCATGTGGTGTTTCTCGGAATTTCAAATCCGAAGCAGCGGTAAATAATTCTTGTGTAAAGTGAGCAGTCCATTGAATAAAGCATGCCTGCCCAGCCATAACGGTTGCCGAGGCACGAGAACGCCACATCAATGAGATTTTTCTGTGTGAAAGGAAGATATCCCACGCTTACACTGCAATGCTCGGGAATAAGAGCAATCTTTTTGGCGTATGTTCCGTCGTCATTCCTTACGGGAAGATAAACAACATAATTGTTCCACGCGCCTCTTTCGCCGATTTTCTGAGGAATTTCATCCTCGGGTACAAGCTTTAAAACTGTACCGAGATTCAGTCTTACCTCAGACATATAAGGTGCGGAGATGGAAGGCTCGGTAATAATCTTATCCTGAGTTACAACAATAAAATCATCGCCGCCGATATCCGCTTTACAGGTGTCAAGCCACTCGTCTCTGTCAGCGCATATTGCGAGATTTTTCGCGTTTATCCATCCTGTGCAGTTATGGGTATATCCCCAGTAAAATGTTTCGCCGTCAATATCGCATTTCGCTCTCACGGCGAATGGCTCGTTTACGCACAGAGCGGAGTTTACGATTTCATTATCCGGGTCTGCGGCGCTGTAGCCGACAAATTTATCTATGGGATACGCCTTTAACTCTGCGTGAGAGGTGCAGACTGCAAATTTTGTATTTTGCGTACCTTCATATCCTGTTTCTTTTATCGCGGAGATAATATTATTGAATATCTCGGTTTTATCGGCTTTTTTGCCGTCTATGTACCAGTCTCTTGACGGAATTGAAAGATTGGCAAGGCTGTTTTTCTGACTTGTCGCGTCATATGTTTCTTTTATATTAAAAAGGTCAATGACGTTTGTTCCCTTGCCGTCAATGGCCGCCTGATTGACCGCGGCAATCTCTTCGTCTGTCATGAGAAGTCTGTCACCGTCGCCCGCGCCCTTGTCATACCAGTATGACGGGGCGCACATTTCTTTTGTTATCCCGATGGGATATGTGACATTGTCCTGCGCAGAAACATTAACCGAAAACAGCGCGCTTAAGGAAATTATAGCTGCGAGAATAACTGAAACTGTTTTTTTCATATAGCACCATCCTATTTGCGGTTAAAGAGCGAAATCTTTTTTGATTTGCCGTCAACTTGCGAAAAACGGTTTTTATCTGTATTTGCCCATATCTGTTTCAGATATTCAAGCTTATCCTGCGAGGTCAGACATTCGGTCAGCTTTTTATCTATCTCACTGAACGGAATAAACTGACTGCTGTTATTTTCATAAATATAACTGTTATTGGAAGATTTAAGTGATTTTTCTGTTTCTTTTTTTGTCCATTGATGAACACATTCGCTGCTCCAGAAAATATCAGACGATATCTGCTTCGCGGGGTTACCGCCCCATGAGGTATTTGAGCTTATTTTTTTATTTGCGACAAGAGCCATGGCACCGATTATGCTGCCCGAGTGAATTTCTGTTCCTTTAAGAAGCATTGCGGCCTGACCAACCCATACATGGTCGCCGAGAAAAATGCTTTTTGAAAGATTAAGTCTTTCTTTTGAATCAATGCTGTACACAAGATGCGGGTCGGCGACTCTTAACCAGATACCGAAAGAAAACAGGTTATTGCTGCCGATAAAAATATGCTTCTCTTCAGAAAGCACCATATTAAGAGTGCCGTTTATGTAATTGTTTTTGCCGATATACGCGGCGGAGTTATTATGGATTGTAATATTAAGAATATAGTCATATTTGTTTTCTGATAAGAAAATTATCGAATTGCTTCCGTTGAAAACAAATGTTGAATTCTTAATTCTGACGTTTTCATCAATAAAAAGGATATTATTACTTCCGCCGAATTTAATAACGGAATTTACAAATGAAAAGCTGTTCCCCGTTATTATTCTGTTGTCTGATGCAGGGCTTGAAAACTGTTCTGCGCTGTTTATTATTTCCATGCTGTTTTTCTTCCTTTATTGTATATTTAATAAAGCATACACAAGTAAAAAATAGCACAAAACAGTCAAAAATTCAAGATATTATTTTTTCCTGCGCTTAAAGTCACGGTTGATTTTTTCGCTCCAGCAGGGAGAAAGAGCTTTTCCCTCTCTTACGCTTGAAACGGCGCAGCAGATGTTGTCATAAACGACTTCTGTTCCCTGCGCGTCCGCGTGATAATTTACCGCGCGGTCAGAAGAAATTCCGAAATTAGAGGCTGTTTCAACGGCGTCGATATTCGCTCCGATAAAGATGAATTCCCAGCCCTTCTCTTTCTGCTGCTCTATCATCTTTTTCACTTCGTCGCCTGAATAAATATGACTTGCGTTTTCCATGCCGTCGGTTGTGATTACAAAAATTGTGTTTTCGGGTACGTCTTCCTTACGGGCGTACTTATGTATATTTCTGATATGGTGAATCGCGCCGCCGACAGCGTCTATGAGAGCGGTGCAGCCCTCTGTGAAATAGTCGTTTTCCGTCATTGGCTTAATTTCTGAAATATCAACCCTGTCATGAATAACCGTGCTTTTATCGCTGAAAAGAACGGTTGAAACGTACGCTTTGCCGTCTTCTTTTTTCTGCTTTTTTATCATGGAGTTGAATCCGCCGATTGTGTCCTTTTCGAGACCGGACATTGAGCCGCTTTTGTCAAGGATAAATACCATTTCCGTAATGTTGTTTTTCATGTTGAGTTCCTCCAGAATTTTATTTGTTTTTCCCTTTCGGTGACCCTATTATAGCTTTGGAATTTGTGTGAATGGTCGCTTCACGGGCGACAAATAAAAAATTTAAAAAATGTTCACTTATTAAAAAAGCTTTTTCATTGACAACAGACAACGGCAATGTTATACTTTATAATGAATAAAATTGGGTAGGTGTCTTTATGAAAAGAACTATTGCAGTAGTATGCGCCGCGGCGCTTATAGCAGTATCCTTCACAGGCTGCAAAAAAAACATAATTATTGATGAACACGGTGACGAGCACAAAATGGTTATGAAGAACGGCGACCCTGTTCAGGACGAATACGGCAATATAATTGAAAAAATTACAAATAAAGACGGAAAAAAGGCCGAGGGCTCGGTTACATTCCCCGTTGTAATGAAATCAGATAAGAAAACAATTCAGAACGCCGCGATAAAAATGAATATCCCCGATAAATGGAAATTTGACGAGAACATTAAAGCGTTCAGACTTCAGCATGCTGACTGCACGGGTGACGCTGTATGCGAAATCAATGTTGAGATTCAGGACCACATGACTGTTGAAGAAGAATATCGACGCAAGCTCGCGGCTCAGCAGGCTGTTTTTTATGTCAGCGGTGACGAGTCATTTAACCCGAAGATTGAGGAGTCAACGACAAAGCTTTTCGGCAAAGAAACAAAAGTTTTCAAGAGCGTATATGAAGATTCGGTTTATTACTATTATATTTTCGATCATTCAAGATACACTGTCGGCTTCTCTTTCATTCTTAATAACGAATGCTTTGATGAGAATTTCAAGCCCGAAGATTTTATAAAAGAAAACGTAACGTTAAAAACAATACCCACAGAAAGATAATTGAAGGAAAAGGGGAAAATACAATGCTTTTTTCACAGGATATAGGAATAGATTTAGGTACTGCGAATACTCTCGTTTTTGTTAAAGGCAAGGGTATTATCATAAGAGAACCGTCTGTAGTTGCCATGGACCAGAGATTCAGTCCCTCAAGAGTAGTTGCTGTGGGCTCTCAGGCTAAAGAAATGATAGGAAGAACACCCGGTTCTGTTGTTGCGCTTCATCCTATACAGAACGGTGTTGTTGCCGACTTTGACGCAACAGCTGAAATGCTGCGCAGATATATAAGAAAGGCAACGGGAGGTTCTCCATTCAACAGAGCGAGAATCATGGTATGCGTTCCGTCAGGTGTTACCGAGTTTGAGCGCAGAGCCGTTAACGACGCGGTTAAATCAGCAGGCGCTAAATACATAAGTATTATTGAGGCTCCTCTTGCCTCTGCCATCGGCGCAGGTCTGCCTGTTACAGGCGCAACGGGAAGCATGATTGTTGATATAGGCGGCGGTACATCAGAGGTTGCGGTAATTGCGCTTAAGGATATTGTTACCTCTCTTTCAATCAAGGTTGCGGGCGACAGCATGGACGAGGCAATCATCAACTATGTCAAGAGAAAATACAGCCTCCTTATAGGCGAAAGAACGGCTGAGGATATTAAAATCAAGCTTGGCTCCGCTTATGAATATGAGGGCGAGGGCGCAATGGACGTTAAAGGAAGAAATCTTGTTGACGGTCTTCCCCTTAATATTGAAATCACTTCTGAAGAAATCAGAGAGGCTCTTTCAGACGCCGTAATGCAGATTGTTGACGCTGTAAGAACAACACTTGAAAATACTCCCCCCGAGCTCGCGGCGGATATTATGGATAACGGCATTACTCTGTGCGGCGGCGGTTCTCTTCTCAGAGGACTGGACAAGCTCATTGAGCAGGAGCTTAATATCCCTGTTGAGATTGCGAACACTCCCATTGACTGTGCCGTTGAAGGTACAGGCATCTGCCTTGAAAAGAAGCTTTAATAAATTACACTGAACCATCGAAGGTAAAAGTATGAACAATTTTCTGAAAAAGAAAGCAACAAAAATATTCGGTCTGATTATAGCCGCTCTGATACTTGGAGCGGTTATTGCAGGTGTTGCTCATTCAGGCAGCACCCCCGTTTCCGCGGCTGTTGTTACGGTTATGAAGCCGTTTCAGCAGGTTTCGACTTTTGTAGGAAACGGACTCGACAGATTCTGCGGTTATTTCCGCTCGTCGGATACACTGCAGAAAGAAAACGCCGAGCTCAAGCAGAAGCTGGCTGATTATCAGGGCGAGCTTGCGGACTACGAAAATACAAAAAGAACGCTGAAAACATACGAGGAATTCCTTCAGGTTAAGGAAGAACATTCTGACTATCAGTTTGCGGCGGCAACAATTCTCTCAAGAGATACAAGCGACGCGTTCGGTTCGATTATACTTGATAAGGGCAGCTCTAAAGGCATAAAAGTCAACGACCCTGTTATTTACGGCAAAAACCTTGTGGGTGTTGTCTCTGCGGTTACCGCCGCAAGCTGCACCGTAACCACATTCTCAAGCCCGAAGTTCAACGCGGCCGTATATGAAACAAGAAGCAATGTAATAGGCTATGTTACAGGCTTTGAAGACGGAGCGGGCTCTGAATTCTGCAAGATGCCGGGACTGGATAAGGACAGCGGAATCGCCACAGGCGGCGTTGTATGCACGCTCGGAATTGGCGGAATTTTCCCGAAAGACCTTATTGTGGGAACGGTAAGCGAGATAAATAAGTCCAAAACGGATATTTCTTTTTATGCAAAACTGGAATCAAATGTTAACCTTGCTGAAATCAAGGACGTATTTATTATCACTGATTTTAACGGTAAAGGCGTAACACAGTAATTTATAAGGAGCAGAAAATGGAAAACGGAACGTTTTATAATGAAAATAAAGCGAATCGTGCCCGTCGCATTAAGCTTGCGGCGGTAATTTTCGTTACCTTTCTTCTGCAGAATAACCAGTTTATTTTCCCGAGACCGACAGCTGTGCCGGTTATGCTGCTTGTGCCGCTGACTGTGTGTGTAGGTATGTTTGAGCGTGAAATGTGGGGAATGCTTTTCGGACTTTTTGCGGGAGTATTGCTTGACGCTTTTTCCGCTGAGTCGTTATGCTTTCACAGTGTCGCGCTTACCTGTATCGGTTTTGCGTCAGGACTTCTGATTACGGGAATTTTCAGAAACAATCTTAAAACCTGCTATCTTTTCAGCACGGCGGCACTTCTGATTTACAATACTCTTTATTTCCTGATTTTCTACTGTCACAGCGCGGCTCACAGTGCCGATTATGTTTATATTAACGTTTATCTGGCTTCGGTGATTTATTCACTGCTGTTTGCTTTTGTTTTTTATTATATTGTCAGATTTATTTCCGCAAAGAACAGAACGGAATAAAGTATTATTTATTCCTGATGAAAGGACGGTGAGATGATGAAATCCGAAAAAGACCTTGAGGGCTATGATTATTATGACGCCGGCGGCGCAAAAATCAGAGTCAGACGAATCAAAGAAAATGAATACAAGATAAAAGCAGGACGACATTATGCCACCGTTTTTATTATTGTGGCGTTCTTTCTTGCTTTTGCGGGCATACTTTATAACGCTCAGATTGTAAAGGGCGAGGAATACGCTCTTGCGGGGTCAACATCTGTTTCAACAAGCACTGTAAAAGCCACACGCGGCGAGATTCTTGACAGAAACGGCGTTGTTCTCGTCGGCAACAGACAGGGCAACACGCTGATTTTTAATGCGACGGATTTTCCGTCTCTTAAAGAGCAGGAGCAGAGAAATGAAATAATTCTCTCACTTATAAATCTTTTTGAAAAAAACGGCGCGGAATGGATTGACGAATTCCCGATAGTTGTGGATTCCTCAGGCAATTATGCTTATAAAGAAGACAGTGAGCATGAAATAAAGGTAATGCTCGGTGAAGATCTGCTTGACCTTAACAGGTACGCTACGGCAGGTGACTGCATGAAAGAGCTCACCGAGAAATATATGCTTGAAAAGTATTCAAAAACTGACGCGAGAAAAATAGCTGCAGTCTGCTATCAGCTTAAGCTCAACGGCTTCAACACCGCGAATCCGTACAGATTTGCCGAGGACGTTGAAGATGTTATAGTTGCGTATATTAAAGAGAAATCGTCATTCTACAAGGGCGTTGATGTTGAAATCGAGGCATACAGAGAATATTATGACGGCACTCTTGCACCGCACATTCTCGGCATGGTCGGCGCTATTGACGCTGAGGAATACAGTGAGCTTAAAGAAAAAGGCTACGGAATGAATGACCTTGTGGGCAAAACGGGAATTGAGCTTCTTATGGAAGACACGCTCAGAGGCACCGACGGGCAGAAAGCCGTTATCACGGGAGCTGACGGAAGTGTTTCCACAGAATATCCCATACCTGTAAAGAACGGAGAAAGCGTTATTCTCACCATAGACGCAGGTGCGCAGAAGGTTGCGCAGGACGCGCTTAAGAAGCTTTGTGATAATATTTCGGACCAGGTACCTCACGGCGGTTCCGTTGTTGCTCTTAACTGCAACACGGGCGAGGTGCTTGTTTCAGCTACATATCCGTCATATGACCTTAATACTTATAATGACGATTACGACACTCTGCTTGAAGATGACGCTTCACCGCTCTGGAACAGAGCTCTGCAGAGCGTTTACGCTCCCGGCTCCACATCAAAGCCGTCAGTTGCCCTTGCGGGACTGGAAGAAGGCGTTATTGACGAAAATTCAACATATGAATGTCATTATAAATATCAGTATCTTGATATGACCTTTGACTGTATTGCGAATCACAGAACGAACATCATTGATGTCAGAACGGCGCTTCAGGATTCCTGCAACACGTTCTTTTACAAGCTCGGCATTGAGCTCGGTGTTGAAAAAATGAACACCTACCGTCAGCTGCTTGGCTTGGGTCAGTCAACGGGAATTGAGCTGCCCGAAAACACAGGTATCCTTGACTCCCCCAGCTACAGAACATCTATTAATCAGAAATGGATGCCCGGTTTCACCATTCAGTCAGCTATCGGTCAGGCGGGTAATCTTTTCACTCCCGTTCAGCTTGCAAACTACTGCGCTACCATAGCAAACGGCGGAACAAGATATAAAGTTCATCTTATTAAAGAAATAAAGAATTTTGATTTATCGGAATCTGTATCTGAAAGTCAGCCTGAGGTTGTTGTTGAGACAGGACTTCATGATGAAAACATTACGATTGTCAAGGAAGGTATGAGAAGAGTTATTACAAACTCTCTTGAGCTTACCAACGGAGTCGGAAGCGCGGTTACCTGCGCCGCAAAAACAGGTACATCACAGGTTGAGCATAATATAAACGGTAATAAGGTTGTGCTTACGAACGGTTTCTTTATAACCTTTGCTCCGTACGATAACCCTGAGATTGCTATAGCCGTTGCTATTGAGGGAGGACGCTCGGGTACATCCTGCTCTCCCGTTGCTCAGGCTATATATGAATATTATTATAAGAACGATAATAATCAGAAAAACGCAGCTAATCAGCAGACCGGAACTCTGCTTGGCTGATATACCGTAAAAAGGGTGATTTTATGGCAGAAAAAATTATTATTGCATCAGGAAAAGGCGGAGCGGGCAAATCCTCGTTTACCGCCGGAGCGGCTATTTCTCTTGCCAGAAAGGGAAAGAGCGTTCTTGTTGTTGATTTTGATATAGGTCAGGGCTGTGTTGACTTTATGATAGGCGGAGATGATACATCCCTTTATAACTGGGGCGACGCGATTAACGGCGTATGCGACTTTGCTGACGCTGTCGGCTTCGAGGGAGCTGTGGATACTGTTTCGGCACCGAGAAAATGGGACGATTCGTTTACCGAAGAAAAAGTCAGAAGATTTATTGACGCTGTAGAGGGCGACTATGATTATCTTCTGTTTGACTCCCCTGCGGGCATCACCGGAGGATTCAGACTTGCCGCCGCCTGCGCGGACAGAGCAATAATAATCACTACTCCCGATGAGATATGCACCAAGGCCGCGTCGACAGCCGCTGACGAGCTTATCGGTATGGGCGTTGACGATATTCGCCTTGTTATAAACAGATTTAATAAAACTCCTACAAAAAAAGGCAAGTTCTTTAATATTGATGAGGCAATTAATGCGGTAAGCGTTCAGCTTATCGGTGTTGTACCTGAGGACGAAGAAATCACCTATGCTTCTTCCACGGGCTTTGCCGTTTTGAAGGACTGCCCCGCAAAGGCCGCGTACGGAAGAATTGCGGACAGAATATGCGGCAGGAAAGTTCCCCTTGTTCTGAAAAACAGCAAAAAAGAGAATCCGAAATCAAAAAAGCCTCTTGCTGTGATTCTCAGCATACTTTTTGCGCTTATTATCGCTGTGGGCGCGGTTTTTGCAACAGACTGCATTATGTGCTTTAAGCTCAGGGCTCCTGTATTCACTCAGACGCTTAAGGCTGATGAAAACTCCTCTCATTCACGGGGATTGTTTTACACTGTAGATATTGAGCGCAATGACGGAAAGATTGTTTCCGCTGAGCTTAAGGTTATGGATAAGGTCGTTGCGGCGGCTGTTTCATAAGGAGAATGACATGGCTTTTAATGATAAAACAATAGCCGCTGTCGCCACCCCTGCGGGAGTAGGCGGAATTGCCACGCTGAGAGTTTCGGGCGCGGACGCTATCGAAATATGCGATAAAGCTTTTGTTTCCGTAAGCGGAAAAAAGCTCAGCGATTTAAAAGGCTACTCGGCGGCGTACGGTAAAATTTATGACAAGAAACAGCCTGTTGACGAGGCTGTTTGTCTTGTATTCAGAGCTCCTCACAGCTTCACGGGGGAGAATACTGTTGAGATTACCTGCCACGGCGGTATTTTTGTCATGCAGAAGGTGCTGAGAGTAATTCTTGACTGCGGTGCCGTTCCCGCTCAGCCGGGTGAATTCTCAAAAAGAGCTTTCCTCAACGGCAAGATGGACCTTTCGGGAGCGGAAAGCATAATGTCAGTTATCAGCTCTCAGGGCGAACAGGGACTCAGCGCTTCGCTGAACATACTCGAGGGCTCTTTAAGCAGAAAGACAGATGAGATTAATAATTCTCTTATAGAAATATGCGCGCATATTTCCGCGTGGGTGGATTACCCCGACGAGGAAATTGAAGAAATAAACGAAGATAAAATTATAGAAACACTTAAGTCGGCGGAGAAAGAGCTTCAGTCTCTGATTGACAGATTTGACAGCGGTATGGCTGTGACAACGGGCGTTGAGGCCGCTATAATCGGCAAGCCCAACGCAGGCAAATCAACTCTTATGAATCTGCTCACGGGCTATGACCGCTCGATAGTTACTGACGTTAAGGGAACGACGAGAGACGTTGTTGAGGAAACGGTCAATATCGACGGATGCATTCTGCGCCTGTCGGATACCGCCGGAATCAGAGAAACAGGCGATACGGTTGAAAAGCTCGGCGTTGAGCGCAGCCGTGAGAAGATACGCAGGAGCGCAATAGTTCTCGCCGTGTTTGACTGTGGCGACGAGCTGACAAAGGAAGATATTGATTTGATTGAGCTTTGCAGAAGCAAGCCTGTTATACCGATTCTTAATAAAACCGATAAAGATAATAAGATTGATAAAGATTATATTATTTCCGCTCTGGGTGAGCCTGTGTATATGAGCGCTAAGGACGGTACGGGACTTCAGGAGCTTAAGGACAGAGTCACTACTCTGCTCGGCACTAAGAATTTTGACCCCAACGCGGCGATGCTTGTAAATGAACGTCAGAGACAGTGCTGCATCAAGGCTCTTGAGTCAATAAAAGAAGCGAAGAACGCTCTTTCAGCCGGAGTAACCCTTGACGCGGCGGGAGTATGCATTGACGACGCTGTTTCGGCTTTACTTGAGCTGACAGGCAAAAAAGCCTCGCAGGCAGTAGTAGATAAAGTTTTCAGTAATTTTTGTGTAGGAAAATAATATGGAGTATTTTGCAAAAACATATCAGGTTGCGGTTATCGGCGCAGGTCACGCTGGAATTGAAGCGGGGCTTGCTTCGGCACGTCTCGGATGCGACACAGCCGTATTTACCATAAATCTTGACTGGGTGGGAAACATGCCCTGCAATCCGTCAATCGGCGGCACTTCCAAAGGTCACCTTGTCAGAGAGATTGACGCTCTCGGCGGTGAAATGGGCAAAGCGGCAGATGCCAACACTCTGCAGAGCAGAATTCTCAATCTCGGCAAAGGGCCGGCTGTTCATTCCCTCCGCGCTCAGATTGACCGCAGACCTTATTCGGAATATATGAAAAAGGTTCTCGAACAGCAGGAAAATCTTGAGCTTCGTCAGGGCGAGATTGTCAGCATTAAAAAATGCGATGACGGAATGTGGGAGCTTAAGACCAATCTTGAGGCTTTGTATAAGGCTCAGTGCGTTATTCTCGCGACAGGTACTTTCCTCGCAGGTAGAATTTATGTAGGCGACGTTTCTTACGAAAGCGGCCCCGACGGAATGTTCCCTGCGAAGGGTCTTGCCAATGTGCTTAAAGAGATGGGAGTACCTACCCGCCGGTTCAAAACAGGTACACCTGCGAGAGTCAACAGACGGAGCGTTAATTCGGATATCCTTGAGGAACAGCTCGGCGACGAAAGAATAGTTCCGTTTTCATTTGATAATAATTCTAAAATAGAAAATAAAATGTGCTGTTATGTTACATACACAAACGAGCAGACCAAAAAGGTGATTCTTGACAATCTTCACCGTTCCCCTCTTTACGGAGGAAAGATTGACGGCAAAGGGCCGAGATACTGCCCGAGTATTGAAGATAAGATAGTAAGATTCCATGAAAAAGAGCGCCATCAGATATTTATTGAGCCTTGCGGATATAACACAGAAGAGATGTATCTTCAGGGATTGTCTTCATCTCTGCCTGAGGATGTGCAGCTTGAGTTTATGCATACTATCCCCGGACTTGAAAACGCTCAGATGATGCGCACGGCGTATGCTATTGAATATGACTGTGTAGACCCTCTTGCTCTTGACGCTTCTCTTGAATTCAAGGATTTTGACGGACTTTTCGGCGCAGGTCAGTTCAACGGCTCAAGCGGATATGAAGAAGCCGCCGCGCAGGGACTTGTGGCAGGCATCAACGCCGCGAGAAAGGTGCAGGGCAAGGAGCCTGTTATATTTGACCGTTCAGAGTCATATATAGGTACTCTTGTTGACGACCTTGTTACAAAAGGCTGCTCAGACCCTTACAGAATGATGACTTCACGCTCAGAATACAGACTTATCCTCAGACAGGACAACGCTGACAGGCGTCTGACTCCCCTCGGCCACGAGATAGGCCTTATAAGTGATGAGCGGTTTGAGAAATATAACCGCAAGCTGGAGTTTATCGCCGCTGAACGCAGAAGAGTTGAAAAAACCGTTATCTCCCCCTCTGAAAAGCTGAATGAGCTGCTTGTTTCACGTGAAACATCTCCCCTTGTCAGCGGAGTGAGACTTTCGGAACTTATCAAGCGTCCTCAGCTTAATTATGAGCTGCTTAAGGAATTTGACACAGAACGCCCCGACCTCGCCTATGAAATATTTGAGCAGGTTGAGATAGATATAAAGTATGAGGGATACATAAAGCGTCAGAAGGCTCAGGTCAGTGAAATGCATCGTCTTGAGGTCAGAGCTCTTCCTTCAGACATAAATTATAACGATATTATCGGTCTCAGACTTGAAGCGAGAGAGAAGCTTTCAAAAATCAAGCCTAAGAATGTAGGACAGGCTTCGAGAATCTCGGGAGTCAGCCCTGCGGATATATCAGTGCTTCTGATATACCTTGAAAAGGAGGGCCTGAAATGATAAATAGAGACAGACTTTATGAAGCCGCGAAAAATGTCGGAATTGAGCTTGATGGCACAGCTCTTGACAGATTTGATAAATACGCGGAGATGCTCGTTGAGACAAACAAAACTCTGAATCTCACAGCCATAACAGAACCCGACGAAATAGTCAGCAAGCATTTTGCCGATTGTCTTTCACTTCTCAGAGAGGTTGATATTCCGAAAAACGCTTCTGTCGCAGATGTAGGTACGGGAGCAGGCTTTCCCGGAGTTGTTATTCTTATAGCGAGGCCCGACTTGAAAATGACTCTTATGGATTCAACAAAAAAGAGACTTACCTTTGTTGAGTCGGTTATTAATGAGCTTGGTCTTAAAGCGAATATTGTTCATATCCGCGCGGAGGAAGCGGGCAGAAACAAGGCTTTCAGAGAAAAGTTTGATTTCGCGACTGCGAGAGCCGTAGCCAATATGAATGTTCTCAGCGAATACTGTATTCCCCTTCTAAAGCAGGGAGGCACATTTGCCGCCATGAAGGGAGCGAAAGCGGCCGAGGAGTTGGACAGCGCAAAGGGCGCGATTAAGCTTTTAGGCGGCAAGGCAGTTTCGGCAAAGGAGTTTACTGTAGAGGATTGCGGCGAAAGAACCGTAATCTGCATAAAAAAGATTTCGCAGACTCCGCCAAAATATCCGAGAGCTTCGGCACAAATCGCCAAAAAGCCTCTCGAATAATAAAACATAATAATATTTCCGGCAGAATTTTACCGATGAAAAAAGCTGGACAACTTATTTACCGTATGATACCGTTAAATCATACGGTATTATTTTTTATGAAAGGATAGGTTTAATGGTAAAATTCAGCGAAAAAACAAAACGGTGCGGTGAGATTCTGAGCATACCCGTAAATGATATCAGACCGAATCCGCATCAGCCCCGAAAGACGTTTAACTGGGACGACCTTGAGGAGCTGGCGCAGAGTATCTATCAGAACGGACTGCTTCAGCCTGTTACGGTCAGAGAGGTCTGCTCGGGCAAATATGAGCTTATAGCAGGCGAAAGGCGACTCAAAGCGTCTAAAATGGCAGGACTTGCGGAAGTTCCCGCAATAGTTGTGAGCGTCAGTGAGGAAAAGTCCGCGATATATGCTGTTATTGAGAATCTGCAGAGAAAAGATCTTCACTTTTTTGAGGAGGCGCAGGCAATAGAACAGCTCAACAGGCAATTCGGCATGAACAGAGACCGTATTGCGAAAAAGCTCGGCAAATCCCCCTCCGCTGTTTCAAACAAACTGAGACTGCTCCGCTTGCCGGAAAACATACGCAGCCGGATTGTTTCAAACGGTCTTACGGAGCGTCACGCGAGAGCGATACTCCGTCTGCCCGAGTATAATCTTATGAGTGAGGTGGTTGAGGCGGTTATAGAGAACTGCCTTAATGTTTCAGAGACTGAAATGCTTGTCTCAAAGCTTCTCGAAGAAAACGCTCCTCAGCCTGCGGAAAAGAAGAAAAAACCTAAAAATATTAAAATATTCAAAGATGTTCAGCTTTTTATCAATACCCTTGACCACGCGGTCATGACCATGAGAAAAAACGGGATAGACGCGAATTCCTTCCATAAAGAAACGGAAAGCTATACAGAATATATCGAAAGAATAAATAAGAATGATGTTTCACGTGAAACATTGACAAAATAAACGCTGAATTGTATAATAAAAAAGTATTTGAAATAAAAGGATTTGATACAGATGGCAAAAATCGTTGCAGTCGTAAATCAGAAAGGTGGCGTCGGTAAAACCACATCGGCCGTCAATCTTGCCGCCGCTGTGGGAATGAAAGGCAGAAAAGTGCTCCTTGTTGACATCGACCCTCAGGGAAATGCCACAAGCGGCCTCGGTCTTAATAAAAGAGAGCTTACAAAATCATCGTATGATGTTATTATAAACGGCACTCCTGCCAGAGAAGTTATAAAAAAGACGGAGTTTGAAGGAGTTTCAGTGCTCCCTGCTAATATGAATCTCGCCGGAGCGGAGTTGGAGCTTGTGGATTCGGCAAAGCGTGAGAGCAACCTTAAAAACGCTCTGGCGCTCGTAAAAGGCGAATATGATTTTATTTTCCTTGACTGTCCCCCGTCACTCGGACTTATCACTCTTAACGGACTTTGCGCCGCGGACACTGTTCTTGTGCCGATTCAGTGCGAATATTACGCTCTTGAGGGCCTTTCACAGCTTATATCAACAGTAAGACAGGTTAAGCGACTTTATAATCCCATGCTTGAGATTGAGGGCGTGCTTCTCACAATGTTTGACGGCAGACTAAATCTCACACATCAGGTTGTGGAGGAATTAAAGAGATTTTTTCCAAAAAAAGTATATTCAACGCCAATTCCGAGAACGGTTAAGATTTCGGAGGCTCCCAGCTACGGTCAGCCTATAATGTATTACGACAAGCGTTCCAAGGGAACAGACGCGTATCTCGCTGTGGCAGATGAATTTTTGAGAAAGAATTAAGGAGAAATAAAGGTATGGCAGCTAAAAAAAGCGGACTCGGCAGAGGACTTGACGCACTTTTTGCGGATAATTCAGTTGAAGAGGCCTCTTCAAATTCCGTAAAGTTAAAATTAATGGACATTGAACCCAACCGTGAACAGCCCAGAAAGGTGTTTGAGGACGGCGCGCTGGCGGAGCTTGCTGACAGTATTGCTCAGCACGGTGTTATTCAGCCGCTTCTTGTCAGACCCCTTAAGGACGGCGGTTATCAGCTTGTTGCGGGCGAACGCCGCTGGAGAGCCGCGAGAATGGCCGGCCTTACGGAGGTCCCCGTTGTAATCAAGGAGCTGACTGACAGCGAAACAGTTGAGCTTGCAATGGTAGAGAACCTTCAGCGTGAAGACCTGAACCCTCTTGAAGAAGCTCTCGGATATAAATACATGATGGAGAAGCTATCGATCACTCAGGAAGAAGCGGCGCAGAAAGTGGGAAAATCACGTCCTGCCGTCGCAAATGCGCTGAGACTTCTCAATCTCCCCGAATCCGTGCTGAATTTTGTCGAAAACAGGCAGATTTCTCCCGGTCACGCCCGTGCC
>JAZUHE010000007.1:0-11979 GCA_045641565.1 Acutalibacteraceae bacterium | reverse complement strand
TCAGTGACGCTGAAACGGATTTTAACGAAATGATTATTGACCACTATAATCAGGGTTATGATTTTCTTGCCATGACAGACCACGCAATCACAGGCAGAGCATGGAATGTTGAACCCAAGCATATTCCGCTTTATCTTTATCAGTATATTATCGGCAACAAGACAACAAAGCTCACTGATGAAGAATTTGAAGGCATCACCACAGGTACATATCCTGTTGACGGCAAAGCAAGAGGCTACGGCATGACCTGCATTACAGGCGGCAATGAGCTCAACGGTCTGACAATCACAAAATGTCACGTTAACGGTATGTTCCTCCCCGAAAATAAGGGCAACAATCATCTCGGATTTGAAAACGACCACGAGGGCGCAGTTAAACTCGCAGACGAAGCAGGCGGTATTTCATTCATTAATCACCCCGGTGACTGGCTTCACTCAAACAGAGGCAGAGATATTGTCAATGACCCTGAAAATGTTCACTATTTCTCTAATATAATTCTTAAATATGATTCCTGCCTCGGCATGGAAGTATTTAACGAAAGAAACCACGTTACACCTTATGACAGAGAACTGTGGGACAACATTCTTATGGAATGCCTTCCCTACGGCAAGAACGTAATCGGCTTCTCAAACAATGACGCTCATTATCATTCTCACGTTGATTCATCTTACTCTGTATTTATGATGGAAGAGAACAACGTTGAAAACATCAAAAAGACAATGCAGAGCGGCGCATTCTTCTGCGTTACAAGAGAACTCAGCGGCGACGAAAAAATCGGCCCGAAGGAAGGCTTTGATGTCAGATATTCAGAGGCTCCCGTTCCCGCATTCACAGAGGTTTCCGTTGACGGTCACAAGGTTACTGTTAAGGCTAAGAACTGCAACACAATTCAGTGGATTGCAAACGGCAATATAATCGCAAGTAAAACTCTTGAGCAGACAGAAGACGAAACTACATATGTTATCGACCTTGACACAATCGAGGGAGCAGAGGACTTCATGTATGTAAGATGTGAGCTCTTCGGTGAAGGCGGCTGCACTCTTACCCAGGCTCTCGTTATTGACGACGGCACAGCGCCTCTTGAGTACGTTCCTGACACATCCTTTAAGTCAAAGGTGGCTGACTTCTGGCACAGAATCATCTCTCTGAGAATCTTCGTTCTCATTCAGCTTCTTATTGATGAAATAAAATACTAAGCATAATGAAAAGCACTCTTCAGATTTTCTGAAGAGTGCTTTTTTTCAGCCTTCAATTTTGTTTTCAGCATATCCCGCAATAAAATGACCTGTGATTATGTGGCATTCCTGTATTATCTCCGTTTTATCTGACGGAACTGATACTATAATGTCAGCACTGTCCGGGTCATATTTTTTACCGCAGAAAAGAACAGTCAGAAGTCCTTTTTCTTTTGCTGTTTTTAATCCTGCGATAACATTTTTTGAGCTTCCGCTTGTGCTTATGCCGACAGCTGTGTCGCCTTTGCGGCCGAGAGCTTCAATCTGTCTCGAATACACCGTATCGAATGAGTAATCATTGGCTACAGATGTTAAAACCGAGGTGTCAACGGTCAGCGCTATCGCGGGGTAGCCGTTTCTTTCTTTTTTAAATCTGCCGACAAATTCAGCAGCAATATGCTGACAGTCGGCCGCTGAGCCGCCGTTGCCGAAAAGAAGAATTTTATTACCTCTTTTTACCGCTTCCGCAACTGCTTCGGCTGCCGCGCAGATATCTGATTTGATGTCCTCACTTTTCATGATTTCAGATACAACAGATATATGCTCGCTCAGTTTTTTATCAAGCATGTCAAACATTTTAACACCTCTCAGCTGATATAATCCATATCAGTTTTTATAAATAATACTGCTTCCGCTTTTCTCAAACTCAAAGGGAACATACATATAATCCTTAAGAGCGTTTCTGACTGCTTCCTGTCTGCTTTCGGGTACATAAAGAAGCAGGAATCCGCCTCCTCCTGCGCCGAGAAGCTTGCCGCCGATTGCGCCGTTCTTTTTAGCTGTTTCATACATATCGTCAACAACAGAGTTGGCGATTTTATCAGAAAGCTGCTTTTTAAGATTCCACGAATCGTCAAGAAGCATACCGAAATTATCAACAGCTTTTGATGATATAAGCAGTTTCTCCGCGTCATCGACCATTTGCTTCATTTCACACAGAGTGCCG
The DNA here is from genome assembly GCA_045641565.1 of Acutalibacteraceae bacterium. Classification (GTDB taxonomy): domain Bacteria; phylum Bacillota; class Clostridia; order Oscillospirales; family Acutalibacteraceae; genus CAG-488. The sequence goes on along the minus strand of JAZUHE010000007.1, from coordinate 9,798 downwards.
ATGTTCTGCTCCATTTTATTGCTCTGGTCAATGGAAATATCGTAAGAGCATCTTCTTATTCCCGAGAAAAAGAGCATTAAATTATTATTGAGTTCGCCGAGTCTTTCGGGAGAAACGCTGACAGGCTTAACTTCATAGCCCGACGAATCGAAGTCAATTCTGTTGAATCCGCCGTAGGCAACGGCAATCTGGTCCTGAATTCCTCCGCATTCTCTGCAGAGCTCACGCTCAATGGTAATCGCATCATCGGCAAGCTCTTTTGAGCTGCACGGAATTCCGCGCAGGGTATTGACGGAATTTACAAGTCCTACGGTAAAAGCCGAGCTTGAGCCGATGCCGCTTCGCGCAGGCAGGTCGGCGTCGTAGCTTATCTGTAAGCTGTCCTCGTTTCTGTATTTCATAAATTCACGCACTACGGGGTGAGATACCTCATCAGGCGCATTAAAACGTTCAATTTTTGAGTATGTAAGCTGGTTTTTAAAGTCGAAGAACGGGGGAAAATCTCTGACGGTAACGTAGCAGAATTTGTTGAAAGCGGTGGAAAGAACACTGCCCCCGTGCTTTTCAAAAAACTCTCTGTAATCCGTACCGCCGCCGAAGAATGATATTCTGAACGGCGTTCTTGAAATAACCATAACCGACTCCTTAATATAACAGTATTCTGAGTATTATAATGACTGTCCAGCAAAGCGCGGCGATTACAGGAGCTTCCGTAAGCTTCGCGCCGATTTTTCTGAGTCCCGCTTTGAACGACTCTTCTTTTGAAGAGAAAAAGGCGACTAAAAAAATCTGACAGAGTATATTGTATGCGATATATTTCATCTGCTGAGAAAAAGCAAACAGCGGCAGAGATGCAACAGGCGCCAGCGCGCAGAAAATATATATCGCTTTAATTTTTTTGTCTTTTTCTTTACGGAACGCGTAAATATACAGGAACAGGGCGATACCGTAAACGATTATGAAAAGCGGCAGGCAGTCATTCCTGACTCCGCTGACAGATGAAAAGGTTTCTGAAATATTCCATCTTCCGTCAGAGAGGAAGGACAAGGCTGAGTCCCAGAAATATAACTGCTCAAACATCCATGAGATTTCCATGTCAGTATGAGCTGATATGGCTCTGACAGCGTCTTCGCTTTTTTCGAAGGGAACAACGCCGAGAAAATCCGAACGGAATAAAACATAAAAGTATAAAAAGCTGCCTATAACAGCCAATGCACTGATAACAGTTACAGCGACGGCGCCGACCTTTTTTTCTGACTTAAAAATCATATACAGCAGGGTTATGGCAATAACCGAGCCGAATGCGAAAAAATAGCCCTCATAGATTGCCATACACACAGCGCATATCAGCGGAATCAGCCATTTAAGCTTTTGGTTTTCCGTCAGACGCATAACGAGGGGAGTCAGCATTATAAAGTAAATGTCGACTATGCCGAAGCACTGCTTGTTAAATATGTAAAGGGGATTGTCGGGCCCTATCACAGGGAGCGTCGCCAGAAACAGAAGAGCGATACATTCACTGTCGTTTATTCTGCATAAAGCGCGGTAAAGGGCAGATGACAGGATAATCAGCAAAAAAACAGTTGCGCAGATTGATATAATATAAACCGATTTAACTGTAATTGCTTTTAAAAAAAGTGAGCAGACCGAACCTATAAGCCCACGGGGGACGACGCCCATGGTCTTATAGTCAACAGCATAAAACAGTAATGTCCACGGGTCTTCAATTTTTGCTTCTTCAACGCCCTTGGGCATCATGATTATCATGCGCACAAGGTAAAGAGCAAAAACAAAAATCGCCGCGGCTTTTTTGTTAAAGGATTTTTCTGTTGTGTTTTCGTGAGAGCTTAACAGCTTTCCCATAAAGAATCACCTAAATGATTTTATTTAATAAAGGAAGAATCTCGATTATGTAAAAATAATACGCCATAAAGCAGCAGGGGAGAATCAGCCTCCTGCTTTTTAACGGTATGACTGTTTCACCTGCGGAAGTAAGAAAATCCGCATCATTTTCATAAATCAGACCTATTGCGAGTATTGTCTGCGCTGATATTACGGCCGGCAGCCATGAGCCGAAGCCTTTGAAAAATACAAGCGGGACAATAACTATCGCCAGATGAGCAATGCAGAAACTGAAAAAATTGTTGTTTTTCTGCGTTTTGATGCATTTAATCCACAGCCACGCGAGGAAGGCGATTACAGGCAGAGCGAAAACAAATCTTATTGCCTCATTTGAAAAGGTTGAATTGTATGTCTGCAAAAAATCGCCGATTACTTTAAAATTTGATGCGTAAAGCCGGTCTCCACGGTTGCCGTAGCTGTATATGGGAAAATCCTTTCTGAAAGACAGGACAATCATAAGAATAAAAGCGGGAATGTTTACTCCGAGCGTCAGAGAAAAAGATTTTCTGAAAACCTTGCCGTCTTTCTGATTCGATTTGTATTTAAGATAAAGGCATATCGCGGGCAGATACAGCAGAGCGAAAACGTGGTCTGAGAGAATCGCGAAAAGACAGACGAACGGTATCGTGTATACCGATTTCTGATTCTGCGCCAGCAGGAAGCAGATAACAGTCAGAAGCACGAAAACAGCGTTTATACTGCCGAAAAATGAGCAGGAAAATCCGTATAAAAAGAACGGACACAGGCACATTATTACGGGCAGATTTCTGACGGATTCGGCTGCTTTACCGATTTTTTTCGGAGTCTCACAGCGGAGAATTCTGACAGAAAATAAAAAGAAAAGAGCGCAGATTAAAAAATAGATTATATATAAAAATACATTTACGTTGTCTCGGTCAATCCCGAAAGCAGTGAGCAGTGTACCGAGAAGCGCTCTGGAGCCGAAGCCGATTTTCTGATAGGAAAGGAGCAGTAAGTCCTGGCTTCTGAATGATAAATCCTTTAAGGTGCTTATGAAAATAAAATAATTCAATAAAAGTATTATCCCTGTAAGAACAATATTTTTATTTACAAAAGGTTTACCGTCTGATGACGGATTCTTTTTTGTTTTATCTTTCAAAAGCTCACCTTCTTACTGTGCGGATTATTTTTTTACGATAATGTCAGTTGACAGCGTACTGCTGTTTCGGCGGCCGAACCATATAACCTGCTTGGCGTAGGAATCGACGCTGTCATATCCTGCATCTTTCTTTGCGTAGGCGCAGTCAGCTTTTTCGAGAGGTTCGTATTCACCGATGCCGATTTTTTCAAAATAACTGAAGAAGTCATATCTGAATGAATTGAATTCATCATTGTCGCTGTGCTTTTTGAGTATGAAGCGCTGATACTTTATCAGCTCACTGAGCAGCTCTTTATCATCAACAAGCTTTGATATATATTTTTCTGCGAATTTATAAAACTCGTCATAGTTGCTTTCATACTGAAGAAAAAGCCCTTCCTCAACAGGCCATGAAATATTTCCGAATTCCTCACTGCAGTATGACCACCTGTCAAGTCCCTGAGAATAATCTGAAATTTTCTTAATCGCTTTTCTGTATATATCGCCGCAGATGCCGCCGTCTTTTTCGAGCTCGGCGCAGAGATTGCAGTAAAACTCAGAGTAGGGGATTTTCTTTTCATAATACAGATAAATTGCCGCGCACTGAAGCAGACCGAGACAGTGGAATGCCTGAACGAATACGGAAAAGGCGGCTGTCTTTATCCAGTCCTCACGCTTCATTGTTGAAGTGGAGACGATAATATTTGAGTATTCCTGAGCCGCGTCAACAGTCAGTGCGAAATGGTCCTGATTAAACGGAATCTTCACAGCTTCAATTTCATATTTTTCGCGGAAGTCCTCCTTGCCTATTCTTGAATTTACAAGAAGCTCGCAGTTGTATATGAAAACAGATGAATGCTGACCTGCCTCAAGAAGCATCTCAACGCCGTTTTTAAAGCTTTCGTATGTTTCGCCGGGGAGACCGAGAATCAGCTCGGAGTACGCCGCGAGACCTGCTTTTTTGTATTTCATCAGCAGCTCTTTGAAATGAGTTACCGAAATATTCTTGCGCCCGATAATTTCAAGAGTTTCGGGGCAGAGGCTCTGGAATGAAAGGGTAACGCCCTTGCTCATGCCTGCCTCATACAAACGGTGATTAATTTCATAAACCTTATCGTCGCTGTTCTTCATATAATTAACACGGAATTTCTGAGGATATCCGTTGGTCTTGTAGGACTCGATAACGTAGTCGATGATATCGAGGTCGCGCTCAAAAATACCGAAGTTTGAGTCAGCGCAGTAGCAGTACTCGATTTTATTGTCCGCCATCCATTTTATATCGCTCAGAACTCTTTCCATGGGGAACTGTCTCATCTTTGACTTGAGGAATCCCCAGTCGCAGAACGCACAGCTGTAGGGGCAGCCGCGGTTTGTTTCAAGGATAGCCGAGAAGGCGAAGGGGGCAGATTTGACTATGGAATCAAACACGCCCATGCCGTAGGGGGAAGGATAGTCGATGTCTGTGTACTGCTGTGAAGGTGTCATAACAGCTTCGCCGTTTTCATTTCTGTAGGCGATATTGTATACGCCCGAGGGGTCTTCATTCCTTTTAAGACAGAGCAGCAGGTCAGAAAATGTTCTTTCACCCTCGCCAAATGTGAGGATATCCACAAAGGGGAATTCTTCAAGTACAGAGGTGTTCTGCGGAATGTTGTGACCACCGAAAACTATAAGGCATGAGGGGAACTTTTCTTTTACCTTTGCGGCAAGAGTCTTGTTGTATTCATAATTCCAAATATAATTTGAGAATGCCATTACGCAGGGCTCGTCAAGCTCTGAAACAACCTTGTCAATATCCTTGCGCAGATAGAGTATCTCTTTAAAATCGTAGTAATCCTTCAGTTCTTCATTGCTCATGGCGCAGGCAATAAGTGTGCCTGCCGCGTAAGGGAGATATATTGAACTGTCAAAGGAGGCGTTAACCTGCACCATATATAATGATTTTTTCATTACTTAAGTCCCTTCTTCGTTTTATAGATATATTTTTCGGGAATTGTTCTGCCCTGCTTTAAAATATTTTCTTTTTTCATAAATCTTATTCTGAAAGCCGTCTTCAGATATGGCAGGAAGTAAAAGGCGCCGCGGTTGGATTTGCCGTTGTCTCTTTTTTTCCATACTGTGGGAATTTCTCTTGTGGCAATGCCCAGTCTTAAAGGCTTGAGAATCATTTCCATAAAAATGGGATGAAACTGTTCTTCCCATTTTATAGCGCTGAAAATTTCAGCAGGGGCTGAAAAAAACGGCTGTGTGAATTCGGTGCGCTTTGTATTGTATAAAAATCTTATCAGCACGCCCGCGCCTTTATTGAGGATCTTTTTAACAAAATTGTAGTTGTCAAGTCCATGCTTCGTCAGCTGGCGTGAGCCCATTATAATGCAGTCGGGCTCAGCCTTTGAGAGCTCGATAAACTCATTAATCTGATATGGGTCAAGCTCACCGTCAGCCGCGACGGTGACAATATGTGTGCCCTTGAAAAGCTCAAAGAATTCGTTCCAGTTGGCGCCGGGGCCTTTGTATGTCTGATGAAAAACGGTTACGGGAATGCCGTACTCGTTATTCTGAACTTCTTCGAGTGCTCTGAGACAGCCGGGGGAGGCGTTGAGTCCTGTGAAAATGAATAATTCCGCAAGGTCATCACGGCTGCAGGTTTCAAATATGATGCCGGCAGTCTTTTTTAAAGCGGTGTCTTCATTCATGGCAGACATCAGCACTGTAAAGCTTTGCTTTTTCTGTTCCAAATATTTCGCCTTCCAACTGAAAATTATTCCTCCGGCAGATAGGCTTCAGAGAGCAAAACTGTTTTTTCATTGTGTCTGCCGTACCATATGATAAATTTGCCGTAGTCTTCCCACGTCATTCTGTCAGCTCCGCTGACCGTGAGCACAGTATCACACTTTTCGAGCGGCGCAGGATTCCCCGCGAAGAAGCCGCGGAAATAGGATACAAAATCGTATTCTGAGTCAATCTGTGAAAGCTTCCTGTCGGGATGACGTATAACGGAATTCTGGAAACGCCCGAGAGCGTCTGTTTCGTCTGACTCGGGTACAAGGGAAGAAATAAAACGCTTCAGATCCGCCGTGAACTCGTCATAGCTGTAAAGGCAGCGCATAAAGAGCATTTCGTCGGCCTCGTAGGTGATTTCGCCGAATTTCATATCGCACTCGGCAAAGGGAATATTACCCGAGTAAATTTCTTTTATACGGTTATAAGTTTTTGTAAATAAACCGCCGATAAAGCCGTCAGAGCTTTCAGCGTATTTAATTAAAGATTTATAGAAGTCTTTATATGAGATGCCGTGCTCATTATAGAGATAAACGGCGATAAAACGTGTCAGACCGAGCATATGCATCGACTGAACCACCGTGGCAAAGAAGAATGAGTCAACTATGTCATCAAAGCTCATTGTATCTGTGGATGATATTGTCTGCGCGTATTCCGTTACGCCAGAAATATCTTCGTTTTCTTTGCAGTGATACTGCAAAAAGGGAATGCGTGTGCATTTAAGAGCGTATTTTTCAACGTATTCTCTGCTTCCGAGGAGGGAATTGGGCAGCAGCTCGCAGGGGTAGACATTGAGCGTTTTATGCTGACCGCCTGTAAGAAGCGTGTTTATTCCGTCTGCGAAGCTTTCTTTTGTTTCACCGGGGAGACCGAGTATAAGCTCGGAATAGGTTCTGATTCCCTCGGCGTTGTAATGGGAAACAAGCCTGTTGAAGTATTCCATGTCAAGGTTGCTTCGGCCGATATTTTTAAGCACCTGCGGATTAAGGCTCTGGAACGACAGCGTCTGTGCTTTGCCAAGATTACTCTTGCTCATCAGCGAGCTTACCGCCGTAACGGCCTCCTGCCTGTTCTTTGAAAAATTCACCTTGAATTTCTGAGGATAACCGTTCGGATCTCTTAACTCAAGAATCTTTTTTATAACTTCAATATCGCGGTCAAACAGGCCGAAATTGGCGTCAGCGCAGTAAATGTATTCAATATGTCTGTCCGAGAACCATTTAAGCTCGGCGCATATTTTCTCCCACGAAAAAAGTCTTACCTTTGAGCGGAGCTTGCCCCAGTCGCAGAAAGCGCACTGATTGGGACAGCCTCTGTTGGTCTCAAATATAACAGAAAAATCGTATCCGTCATTGAATATTCCGTCAAAGGTTCCCGATGTGTAGGGCGACGGATAGTCAATAAATGTGTAATTCTCTTTCTGAGTTGAGCAGGGGACGCCGTCTTTTCTGTATGAAATATTTGATACCTCTGAAATCTCCTTTTCACCTGCGAGAGCGTAAAGCAGATTTTTGAAAGGGATTTCACCTTCGCCGTGAATGAGGTAGTCAATATATGAATTTTCATTGAGCATTTTCTCTCCGTCGGGGACATTATGACCGCCGAAAATAACAATGCATTCGGGATAGCGGCTTTTTACCTTGCGGGCAAGAACTCTGTTGTATTCCGTATTCCACGTGGAGCATGAAAACGCGACAATATACGGGTCTTTTATTTTATCAAGCGCTTCGGAAATCTTAATGCGCGCGTAAACAAACCCGCTGTTTTCGTATATCTCATTTATTCTTTTGTCGTCAAACGCGTATGCCGCAAGACAGCCTGTGGCGTACGGTATATAGACGCTTTTTTTTACTTCACCGTAAATGGCATTTGCCTGAACAAAATATATTTTCTTAGGCATTGTCCTGTTCCCCTCCGGTAAACATTTTGATGTGATTTATAATGAATCTGAAAACTCCGATAAAGATGTGAATGCTTTCACGCCCTCAGGCAGACTTTCGGCTTTATCGCCGATAAAAATCGGAGCACAGCCGCTGTTCAGCGCGGCCTGTATGTCTGTAATGCTGTCACCGGCCATAAATGAAGCCGATAAATCAATATTGAAATCCTGCTGAGCTTTAACAATCAGTCCTGTATCGGGCTTGCGGCAGGTGCATTTTATTTTATATTTTTCATTTTCCCCGGGAAATCCTCTGTCGGGATGATGGGGGCAGTAATATATGGCGTCAAGATAAGCGCCGTCCTTCGCAAGAAGAGCCTCAAGATGCCAGTGGATGTTTTCAAGCTCTTTCACAGTGCATTCACCGCGGGCAATCACAGGCTGATTGGTGATAACGATAACGAGATAACCCTTGCGGTGAAATGCGGAAATTGCCTCCGATACGCCGTCAATCAGCTCGAGCTGTTCCAGCTTTGTGATGTAGCCTTTATATCTGTTGATTGTGCCGTCTCTGTCAAGAAAAACAGCCTTGTGAGGAATGTCAAAACGGCTGTTTTCAACCGCCGACGAATTAATGTCGAGCTCTGCCTTTTCCATCCTTTCGGGAGTACCTGTATCAAAGACATACTCGGCGCTTTTATATGAAAAAATTCTGCCTGTTTTTATACAGGGTGCGATGACATCACGGTCAAAATCCGCCTTGTGCGGAATATCAATAATTCTGAAAACTTCGGGCGAAACAAGCTGAACGCCCGCGTTGCAGAGATTGGGATAAAACTCAGGCTTGTCCGTCTTGCTGAGAATCCCCGTGACTCTGTTATCCGAATCTGTCAGCAGGGTAGTGCTGTCAAAAGGATGAGTGTTGGGATGAGTGAAAAGTGTAATCAGAGCGTTGTTTCTTTTATGAAACTCAACCATTCTGCCCAGGGAGAAATCCATAACCAGGTCGCCGCCGCACAGCAGAAAATCATCGTCGGTGTCAAGCTCCTTAAGAGCTCCCGCGGTGCCTCTCGGCTCGTCCTCAACGAAGTACTCTATATTCACTCCGAAATCTGAGCCGTCGCTGAAATAGTTCTCTATAACTTCGCTTAAATGGTGAGTGACTAAAATAAAATCCTTAATGCCCTCACGCCGAAGCGTTTCAATCTGACGCTGTAAAATCGGTTTGCCGCATAAAGGCGCCATCGGTTTCGGAATATTTCCGTACCTGCCGCCCAGTCTCGTACCGAATCCTCCTGCAAGAATAACAGCCTTCAGACCAAACACCCCCCGAAGTTAAACATTCATAATATTATACTGCAAAGCGGTGCTGTTGTCAAATAAAAAAATCCCGATCAGCCGAAGCTGAATGGGATTTTTTCCAGTGTCAGAACTGACTTTATAAGAGAGTTGTCCATAAGGGCGGATTTTGCCCGTTTTTCTTTATAAAAAACGTCTCCTTTTTCTTCGGGAAGATAATTGACGAGCTCCTTTGAGACTCCGAGATAATCGGCGAGTCTGCATCCGATTTCGTATTTGCTTAAATCCTCGTCACCGCAGACATTGATTATCGAGGGAATTTTCCCGTCTTTTAAAAGAAGCCTGCATATGCAGGTCGCCGCGTCATTGAACGTCAGCGCGGAGCGCAGGTATCCGTCGAGCATATCGATTTTCTGACCGCCTTTAAGCTTTTCCGAGCAGTTGTCAAAAAATCCTTTTTTCGGCGAGGGAGTCGGGCCTATCATAAGCGGAAGTCTTACAGCGGTACCGCCGTGTTCCGTTATTATTTTTTCGGCTCTGAGCTTCTGCCTGCCGTATTCGTTTACAGGGTTTGTTTTATCGGTTTCTTTAAAGTGATACGGTGCGGGTATATCGCCGTAAACGCAGTCGGTGGAGGCGAAAATAATCCGCTCAATATTATTATTTACATCAAGAAAATTCCCGAGCGCGTCAATGTTTGTTTTTGACGCGTCCGAGGGATTTTTATATACATAGTCGATATTGTGAACAGCTGAAAGATAAACCACCTTAAGCGGCTCACTTCCGCATTTTTCTTTCAGATTTTTAAGGTCATTTATATCGGTCACGTCGCATCTTA
>JAZUHE010000006.1:0-35815 GCA_045641565.1 Acutalibacteraceae bacterium | reverse complement strand
ATATTTTACAACGATATTGTAAGGGCAATTATCAATCGCCCGTTTCTCAGAGCTTAAAGAGTTTTTTGTTTCTCTCCCTCAGTCAGCTTCACTGACAGCTCCATGGGCACAGCACTTCTGTGCCTCGGCTCGGTTGAGTATAACAAATTAAAAAAGTCAGCGACCGGGGCTGATGCTGAAGATGAAGGAGTGCATTCTGATGAATAATAAAAAAGCTAAGAAAAGAGATTCGATTTTATGCTTTATTGTGAGTGCGTTTCTCTATGCCCTGTTCGTTTTCCTCCTGTTTGTTGAGGAAATTCTTGCGTTTAATCTTGTGGTCGGAGGAACAATCTTTCTGATAATTGCCATTGTTTTCCTGATAAAGAGTAAAAAATCCAAGGACAAAAACGACGAAGAAACAGACAAAAGCGAAAAAACAGATGATAAAAACTGACAATCAGGGGGGCTATGCTCCCCTGAAAACTCATAAGGAGAGAGCTATGGAACGTAAGCTTCCCGAGCATATCGGAATAATTATGGACGGCAACGGCCGCTGGGCAAAACAGCGCGGTCTCAACCGATGGGACGGTCACAAGGAGGGCGCAAACGTATTCAGAAAAATCTGTTCCTACGCCTGTGACATCGGAATTAAAAGCATAACATTTTACGCTTTTTCAACAGAAAACTGGCGCCGTCCTCCCGAAGAGGTTGCCGCGATTATGGATCTTTTCAGAGACTATCTCGGCGAAGCGGAGGACAGGGAAAACGAAAATATCAAAAAGGGTATGCAGATGCATTTTATCGGCAGACGCGACGATATGCCCGACGATATTGTGAGCCTTATGGAAACCGCTGAGGAGAACTCCAAAGACGCGAACCGCATCAAGGTCAACATCGCTATTAACTACGGCGGCAGGCTCGAGATTGTTGACGCTGTTAAAAAAATAGCTCAGAAGGTAAAAGACGGAGAAATGGAGCCGGGCGACATAACCGAGGACGATATTTCTCAGAATATATACACCGCGGGGCAGGCTGACCCCGACCTGATTATCCGCCCCAGCGGCGAATACAGACTTTCAAACTTCCTGCTGTGGCAGTCGGCCTATTCGGAATTCTGGTTTTCTGATATTCTGTGGCCGGACTTCACACCGGAGGACCTTGAAAAGGCAATAGACGATTACAACAACCGCAACAGACGCTTCGGCGGGGTGTGATTTTATGGAAAAAACACTGATTATTTTAGGCTCCACAGGCTCTATAGGCAAGCAGGCTCTCGAAGTGGTGGATATGCAGGGCTATAAGGTTCTCGCCCTCACCGCTAACGGAAACGCCGATATTCTTGAGGAGCAGATAAGAAAATACAGACCGCAGTACGCCGCTCTCGCCGACGAAAAAAAGGCCCGCGAGCTTGCTCTGAGCGTTGCAGATACAGATACAAAGGTGCTCTCGGGTAAAGAGGGCGTATGCTTCTGCGCGTCGTTGAAGGCTGACTATGTGCTTAACAGCATTGTCGGCATGGCAGGCCTTGAGCCTACGCTGAATGCCATCGAGAGCAAAAATGAGATTGCTCTGGCTAATAAAGAAACTCTTGTGGCAGGCGGCGCGCTTGTTACAAAAAAAGCAAAAGAAAACGGTGTCAGCATTCTCCCCGTTGACAGTGAGCATTCCGCAATCTTCCAGTCTCTGCAGGGCTGCAGAGATAAAAAAGAGGTCAAGCGGCTTATTCTTACCGCTTCGGGCGGTCCGTTTTTCGGCAGAAGCAGAGAATCCCTTAAGGATGTTACCGTTGAGCAGGCGCTCAATCATCCCAACTGGAGCATGGGCGCAAAAATAACCATCGACTCTGCTTCAATGATGAATAAGGGGCTTGAGCTGATTGAGGCTGTGTGGCTTTTCGGTATGAAGCCCTCTGATGTGGACATAGTTGTTCACCGTCAGAGCGTTGTTCACTCTCTTGTGGAGTACTGCGACAATTCCGTTATCGCTCAGCTGGGAGTGCCCGATATGCGTATACCGATTCAGTATGCTCTGACTTATCCCAACAGAATCACGTCACCGGTCAGACAGCTTTCACTGACGGATTACGGCACCCTTACCTTTGAAAAGCCGGATTATGAAACTTTCGGCTGCATAAATATATGCAGAGAGGCTATTGAGAAGGGCGGACTTTATCCTGCGGCGGCGAATTCCGCGAACGAAGCGGCGAATTTCTCTTTCCGACAGGGTAAAATCAAATTCCTTGACATTGAGCGTCTTGTGCGAAGCGCGTACGAAAACGCTCCGTCAAAGGACAACTACACTCTTGCAGATGTGAATGAGATTGACGCATGGGCGAGAGAATATGTTGCGGCGAATATTTAACACGGCATTATTTAAGAGGTGATTATTTTTGGCAGTTATTTCGTGGCTTCTGAGTAAATGGACTGTGCTTGTTGCCATACTGTTTTTCGGATTTATAATTATGGTTCATGAGGCGGGGCATTTTTCATTTGCGAAGCTTTTCGGCGTCAGGGTCAATGAATTCTCCATGGGAATGGGACCCAAGATAATAAGCCGCCAAAAAGGCGAAACAGCTTACTCATGGAGGCTTTTCCCCATAGGCGGTTACGTCAGCATGGAAGGCGAGGACGCGGAAAGCGAGGACGAACGGGCCTTTAATAAAAAGCCCTGCTGGCAGAGGATAATTATCGTGGCGGCAGGCGCGGTTGTCAATATAATTATCGGTCTGATAATCATATGCATAATTCTTGCGGTTAACAGCGACGACCTTTCGGGAACGACATTTGTCAATTATTTCGCTCCCGACGGTCAGGTTCAGCAGACAGAAAAAATCACTGAATACGAAGGCCTTAAATCAGGCGACAAAATCAAAAAAATAGACGGCAAAAACGTTTTTTATTACGAGGATATATATTATCTTGCCTCCCGTGATTTTGACGGGGACGGCAAGCTCACAGCCACCGTTGAGCGCAAAGGCGAAAAAGTGGTTGTTGAGAATGTAAGCACCGATATAGTCAATAAAATGATAATAGTCGGTGTGGAAACTACTCCGCTGACCATAATCAAAGACACGTTCAAGGAATCTGTCTGCATATGCCGAATGGTTTATCTCAGCCTCTTTGACATGATAACGGGCAAGTATTCCGTCAAGGATATTTCGGGCCCCATAGGCGTTGTGGATGTTGTGTCTCAGACGGCGGAGGCTTCAAGCGAGGCTCACGACTACACGGGACTGTTTAAAATTCTTGCTCTTATTACAATAAATATCGGCATAATGAATCTTCTGCCCATTCCCGCTCTTGACGGCGGCAGACTTTTCTTCCTGCTGATTGAGCTTATAAGACGAAAGCCCATTAATCAGAAATACGAAGCCATGATTCACGGAATAGGGCTCGCAGTCCTGCTTCTGTTTATGGCGGCGGTTTCGTTTAAGGATATATGGGTATTGATAACAGGTGGTTAATATGGAAAGAAAAATGACAAAACAGGTTAAGGTCGGCAATGTTTTAATAGGCGGCGGCGCTCCCGTAAGCGTTCAGTCAATGCTCAATAAGCCCGCTGACGATATAGAGGCAAGCGTTAAGCAGGCTGTCGAGCTTGAAAAAGCCGGATGCCAGATAATCAGAAGCGCCGTTCCCAACATGGATGCGGTCAGACTTATCGAGGCTCTTAAAGAGAATCTTACCGTTCCGGTTGTCGCGGATATTCATTTTGACTACCGTCTCGCTCTTGCCTGCGCAGACGCGGGTGTTGATAAAATCAGAATAAATCCCGGCAATATCGGCTCTGACGATAAGGTCAAGGCCGTTGCGGATAAATGCAGAGAAAAAAATATCCCCATCAGAATCGGTGTGAATTCCGGCTCTGTTGAAAAGGAGATTCTCGCGAAATACGGCTCTCCCACGCCCGAGGCTCTTGTGGAGAGCGCGCTTTATCACGCTTCGTTACTCGAAAAATTTGATTTCAGTGACATAGTTATTTCGATTAAATCATCTGACGTTGAAAATATGGTTAAGGCCTACACTCTCGCCAGCGAAAAATGCGATTATCCTCTTCATCTCGGTGTTACCGAGGCAGGTACCGCGAGAATGGGACTTATTAAATCAAGCATAGGCATAGGCTCTCTTCTTCTTAACGGAATAGGCGACACCGTCAGAGTTTCGCTCACAGATGACCCGGTTAAAGAGGTTGCGGCGGCTTATGATATTCTTAAATGCGCGGGAGTTAAAAAGGACGGCGTGAGAATCGTTTCATGCCCCACCTGCGGAAGAACAAAGATTGACCTCATCGGCCTTGCCAACAAGGTTGAAGACGCTCTCAGAGGCTGTGAAAAGAATATTAAAGTCGCGGTTATGGGCTGTGTTGTAAACGGACCCGGCGAAGCGAGAGAGGCGGATATCGGCGTTGCGGGCGGCGACGGCTGCGCGATGATATTCAAAAAAGGCGAAATTCTCCGCAAGGTTCCCGAAAATGAAGTAGTAGAGCAGCTGCTCAAAGAAATCGAGAAGTTATAAGAAGAAGGATTATAATGCAGGAAATGAATTTTTTGTCGCTTTTCGGTGAATGTATCGGCGCTGATATCAGCGATAGATTTACCTCGGCGGCAGTAACGGATATTCAGGCAAGCATGGAGGAACGCACGATTGACGTAACCGTGCGTTTCGATAACTTTATACCTGATGTGCTTGTTGACAAGGCGAAGGCGCAGATTATTCAGTTCATGGGGCTCAGCTCTCTGAATTTTGAATATTTTTATAAAAGTGAAATGTTCTGCGATAAGTGGATACCGTTCCTTGTTAAGGAGCTTGAAAGAAAATTCAGTGCCGGCAAAACTTTTCTTGACGGCGCTTTATATACGGTTGAAGACAGTAAAATCACAATTACTCTTAAGCGAAACGGCAAAGAGATTTTAAAACAGCTGGGTATAGACGAGTATATTTTAAAGACTGTAAGACAGCGCTTTGACAGAGTCGTAAGTGTTGAGATTGTTTCGTCAATGCCCAACGCCCCCGAGGAGGAGGCGAAGGCACTTCTTGAGGTTCAGAAGCAGGAGGCGACAAAAATCAAGGCGCCTGCTCCCGACAAGCCTAAGGAGGAGAAGAAAAAACAGCCGGCAGTTAAGACCTATGACGACCTGCCAATTTCTCTTACCAACGCAAAGGCTGTTTTCGGTACGCAGATTAAGCAGAAGCCCGTACCGATTAAGGACATTTCACCCGAAGACGGCTCGGTTGTTGTATGGGGCGATGTATTCGGCTTTGAGGCGAGAGAAACAAGAGACGGCAAAAAGAATATTATTTCATTCAATATCACTGACTACACATCATCCTACACCGCCAAGATTTTCGGCGAGAAGCAGGTGTGTAAGGAGCTTATCGAAAAGGTCAAGGACGGCGTTACGGTAATGCTCCGCGGATTTGTGAATCAGGATACATATATGCACTGCTATGTTATTGACACAAAGGCAGTTACGATTATTGATAAGATTCAGAAAACCGATGACGCTCCCGAAAAGAGAGTGGAGCTTCATCTTCATACAAATATGTCAGCCATGGACGCGGTTACAAACGCGGGCGATCTGGTTACCCGCGCGGCGAAGTGGGGACACAGAGCCATAGCCATCACAGACCACGGCAATGTTCAGGCATTCCCCGACGCGGTTAAAGCCGCTGACAAGACGGGAATAAAAGTCCTCTACGGCATGGAAGCGTATTTTGTTGACGATATGCAGGAGGAGGGCGTTGACCCCCGTACGCTTAAATATTTCCATCAGATAATTATCGCCAAAAATAATGTGGGACTTAAAAATCTCTATAAGCTGATTACCGCTTCGAATCTTGAATTCTTTAAAAAGAAGCCGAGAATTCCCAAGAGCAGATTGATTCAGCACAGAGAGGGCCTTCTTATCGGCAGTGCCTGCGAGGCGGGCGAGCTTTACAGAGCGATAGTTTTCGGCGAGAGCGAAGAGAGAATCATGGAAATCGCGAATTTCTATGATTATCTTGAAATTCAGCCCAACGGAAACAATATGTTCATGGTAAGAAGTCAGCGCGAGGAATATGAACACATCAGATCTGTCGCTGACCTTGAAAACATCAACAGAAAAATCATTGCCATCGCGGACAAGCTGGGCAAGCCGGTTGTAGCGACAGGCGACGTTCATTTCATGGATAAGGGCGACTCGGTATTCAGAGAGATACTTATGGCGGCGCAGGGATTCCAGGACGCTTCACAGCAGGCTCCGCTTTATCTGAGAACTACCGACGAAATGCTTGAGGAATTCGCTTATTTAGGCGAAGAGACAGCCAAAGAGGTTGTTATCACCAACCCGAACAGAATCGCGGATATGTGCGAAAAAATCAGACCGATTCCCTACGGCACATTCCCTCCGAAAATCGAGGGCGCCGACGAGGAGCTCACCGAAATCTGCTGGAGGAGAATCAAAGAGGAATACGGTGACCCGCTGCCGAAGCTCATAAGCGACAGACTTGAAAAAGAGCTTAAGTCAATCATCTCAAACGGTTTCGGCGTTCTTTACATGATTGCTCAGAAGCTGGTTTACAACTCTGAGGAGCACGGATATTACGTCGGCTCCCGAGGAAGCGTAGGTTCTTCATTTGTTGCTCACGCTTCGGGTATCTCCGAGGTTAATCCGCTTCCGCCTCATTATGTGTGCAGAAAGTGCAAGCACAGCGAATTCTTCACAGACGGCAGCGTCGGCTCCGGATTTGACCTTCCGCCCAAGAACTGCCCCGACTGCGGAATCCCCATGCACAGAGACGGCCACGATATTCCCTTTGAAACATTCCTCGGATTCAAAGGCGACAAACAGCCCGATATCGACCTTAACTTCAGCGGTGAATATCAGTTCCAGGCTCACCGATACACAGAAACACTTTTTGGTCTTTCACACGTTTTCAAGGCGGGTACAATCGGCACGGTCGCCGACAAAACAGCCTACGGATTTGTCAAGAAGTGGGAGGACGAAAACAATAAATCATTCCATAAGGCTGAGGAGGACAGGCTCACAAGAGGCTGTGTAGGCATCAAGCGCACCACCAGCCAGCACCCCGGTGGAATGGTTGTTGTACCCGGCGATATGGAGGCTGAGGATTTCACTCCCATTCAGCATCCTGCGGATGACGTTGAAAAAGGTCTTCGCACTACTCACTTTGACTTCCATTTCCTTCACGATACAATTCTTAAGCTTGATAACCTCGGCCACGATGTTCCCACGTTCTACAAGCATCTTGAGGACGCGACGGGCATTTCGGTTCTTGACGCTGACGTATGCGACCCGCAGGTTTACAAGCTGCTTACAACTCCCGAGCCCCTTGGCGTAACGCCTGAGGATATTGACTGCGAAACAGGTACTCTTTCTCTTCCTGAGCTTGGCACTCCCTTTGTACGTCAGATGCTCATGGACGCTCAGCCCAAGAATTTCTCCGATATGCTTCAGATATCGGGACTTTCTCACGGCACCGACGTATGGCTGGGCAACGCGCAGGATTTAATCAAGAACGGAACCTGCACGATTTCCGAGGTTATCGGAACCCGTGACAGCATCATGGTTTATCTTATGCATAAGGGGCTTGAGCCCGACATGGCGTTCAAGATTATGGAGATTGTGCGTAAGGGCAACGCCACAAAGCTTCTTAACGAGACTCATTTCAACACCATGAAGGAGCATGATGTTCCCCAGTGGTATGTTGATTCGTGCATGAAAATCAAGTATATGTTCCCCAAGGCTCACGCCGCCGCTTATGTTATCGCGGCGATGCGTCTGGCGTGGTATAAGATTTATTATCCCACGGAGTATTACGCTACATATATGACGGTACGAGGTGAAGACCTTGACACTGTCGCCATCATGAACGGCAGAGAAGCGGTCAGAAACCTTATGCACGAAATAGATATCAAGCAGAAAAACAAAGAGGCAACCGCCAAGGAAGAAAACATGTACGTCGCCATGCAGGTTATCAATGAAATGATGGCGCGCGGCGTAGAGTTCCTCCCGGTTGATATTTATAAATCCGAAGCTACCGTTTACAGAATAGAAGACGGCAAAATCAGACTTCCGTTCCTCTCCATGGCGGGAACAGGTGAAAGCGCCGCAAAGGCTCTTGCCGCCGCAAGAGATGACGGAAACGGCGAGTTCATGTCTATCGAAGAACTTCAGCAGCGCTCAGGCGTAAGTAAATCTGTAATCGAAACTCTCAGAAACGCCGGTGCTCTTCAGGGAATGCCCGAAAGTGCTCAGATGAGTCTGTTCAGTATGTGACTTGAATTATTTGCGGATTTATTATATAATAAGATATCATGTTGATACATCACAGTTGATTATATATTAAAGGAGAGATTATTTATGGACAAGAAAAAGATTATCCCTGCAGCCGCCGCGGGCGCGCTTCTTGCCGCCAACACAGTTAAGGCAGCGAAGTTCACACCGCAGGAGAAGAATTTCCCTGAAATCCCCAAGGAAAATGTCAATTCCGAGAGAGTCCAGGCTCATCTTTCACAGGCTATTCAGTGCAAAACCATCTCAAATGATAACCCCGACGCGGTTGACTGGGATGAATTCAAAAAATTCCATAAGTTCCTTGAGGAAGCATATCCTCTTGTACATAAGACAATGTCAAAAGAGGTTGTTTCAAACGCAAGCCTTATCTATATCTGGAAAGGTAAGAATCCCGAGCTTCAGCCCATGGCCCTCCTTTCACATCAGGATGTTGTACCTGTTGAGGAAGGCACAGAGAATGACTGGAAGCACGACCCATTTGAAGGCTATAATGACGGCGAATTCATCTGGGGCAGAGGCTCTGTAGATATGAAGAATCATCTTGTCTGCGTTATGGAAGCCTGCGAGACTCTTATTGAAGAGGGCTTTGAGCCCGAGAGAGACGTTTATCTCTGCTTCGGCCATAACGAAGAGGTTGTATGCTCAGAAGACCCCGGCGCTGAGAGAATAGTTGAAGTGCTCAAGGAGCGCGGAATTAAGTTCGACAGCCTTGTTGACGAGGGCGGTGCCGTTCTTACAGTTGACATCAAGGGCATTATTGACACATATATTGTAGGCATCGGCATGGCTGAAAAAGGCTACTGCGATTATAAGATTACTGTTAAAGATAAAGGCGGTCACACTTCTCAGTCACCCGCTCATAACGGTCTCGGCAAGCTTGCAAACGTAATCAAAGACCTCGAGGGTCATCAGTGCGACGTCAGATGGCTTCCCTTTATGGATAACTTCCTTGAGACCATCGGCAGAACAGCAAAATTACCCGGCAGAATGGTTATGTGCAACTACAAGCTTCTCAAGCCTCTCATTAAAGAAATCATGAAGATGATTCCCGCGTCAGCCTGCCTGCTTCGTACGGTTACAGGCGTTTCAATGTGCGAGGGCAGCCCTGCTCCCAACGTACTTCCTCAGAGAGCGAGCGTTACCGTAAACTTCCGTCCTATCTTCGGTGAGAGCCTTGCTGATGTCGAGAAGCATATCCGCAAGGTTGTAAGATATAAGGATATTGATGTTGAGCTTCTCAGAGGCAAGGAGCCTTCACGCTTCTCACCCGTCGGCTCAGATGCATATAACGCAATCGACGCTATCTGCACATCAATGTATAACGACAAGACAGTTGCTACAACACCTTACCTTGTAATGGGCGGCACAGACGCGTATTTCTATGAAGAAATCTGCGATAACGTGCTCAGATTCGCACCGTTCAAGTTCTCTGTTGAGATTCTTCAGACTACTCACGGCACAAACGAGCGCTGCCCCGTTAAGGTTCTTGATGACGGCGTAGCATTCTTCAAGAGCTATATCCGCCTTGTTTCAAAAGAAAACAGATAACAGAGGATAGATTATGAAAAGATTCCTTGCGATTTTTGCGGCCGCCGCGGTTGTTGCCGCAGTTGGATTTGGGGTAATCAAAATAAAAAAAGATGATTCGGTCAAGCCGGATGAAGCTGTTTCCGCTTCATCCGAAGCAGGCGACAACAGCCTTTATGATACATCATCAACATTAAAAAGCGAAGAGGAAACATCTCAGACAACAGAATCACAGTCTTCTCAGACGTCGTATTCCGAGAGAACCTTTACTTCTCAGATTGACAGTGTTTCAGGAGCGCTTATGATTGTTGTGCCTGATAAAAACTGCGTTGAGTCCGATTCATCAGACAAATTTTCATTCAGCACAGACGGCATAACCGTAACCGACAGCAACGGCAAAGCAATCAGCGCTGACGATATTAAAAATTTCGCCTCGGCCAAGGTCACATACACAGGCGAAATGATGGAGACATATCCCGTTCAGATTAAAGCGACGGGCATTGTCCTTTCCTCGAGAGAGTACTGCAACGTTAACTTCTCGGTTAACGGGCAGATTGTTAAAACTCTCAGAGTCAGAACAGGGGAGACGGTGAACTCCGCTGATATGCCCAACGCGGGCGCATATTGTCAGGACGGATATCACTTTGAATGCTGGCTTGACGGCAATAAAAGCGTTACATCGCTCAGCGGCGTATCCGACAGTGTGACGCTCACAGCTAAAATAGTAGAAGATTAACAAAAAAGAGGCGGTTTTATCCCGCCTTTTTTCTTTATAGACTATTGAATTTCCTATAAGTTTGGTATATAATTCATACGGTCGGATAAGATATATTTCGTAGAAAGTCAGGCGAATTTTAAATATGAAAACAGTTTATGTTGATAATGCCGCTACAACGGCTATGAGCCCCGAAGCCATTGCGGCTATGACGGATTGCATGAACGGCATTTACGGTAATCCCTCAAGCCTTCATCACATCGGTCAGGAGGCGGCTTCTGTTATCGTAAAGGCGAGAGAAGACGTTGCGGCCTGCCTCGGCGCGGAGCCTAATGAGATTTATTTTACCTCAGGCGGAACCGAAGCTGACAACTGGGCAATCAGAAACGCCGCGAGAATCGGCAAAACAAAAAATAAGAATCATATAATCACAACCGCGTTTGAGCATCACGCTGTGCTTCACACCCTCAAAAAGCTTGAAAAAGAAGGCTTTGAGGTTACTTATCTTGATGTCCATGAGGACGGATACGTTACAGCTGAGCAGGTTGAAAAAGCAATCAAAGAAGAGACCTGCCTCGTTACAATCATGTACGCCAACAATGAAATCGGCACAATTCAGCCGGTAAAAGAAATCGGCGCTGTCTGCAAGGCAAAGGGCGTTCTTTTCCACACTGACGCTGTTCAGGCTGTCGGCCATATGGCAATAGATGTCAAGGAGCAGAACATTGATATGCTTTCCCTTTCATCTCACAAGTTCCACGGCCCCAAGGGTATCGGCGCACTTTACTGCCGCAAGGGAATTTCACTTTTAGGTCTTATGCAGGGCGGTGCTCAGGAGCGCAACAAGCGCCCTGGTACAGAGAATACTCCCGCAATCGCCGGTATGGCGGCGGCTATGAAAAACGCCTGTGAAAAAATAGATGAGAACGCCGTATATGTCAGCGCTCTCAGAGATAAAATTATTGATACAATTCTCAGCATAGTGCCCCGTTCAAGAGTGAACGGCGGCAGAAATCCGAGACTTCCCGGCAACGTAAGCTTCTGCTTCGAGGGTATTGAGGGTGAGTCACTTCTCCTTTATCTTGATTTAAAGGGAATCTGCGGCTCATCAGGCTCAGCCTGCACATCCGGTTCTCTTGACCCGAGCCACGTTCTGCTCTCTCTCGGTCTTCCCCACGAAATAGCTCACGGCTCACTGAGAATTTCACTTTGCGAATACAACACCGAGGAGGAAGCTGACTACATTATCGAAGAGCTTCCCAAGGTTGTAAAAAGACTTCGTGATATGTCCCCCGTATGGGAAAGAATAATGAAGGAGGAAAATGAATAATGGCATACAGCGCAAAGGTTATGGACCACTTCGAAAACCCCAGAAACCTCGGCAAAATGGATGACGCCGACGGTATCGGTGAAGTAGGCAACGCAAAATGCGGCGATATAATGAAGATTTATCTTAAGATAGAGGACGGCATTATTTCCGATGTCAAGTTCAACACATTCGGCTGCGCGTCGGCAATCGCCACAAGCTCAATGGCAACCGAGCTTATCAAGGGTCAGCCTGTAGAAAAGGCTCTCGAGCTCAGCAATAAGGCGGTTGTTGAGGCTCTTGACGGACTGCCCCCGGCAAAAATCCACTGCTCCGTTCTCGCTGAGGAAGCGGTTAAGGCGGCAGTTGCCGATTACTACACAAAAAACGGCATCGAGCTTGACCCCGCAATCTTCGGTTCCTGCGGCGGAAGCTGTGAGAGCTGCGACCACTGTAGCGAATAATCGAATTCTTTATAAAGGGCTGTTCTTACAGCTCTTTTGTTTTTTGTAAAAATGTCACTGCGGGGAGCAACACAACGCAGCAGTCTGCGCCATCTTTCCGGTTCGCGACTTAGGCTCCCTCAAGGTATTCGTTAATCAGCGTTTTCACGTTTTTATAAATCAGATAAATATTGCCGACGGGCGCGGGAGCAAGACTCAAAACCGTGTCTGTCGGTATTTTTTTTATTTTGTCCGAGGTGTAGACCGATTTATCAATCTTAACCGATATGGCTTCATCCTCGCGCACGGCGTAAATCATCGCCGGCTGTATGCCTTCGTCGAGGGCGTCGGTGTTGTTTTTAGTGGCGAAAACGCCCATGACGATAAGTATCAGACTTGAAATTATTACCGCTGTGCAGGCGAAGTTATGGATTATTTTTCTGTATTGATTCTGTTCCGATTTCATAAAAAACCTCCTTTTAAAAATATTCTTGACCTGTTCAGGCAATACTATACCTGTCAATTTGTAATATGTAACAAAAAAATAACAAAATAATGTTTTTTTATTTGATTTTTTCCTGTTGAATTATGACAGAAAAGAGCTTATAATATATTAGTCAAAATTTGAAAAATACAAACAGAGTATTTTATCAGTATTTGAGTAATTCTGAAAGGGGAATTATTTTTATGGAAGCACTTACCAATAACAAATCAATTCTTGATTGGGTCAATGAAAAGATTGACCTTGTAAAGCCCGCTGAGGTTATGTGGATTGACGGTTCTGAGGAGCAGCTCAACGCTCTTCGCAAAGAGGCTTGTGAAACAGGCGAAATGACAAAGCTTAATGAGGAGCTCCTTCCCGGATGCTATCTTCACAGAACAAAGCCCAACGACGTTGCCCGTGTTGAAGGCCGCACATTCATCTGCGCTCCCACAAAGGAAGAGGCAGGCCCCACAAACAACTGGGAAGACCCCGCGGTTATGTATAAAAAGCTTTATGATATAGCAAGAGACAGCTACAAGGGCAGAACAATGTATGTTATCCCTTACTCAATGGGCCCTGTAGGTTCAAAATTCTCAAAGGTAGGTATTGAGGTTACAGACTCAATCTACGTTGTTCTCAATATGTCTATCATGACAAGAGTCGGCAAGGCTGTTATGGATTCATTCGGCGACGACAACAACGACTGGGTTCGCGGTCTTCACTGCAAATGCAATGTTGAGGAAGAGAACAGATACATCTGCCAGTTCCCGCAGGACAACACAATCATTTCAGTTAACTCAGCTTACGGCGGAAACGTACTTCTCGGCAAAAAATGCTTTGCTCTGCGTATCGCTTCATATCAGGGCAAGAACGAAGGCTGGCAGGCAGAGCATATGCTCATCCTCGGCGTTGAGAATCCCAAGGGCGAAGTTAAATATATCTGCGCCGCATTCCCCTCAGCCTGCGGCAAGACCAACCTTGCCATGCTTGTTCCCCCCGAGGGATACAGAAAGAAAGGCTATAAGGTATGGTGCGTAGGCGACGATATCGCATGGATAAGAAAAGGCGCTGACGGCAGACTTTACGCTATCAACCCCGAGAACGGCTTCTTCGGCGTTGCACCCGGCACAAACGAAAAGTCAAATCCCAACGCACTCGCATCAACAAAGAGCGGCACAATCTTCACAAACGTTGCTCTTAACCTTGACAACAATACAGTATGGTGGGAAGGCCTTGACAAGAATCCCCCCGAGAACGCTCTCGAGTGGAAGGGCCAGCCCTGGAACGGTAAGGAAAGCGACGAAAAGGGCGCACATCCCAACAGCCGTTTCACAGCTCCCGCAAAGAACTGCCCCTGCATCAGCTCTGAATTTGAGAATCCCGACGGTGTTCCGATTTCAGCATTCGTATTCGGCGGCAGACGCGCTGCTCTTACTCCTCTTGTATATCAGTCAAGAGACTGGAATCACGGTGTATTTGTAGGCTCAATCATGGCTTCTGAGACAACAGCCGCAGCTACAGGCGCGGTAGGCGTTGTACGCCGCGACCCCATGGCAATGCTTCCCTTCTGCGGATATGACATGGGCGACTACTGGCAGCACTGGATTGACATCGGCGAAACACTTGACGCTGACAAGGCTCCCAAAATCTTCAACGTTAACTGGTTCCGCAAGGATGCTGACGGCAACTTCATGTGGCCCGGATTCGGCGACAACCTCCGTGTTCTTGAATGGATAATCAAGCGCTGTGAGGGCGAGGTTGAGGCTGACGAAACAGCTATCGGCTATCTTCCCAAGGCAGAGGACATCAACCTTGAAGGCCTCGAGGGTGAGGTTACACTCGACTCTCTCAAGAGCATTCTTGACGTTGATAAGGAACTCTGGAAGAAAGAGACAGAAGGTATCGAGGAATTCTACGGCAAATTCGGAAAGACACTTCCCGAAGAGCTTAAGAAAGAGCTTGAAACACTCAAATCAAATCTTGAATAATTAATAATTAAGGCGCGGAGCTGGTTATCAGCTCCGCGCTTTAAGGTGTATTTATCAAATTACTGCAGTGTTTAAAATAAAATCAGGCAGAGAATTCGAAATCAGATTACGGTTACCATGACTGAAAAAGGAGAAACTATGATACAATCGGAACGCACTGCGCTTATCGAAAAATATCTCGGCAGAGAAGTCAGAATTGAGATTGACCGTCCACTCGGATACATTCATAAAAAAGAAAAATATACTCTCGTTTATCCTATAAATTACGGGTATATTCCGAATGTTTACGGCGGAGACGGAGAGGAGCTTGACGTTTATCTTTTAGGAGTGGACGAACCTGTTGAGGAATATTACTGTAAAATTATCGGCGCGGTATACAGGAAAAATGATATTGAGGATAAGCTGATAGCCGCTCCGAATAATATGACTTTCACTGCCGAAGAGGCTTATGAAAAAATAAAGTTTCAGGAGCAGTGGTATGACACCGAGGTCAGAATGATAAATTTTAAAATATAAATTGAAAAATTTTACTCGTGTGATATAATACGGATGTAAGGAGTGATTTTTTGAAAAAATATCTCAGTTCAAAAAGCAGCCCTGCTGAAATAATTATCATGCTTATTTTTGCTTTCGGTCTTATGTTTTTTGCTACAGCTTCAAGTCCGCATTACGGAATAAATCCGTGGTTTGACGCTAACGCGTTTTTTACCGTAGGCAAATCAATGGCAAACGGTGTTACAATCTATAAGGATTTATTTGAGCAGAAAGGGCCGCTTCTTTATGCCCTGCACGCGATAGCGTATTTTATCAGTAAAACAAGCTTTACAGGCGTATATGTGCTTGAGTCTGCGGCAATGTTTTTCTCAATGCTTTTCGCTTATAAAACCGCAAGACTTTATATCGGCAAGCCTTTGTCATTGGGATGCGCTGTTCTTTTTGCCGCGTCGGCGGTTAATTCTGCCTGTTTTTATATGGGAGACAGTGCGGAGGAATTCGCTCTTCCTCTTTTAATGGTGCTTATTTATTACACCGCTTATTATTTTAAAAATTCTGATGAAAACAAGCTGAAATGGTATGTTTTCCTGCTTAACGGATTTTTCGCAGGCTGTGTGCTGATGATGAAATTCACCGTAATCGGCTTCTGGTTCGGATTTATGGCCGTGGTGTCAATACACACTCTTTTTGTAAAAAAAGATGTTAAGTCAGCTTTTAAAAACGCCTTTATTTTTGTAGGCGGAATGCTTGTTCCTATCGCCGCGTTTTCATTGTATTTCTTTATAAAAGGCGGTCTCAGAGAATTCTTTGAAGCTTATTTCGGATTTAATCTGTTCGTTTATTCCGATGAAAAATCTCTGATTGAAAAAGCGACAACAATGGCGCTCTGCTTTGTAAACGCGTTTTTCAAAAACAGAATTCTGTTTGTGCTTACGGGGCTCGGCTGTCTTGCCGCGATTTTTGTAAAGCCTGTTGCGGAAAAGAATATTGTGTCAAAGCTCGCGATTCCTGTGGTTTATGCATGCGGCGCTCTGTTTACATACATGGGCGGCAAAAATTATGCGTATTATTTCTTCTCATTTACGGCATTCACCTTGTTCGTTTTTATCGCTTTGGGAATCGCGGCGGAAAAGCTTGTCAAAAAGGATGCTTTCGGAATCTGCTTTGCGGCGGTTTCGGTTATATGCGCCTTTGCCGTTACGCTTACAATGAATATTGCCGTGCTTAACGCCCCGGGAAGCAAAGAAGAAACAATACAGTATAAAATCAGCGAGCTTATAAATTCAAAAAGCAAAAAAGCTTCGGTGCTGTGCTACAAAAGCCTTGATGCGGGTATTTATCTTTTTGATAATATCGTTCCTGAGTTCAGATATTTTGAAGAGCAGAATATTGATTATGAAGTGTACCCCGAAAATATGGACGAGCAGAACAGGTATATCAAAGAGCATATGACTGACTTCGTTGTGTGCAGACTTTACGGCTCGGATCTGGAAGGGGATTATCTCGGAAGAGTATATGAGGAAAATGAAGCTCTTAAAAACGATTATACGATTATCATGAATGAAAAAGTGAATATCGCGGATGACTCCCGCCGCGGTGAGCAGCTTGAACAGGTTTATTTTGTATTTGAACTGAATAAATAAAATGTACGGATTCATTTGGCGTAAAAGTCAGATGAATCCGTATTTTTTAAAAAAATCTCTTTTTCGGCAGATCGCATTGAGGCGGTCGGCAGAAGTCCACAAGGATTGTGTCTTCTCCCACAACACAGATTTTCTCCCAGGGAATTTTTATATCAAAGCTTTTGCTGAACGGCTTGCCTCTGCCGTAAATAATAATGCAGGTTATCTTACCTGTTTTTATGTCGAATTCCACATCGTCAACGCTGCCCAGACGTGTTCCGTCGCACTGACATATAACTTCTTTGTTTCTCATATCGGTAATACAGCAGCTCATAAAAATATCCCTCTTTCTATTGTAAAATCAGAAATAATATGGTATAATACAAGTTAATCATATTCAGAAAGGTTGAATTTTATGAAAAAGTTTATCGCAATTCTGCTCAGCGCAATTATGATTCTTTCCTGCGCGAGCGTTGCAGTTTTTGCGGACGAAGCCGAAACGGTTATTGCCCCGAGCACTGCAGCAGCTGACGTTACCCCTGAGGTTACGGCTCAGTTTACAACAGATCTTCATCTCAGAGACATTATCCGTCCGATTATGAACATAGATTTCGGTTCCAAGGACGCTTTCTCCGGTTCAATGCTTAAGGTTCTTTACGGACTTGCAGATTTCCTTATTGATAACATAGTAAGCGTTATCAATGCTCTTATTCCGTCAGTTGATTTTATTGACGCTGCGGATTATCAGACAGAAAACTTCTGTGAAGGCACACCCGAATTCCTTGATAAGGCGGCAGAGGGTGCTCAGTGGAGCCTCGGCTATGCAAGCGCTTCTCTTCAGACAGGCAACGAATTTGACGGTAAGCATTATGTAGGCGGCAGCCTTTCTCTCAACAAGGCTGTTACAGCTCTTTATGATGACCAGCGCGTCCGTGTAGTATGCCTTGATGACGGCAGCGGCAGAGGAGCTGTTGCTTTCGCTACTCTTGACGCTTTCGGACTTCCTCTTCCCGATGTTAGAGAAATCCGCTCAAGACTTGAAAACTTCGCAAAGATGAATAACATCATCAGCATCAACGTTTCCGTTCTTCATCAGCATTCCTGCGTTGATACTCTCGGCATGAACGGCAACATCCTTGAGATGCTCTTTAAAAATCCCATCGCAAATATTCTCAACAGCTTCGGCCTTGATGTGAAGCTCGTTAACGGTCAGAACAAAGAGTTCATGGAGAATCTCTTCAATGTTACCGCTACAGCTATCCGTGAAGCATATGCAGATATGAAGAAGGGCGAAATCCTTTATTCCGAAATTGACGCTTCTGATTACATATATGACAAGCGTGAGCCCATGGTTTACGATACTGACATTCACCGTTTCCGTTTTGTACCCGATGAGGACGGCGCAAAAGAAACATGGCTCTGCAACGCCGCTATTCACTGTGTAGGCAACGGCGCCGCAGGCACGGAAGTTACAGGCGACTATCCATATTACATGGAGCAGGTTATTAATGAAGCAGGCGCAAACTTCTTCTATATCCAGGGCGCTGAGCTTGCTATTACAAGCGACAACGACCCCATTATCGAGAAATTCGGTGATATGGAAAGAATTGAGAGACTCAGATATTTCGGCGCAGAGCTCGGTAAGCTTGTTGTTGAGTCTGACGCTGAAGAGACTCCCGTTGAGCCCCTTCTCAACCTCCGCTTTATGGAATACAGAGTTCCCGTAACCAATCAGATTCTTATATTTGCGGCTAAGATGGGCCTTGTTACAAATCTCGCAGTTAAGACAGACAACGGCCTTGAGGTTGTTACCGAAATCGGATACATGGAGCTCGGCGACAAGCTTGCAGTTGCGATTATCCCCGGTGAGCTTGAGTCAGCAATCGCTTACGGCGGAGCTCTTGACGCCTCCAACTCTTACAGAGGAGAAAACTGGGATTATCCCTCAATGCAGGATATCGTAGGCAATGACCGTGACCTTCTTGTATTCGGCCTTACAAATGACCAGATAGGATATATCCTTACAGACAACGATTACAGCAGTATCGTTTCAGGTGTTAACGAAGAAATCGTTGCAACAGGCGACAAGGCAGGTTCATCAACAATTACCGCCTTTGAAGCATTAGTAGATTCAATAAAATAAAGAGGTTTATTACAATGGAAGTTAAGATTTTTGACAATGCGGAAGAGATTGCAGCTGCGGCCGCGAAAATCTTCATAGATATTATTAACGAAAAAAATGACGCTGTTTTAGGTCTGGCAACAGGAGCTTCTCCTGTTCCCACCTACGGCAGACTTATTGAGGCTTATAAAAACGGCGAGGTCAGCTTTGAAAAAGTTAAAACATTCAACCTTGACGAATACTGCGACCTCCCCAAGGATGACAGGAACAGCTATTACACATTCATGCATGAGCAGCTCTTTAACCACGTTGATATTAAAGAAGAGAACGTAAACTTCCTTGACGGCAACGCTGAAGACTGGGAAAAGGAAAGCAAGCGCTATTCAGAAGCTATGGCAGCCGCAGGCGGAATTGACATTCAGCTTCTCGGTATCGGCACAAACGGTCATATCGGCTTCAACGAGCCCGCTGACGCTTTCACAGACGAGTCCTTCAAGGTTACTCTTACTCAGAGTACGATTGACTCAAACCAGAAGTATTTCGGCGACGTTCCCATGCCCAGATACGCTCTTACAATGGGTATCGGCTCTATTATGAAAGCCAGGAAGATTCTGCTTATCGCAACAGGCGAGTCAAAGGCAAAGGCTATAGCAGGAATGGTAAAGGGCGAGGTTACACCTCAGCTTCCCGCTTCTGTTCTTAACGAGCACGCTGACGCAATCATTATGGTTGACAAAGCCGCCGCAAGTCTTATTAAATAAAAAAATTCAGGGATTGCTGTGAATGCGGCAATCCCGATTTTATAAGGAGGATAATTATGAATTACGGATTACAGATGTACAGCCTCAGAGACATAACAGGCGAAAACATGGCTCTCGCTCTCAGTGAGACAGCTAAAATGGGTTATGAATTTGTTGAGTTCGCAGGCTTCGGCGGACACACAGCGGAAGAAATCAAGGCGATGCTTGACGAAAACGGCCTTAAAGCCGCAGGTACACATACGGGCCTCGGCGCGCTTGACGAAGAAAACATTGACGCAACAATCGCTTATCATAAGGCTATCGGCTGTGACGATATTATCGTACCCGGCGCTGACCTTTCAACAAGAGAAAATATCGACCTTTTCCTTGAGAGAATGAATTACGCTGAGAAAAAGCTCAATGAGAACGGTATTAAGCTCGGTTATCACAACCACGACCGTGAATTCAAGCCCAATGAAGACGGCCTTATCCCTGAGTATGAGATTCTTGAAAGAAGCAACATCACTCTTGAGGTTGACACTTACTGGGTATTCAACGCGGATGTTGACCCGCTGGAATTCATTGAAAAATATAAAGACAGAATCAGACTTATCCACCTTAAGGACGGTCTTAAGGGCGGCGTTGGCAAGTCTCTCGGTGACGGCGAAGCACCTGCCGCTGAGGTACGCAAAAAAGCTCTCGAGCTCGGCTTTAAAATTATTGTCGAGAGCGAAGGCCTTGACCCCACAGGACTTGAAGAGGTTAAGAGATGCGCTGACTTCCTCAAAGCTGAGGATGCAAAAGAAGCTGAATAATTTTTGAAACAATAAACCCGCCGATAAGGAAACGCTTCCTCATCGACGGGTTTTTAGTCGGGTAACTGTTGTCCCGGTTGTTACGCTGTGTCCGGGCAATCGGCGCACAACAACATAAAATTGTCTTTAAATCAGATCATTCTTTTCAAGCACTTCTCTTACAAAATCGGGTGTGTCGGTAATCAGTCCGTCAACGCCCATTTTCGCAAGGCGGATAATATCTTTCTCCTTGTTAACTGTCCATACGTTGACCTTGATGCCCTCTCTGTGGGCGGCGGTAACGTAGCTTTCATTCACATAAT
This sequence comes from Acutalibacteraceae bacterium, assembly GCA_045641565.1. Lineage (GTDB taxonomy): Bacteria > Bacillota > Clostridia > Oscillospirales > Acutalibacteraceae > CAG-488. The sequence goes on along the minus strand of JAZUHE010000006.1, from coordinate 14,975 downwards.
ATATCTGAGGATGAAGTGCCGTACAGCCTAACTCACGGGCGAACCTGCCTGCTCTGAACATCATGCGGTATGACTCTTTTTTGTCGGGGCTGTAAAGATACGCGGTACGGCAGGTGCGGTCAATCTTTTTAGCTTCCACAAGCATATGAGAGCTGAATGACGAAATAAGCAGTCTTTCATAAAGACCGTGCTCTTTAACCTTGTCGATGGTTTTCTTTACAACGCTTACATCATGCTCGAGAGAGGGCTTTATCTCGATATTCATAATTTCAAAATCTTTTGTTTCGCACAGAGAAAGAAACTCGTCAAGGGACGGAGCCTTTGTACCCTCAAAATCATAGCTGAAATATGAGCCGAAATCAAACTGACGGAAAACCTCGTATGTCATGTGCCTTATGGCACCTCTGCCGTTTGAGGTTTTATCTATTTCATAGTTATGGCATATAACCGGCACGCCGTCAGAAGTAAGATGAACGTCAGTCTCAACGCCGTCGATTTTCATATCAAACGCTTTTTCAAAAGCGGGCAGGGTATTCTGCGGAGCGATTCGGTTAGCGCCTCTGTGAGATATAATTTTAATTGCCATATTAAGTTCACCTCTCAGGTTTAGAATACAACAAAATATATCATAAGTCAAGGAAACACCCCGTCATCTGACGGGGTGTGCGCAAAATTAATTATTGATAAATATTCTTTATGTATAAATAATTATGCTTCTTCCTTCATTTTTGCGAAGCACTCACTGCAATAAACAGGTCGATCTTCACGGGGACGGAACGGAACTTTTGCAGGGCCGCCGCAGTTTGCGCATGTAGCTTCAAACATTTCGCGCTCGCCTCTGGCTGCGTTCTTGCGTGCATCACGGCAAGCTTTGCAGCGCTGGGGCTCGTTTACAAAGCCTTTCTCTGCATAGAATTCCTGTTCACCTGCGGTAAATACAAATTCATTGCCGCATTCTTTACAGGTAAGTGTTTTGTCTTCGTACATAGTGGTTTACCTCGCTTAAATAATTTACGCCCCGTACGGATTTGCACCGCTGGCTTTTCAGCTCCTCTTGGATGGGACTCATGAATCTTTGCCGATTTCCGCCCGTATTTTCTGGCGGGCACGGCTCAGAGCATTGGCGACAGCTTTGGTGTTGATGTTAAGCTTCTGCGCTATCTGCTCATAGCTATCGTCTGCAATGTGTAGAATCAGAACGTCTTTTTCAAGCGGGGTAAGCTGAGTTTCGATGCAGCTTTGAATGGCGTTAACACTTTCTTCCATGGATAAGACCGTTTCGGGATTGCCGGCGTCGGCAAAAATTGCATTTTCAACATCCTCAAGGGGAACGTATGTGTTGAGCGGCTGCTGTTTCTGACGGCTGCTGTTTCTGATAGCTGAGGAAATACTGTTGGAAATACATTTCTGTGCGTAGGTAGAGAATTTTGCCCCTTTTGTCTCATCAAAGCTGAATATGGCGTTGATTGCGCCTATAAGCCCCTCCTGAATAAGATCATAGCGTGTAATAGTGCCGCTGCCTGCGTTCAATGAAGCCGCCGCTTCAACGCCGGGCATAACCGATTTGATAAGTCGGGACATCGCGTCCTCATCACCTGCAACCGCGGCAGATATAAGCTCACTATCGTTTCGGTAATCAGGCATTGTGCACCTCACAGACAATATCTTATTAAAAATAATATCTTAAAAAGATATCAATGTCAACACTTTGTTAAAAACTTTAAAAAGTTTAGATTATATGACAAAAGCGGATTAAGCAATTTGTTGAAATTATACTATGTTTTTTGACAAAAAAGAACTATTTTGTGGCTAAATTTACATAATTTTACGATTTACTACGCTAAAAGCAATTTATAAATAAACATTGTGTTTACTCAAAAAATGATGTATAATATATTTCACAGATGAAAAAAGGGTGGTTGAATGACCGGATTTTTATGTATAAACAAGCCGCAGGGGCTGACGTCTTTTGTAACCGCAAACAGAGTCAGACGGATTGCAGGCGTAAAGAAAACAGGGCATACAGGTACGCTTGACCCCATGGCCACGGGCGTTCTGCCTGTCATGCTGGGCGGAGCTACCAAGTTCGCGGATTATATACCCTCAAGCGGCAAAGCCTATGTGGCGGATATTCTTCTCGGCGTGACAACAGATACATATGATGTTACAGGAACCGTTCTGAGCGAAAAAACGGTAAATGTGACTTATGAGGAGTTCAATGCCGCGGTGCAGTCCTTTACAGGCGATATTCAGCAGGTGCCGCCGATGTATTCTGCCATATCGCAGAATGGTGTGAGACTTTATCAGCTTGCGAGAAAGGGCATAGAGGTTGAACGCGAGAAGAGAAATGTTACGGTTTATTCTGCCGAAATCATAGAAAAAAAGGCGGATAATCTTTATACTGTTTCATTTTCATGCAGCGCGGGGACGTATATACGCTCTCTCGCTTTTGATATAGGCGAAAAGCTCGGCTGCGGTGCCTGCCTTCAGAGGCTTGAAAGAACGTACTCCAACGGATTTTATCTTGCGGATTCCGTGACACTTGAAGAGGCAGCGGCTTTAATGGAAGAGGGAAGACTCGAGGAGAAAATAATCCCTGTTGAAAAGGCACTTGAGGTTTATCCTCCCGTTTCTGTCAGTGAGGCGCAGGCAAAGAGATTCGGCAACGGCGGAGCGCTTGACCTTGTGAGAATTAAAAATTTTTCGGGGAGCGGACTGTTCAGAGTGTATGGGCCCGACGGAGCTTTTCTCGGTCTCGGAAAAACAAACAGCGAAACGAATGAACTTGATATTGCAAGGCTTTATATAGAAGTGTGAATTATGAAAAGAATTATTTTTCATGTGGATGTCAACAGCGCGTTCCTTTCATGGACGGCCGTTAAAGCGGTTGAGCAGGGCGGGGAAGACCTGCGGCTGATACCGTCGGCAATCGGCGGTGACCCCGAAAAGAGAACGGGGGTTATCCTTGCGAAATCGGTGCCCGCAAAAATGTACGGCATTAAAACGGGTGAGCCTACAGGCATGGCTCTGCGCAAATGCCCGAAGCTTGTTCTGGCGAAGCCTGATTTTAAGCTGTACAGACAGTGCTCAGACGCTTTTATCAGCATTTGCCGTGATTATTCCCCTGTGGTGGAAAAGTATTCTATAGACGAGTGCTTTATTGACATGACGGGAATGGAAAGAGTCTTTCCCGATATAATAAAGACCGCGTATGAGCTTAAAGACAGAATCAAAACAGAGCTTGGGTTTACGGTGAACGTTGGTGTCGGCTCAAATAAGCTCCTTGCGAAAATGGCAGGGGACTTTGAAAAGCCTGACAAGGTGCATACACTTTTTGACTATGAAATCAAAGAGAAAATGTGGCGGCTGCCTGTTTCTGATTTAATAAGCGTAGGGGAGTCCTCGGCGCAGAAGCTCAACAGGCTTTCGATTCATACTATCGGCGAGCTGGCGGCGCTTGATATTGAAACACTGCGCTCGAATTTTAAAAACAAAACCGCGCAGCAGCTTTACGATTATTCCAGAGGAATTGATGACTCACCTGTGAATGAAAATCAGCGTGAACCCAAAGGATACGGCAATTCAACGACTTTGCAGGAGAATGTAACATCATTTGAAAAGGCGGACGAGATTATCCTCAATTTAGCCGACTATGTCTGCGCGAGGCTCAGAGCTGACGGCGCGAAGGCGTTTTGCATATCGGTGCTCATAAGAAGCACTGATTTTAAAGACAAATCACATCAGCGCAAGCTGAATATTCCGACAGATATAACGGATGAGATTTACTCCGTTTCAAAGGAGCTGCTTCGTGAGCTGTGGGACGGCCGTACACCGCTTCGGCTTATGGGTATTTCACTTTCTGATATAACCCGTGACGGCGGCGAGCAGATTTCGCTTTTTGACTCTGAAAAAAAGGAAAACACGAGACAGCTTGACAAAACGGTTGATGAAATACGTCTGAAATACGGTAAAGATAAAATCAGACGCGCGGCAATAATGAATTCGGATATTAAACTGAAATAAAACGCAATCTTAAAGAGCGGTGATTCCGTTTCAATAAGATTGCGTTTTAATTATTAAATAATATTATTTCAGATTTCAAAAATTCTGAACATTATATTTTTACGGTAGTGGGTATAGGTTGTGTAAACATATTTATCATCGCAGATAATTGCGGGATATGAAAACTCCGCGTCGGTGTCGTCATCCTTTTCTGTGATTTCGCATGGAGTCCAGCTCTTTCCGTTATCTGTACTCTCAGAAATGCCGATGATGTTTCTGTCACCGTGTCTGCCTTTTATGGGGTTATAAATCAGAACAAGCTTTCCGCTGTCAAGGCGGACGCAGTCAATGCCGCTGTTGTTGTTTGGGAGCTCCGTTCTCTGCGCGGGCGACCATGTGAATCCGTCTTCTGATTCGCTTATCATAATATTGCTTGCCGTTGAGCGGGTTAGCATATGAATTTTGCCGCCGTTCTCCCATAATGTGGGCTGAATTATGCCTTTGCCCTCGTTGTTTTTGTGGTCATACGGAACAAATTCACTTCTCTTCCATGTTTTGCCGCCGTCAGATGAAATATCAGTAAAGCAGTCCCAGCAGGTGGGTGTTTCGATTGAGGCGGGGGCGCAGATTCTGCCGTCGCTGAGAAGAATCGCTTTGTTCTTTACAGGGCCTCTGCCGCCGGTGTCGCCCTCAACAAGCTCTTTCGGCGCACTCCATGTCACACCGTTGTCAAAGGATTCCGTGATCATGGTGCGCCATTTCGGAATAGGCTTGCCGACCTTGTAAAACAGCATGATTTTTTCGCCGTATTCAAAAAGAACGGGATTCCAGCAGGGCTCACTGTCACCTTCGGCTATTATTACAGGTGTGCTCCATTTTTTATCTTTAAAGCGGGAAATCCATATTTTCACATCGTCATTGCCTTCTCTTGTGCCGCCGAAAAAGGCGCAGAGGAACTCGTTATCTCCTGCCTTGAGAACAGTTGAAGCGTGAACTGACGGAATGAACCCGTCTTCAAAAACCTTTGTGCTGAAAATTTCTTTCATAATTCTTACCCCTTATTTATTTTTGGCTTCCGCGTTCTGAATGGAACTTATATAATATCCGTCTTTTGTTTTTCGGAGTGTGATTTTTCTGTATTTTGCAGGCTCGGGAGATGTAAAATCGCTGTCTTTGGTTTTCTCCCAGTCTCCGTATGCGATATATCCCACAAGAAGCTCCGCATTGCCTTCTCTGGTTTTGTTTATCTCAATTACGTCGGGGACGTATGCCGGGTCATAGCCCGTTAAAGGTATTACGTACCTTTTAGCGGAACTCTGATAGGTAAATATGCAGGTGGAGCATTCAACGCTCTGATGAACCGGAGCGGCGTCCGAGCCGAAAAGCTTTTTAAATGCTTTTTCGACTGTTTCCTGCGGAATTCCCATACCCGATATTTCACCCTCAACAAAATCGAAGCTGTAAGGATTGTTTTCGTTGTCTGTCAGCAGAGAAAGTATTGAAGCGCATATAAGGTCCTTCATGTTGGCGCCTGTAACATCGTCAAAAGTATCCGGGTCGAGCGTAACAACAGGATAAAGATAGCTTTCGTATTCGCTCTTTGCTCCGTCATTGCCGGTGAGCTTTTTCACCTGACCGATTCCGAGATTTATGAGGAATCCCGCACCGACGGCGGCAAGCAGAACAACAGTGAGACCGAGTATAAACGCACCTTTTCCGCCGCGTTTTTTCTTTGAATTTCCGCTTTTTGTACCGGCTTTTTTATCAGTTTCAGAGACAGCTTTTTCTTTTTCTTCGGACATGATTTCACCGCCCTGTAAATTATCTTATGTGGCCTTCGCCTGTAACAATATATTTTTCGCTTGTGAGATTTTCAAGACCGAGAGGTCCTCTTGCGTGAAGCTTCTGAGTTGATATGCCTATTTCAGCGCCGTAGCCGAATTCGCCGCCGTCGGTGAATCTGGTGGACGCGTTTACATATACTGCCGCCGCGTCAACAACAGATGTAAATTTGTTCGCGGCAAAATAATCGTTTGTTACTATGCATTCACTGTGGCCTGTGCCGTATTTTGAAATATGCTCAACAGCCTCGTCAAAAGATGAAACGATTTTAGCGCTGATAATATAGTCAAGGAACTCCGTGCCCCAGTCTTCTTCTGTTGCGGGGATTGAATCGGGGAACATTGCGTGAATTGTTTCATCTGCGTGAATGAGAACTCTGCTGCTTCTGAGGGCTGAGCAGATGACGGGGACAGCCTCAGCGGCAATATCCTTATGGATAAGAATGCTTTCGCAGGCGTTGCATACAGACGGTCTTGAAGCCTTGGCGTTAACGATGATTTTTGCCGCCATGTCTATATCCGCCGCCTTGTCAACGTATACGTGACAGTTGCCTGTTCCTGTTTCTATTACGGGTACTGTTGAGTTCTCAATGCAGGCCTTAATAAGTCCCGCACCGCCTCGGGGGATAATAACATCAACATATTCATTCATCTTCATAAGCTGATTTGCGCTTTCATGAGACGTATCCTCAATCAGCTGAATGCAGTCAGCGGGAAGACCTGCCTGCTCAAGAGCTCTGCGCATGACAGCGGCGATTGCCATGTTTGAGTATATGGCTTCTTTACCGCCTCTTAAAATAGCGGCATTGCCGGATTTGAGACAAAGCACGGCCGCGTCAAGGGTTACATTCGGTCTTGCTTCATAAATAATTGCGATAACGCCGAGGGGAACGGTAACCTTTTCTATTTTAAGGCCGTTCGGTCTGACGGAGCCGCTTATGACTCTGCCTATCGGGTCATCAGCGGCGGCAACGTCTGCCGCGCCCTTGGCCATAGCCTCAATTCTTTCAGGTGTGAGAATAAGTCTGTCAACAAGAGATTCTCTCATGCCGTTGAGTCTCGCAACTCTGACATCCTTCATGTTTGCCGCAAGAAGCTGGTCTCTGCCGGCAATAAGCGCGTCCGCAATAGCATAAAGCGCGCGGTTCTTAATGCCTGTACTTGCAACCGAAAGAACTTTTGCAGCATTTTTAGCTCTGAGTCCTGTTTCCTGAATCATAATATATTACTCCTTAGTCTTTTCGGGGCGGAAGAATGTGCCTGTCTGTCTGCCCTCAATCAATCTGTAAATATCATCCGGATTTGTACCGTTAATTATTACTGTGGGTATTCCCGCACTGCCTGCAACCTTTGCCGCGTGAATTTTTGTTATCATTCCGCCTGTGCCGCGGTTTGAGCCTGCGCCGCCTGCGAGAGTCTCAATTTCTTCTGTTATTTTCTCAACTACGGGAATAAGTACGGCATCATCATCTGTTTTCGGGTTCCCGCTGAAAAGTCCGTCAATGTCCGAGAGAATAATCAGTCCGTCAGCATCTATAAGAGACGCGACGATAGCGGAAAGATTATCGTTATCACCGAAAACAATTTCTTCAACTGCAACAGCGTCATTTTCGTTTACAACCGGAATAGCGCCGTACTCAAAAAGCTTGTTGAAGCAGTTCATAAGATTGTTTTTGCGTTCTTCATTTTCAAAGTCAAGGCGTGTGACGAGAATCTGCCCTGTTATATGGCCGTATTCGGAGAAAAGCTTGTCATACATAAACATAAGCTCGCACTGACCTACTGTTGCGGCGGCCTGTCTGCCGGGAGTGTCCTGCGGCTTGGCGCCAAGCCCGAGCTTGCCTACACCGACACCGATTGCGCCGGAGGTTACAAGAACGACCTGCATACCGCTGTTCTTTAAATCCGAGAGAACCTCAACCAGCTTTTTGATGCGTCTTATGTTGACCTTTCCCGTTTCATAGGTGAGTGTTGATGTGCCCACCTTTACAACTATTCTTTTTGCGCTTTTTAAACTATCCATAATTACCTCTCTTTAAAAGTAAGTGTCGCTCTGCCGAAGGTTACTTTATCGCCGCTCTTAATGACAGACGGCGTTTTTATTTCTTTTCCGTTAAGGAAGGTTCCCGTACGGGAGAATGTATCTGTAAGCACCCAGCCCTTTTTCTGCTTTGTCAGAACAGCGTGAAAACGGCTGACCGTATCAAAACCTAATACAATATCGCAGGAATTACTGCGTCCTATTGAGGTTTCCCAGTGGGTAACCGGATACTCTTTATTGCCGATTTCGTCAATAAACAGAGCCGGCTTGACTTTTGGAGATTTTGTTTTGAGCAGTGACGATATGCATATAACCGCAACTATTACGCAGATGAACGGCAAAAGAAAGCGGGTATAGTAAGCAATGTCTTCCAAAATTATTCACCTCTGAGTATATATATTCAATATATTATATTACATTTTACTGTGTTAAATCAAGAGCAAAAAACAACTATTGCAAAAAAATAGAGTCTAATGTATAATTTTTATTAAAGAAATGATTAAAGGAAGTAATGATGTGAAGAGATTGTTTTGCGTGATTGCGTCGGCGGCAATGCTTTGCCTGATGTTATGCAGCTGCGGCAAAGCTGAAAAGCCTGAGATTACAGGCGGAGAGATAGCTGTGAGCGGCGGAGAATACACTGTAAGCTTTACTGTTTTAAATAAAACGGGTGGAAATGTCAGCGAATTCACACTTGGAGTGAAAGCCTTCGGGAACGGCGGCAGACAGTCGGACGAGGGAGAGGCTTCGTACCCGATAGAAATAAAGAACGGAGCGTCCGCGACAGTAGTTTATAAGACGAAAAATGAATGCACAAGCGCCACAGCGGTATGGTATTCATATAAAACAGACGGCGGTTCAGAGGTTAAAGGCGAGTTTGACGGAGATTTTACCGCTTATCTCAAATCAGAAACAGACAACAGCATTGCGACGAGAGAACAGCTGGCTGAAGATATTATCAGAAACGTGAGAGATACATTCCTGAAAAAAGGCACATATTCAACTGGGAGCTATGACAGCGCAAATAAACATCTTATAATAGTTTCACGGTATACGGATGATTATGATACCTGTGCGCAGGCGTATGCGAAGAACCCCGATGCGTGGAAGGAGCTGTCTGACGGAGTAGTTTCCATGAGCGAATCCTGCCTTGAAACTTTCCGGAATGAAAATTTTGATGATGTGAATGTTACTGTCGGGGTAATGTCAGATGATGAGCAGATAATGTTCTCCGCGACAAACGGCGAATTGAAAGAGTCTCTCGGTTCACAGTAAAAATTATGAATAAAAGTACTTGAAAATTTCAGAAAAATAATATATAATAATCAAGCATAATCAGCCGCAGTAAAAGCGGCTTAAAAGGCAGGAGGAACTTCTATGAGTAAGGAAAAGTTATCCAAGGAAGAAAAAAAGGCATTAAAAGCGGAGAAAAAAGCGGCAAAGAAAGAAAACGGCGGCTCTCCCGACATTAAGACAGCAATTATTCAGTGCGTAGCAGCAGTGCTCTGCGTTGGTATAGTTGCATTCGGCGCAAACTCAATAACCGATAAGGTTACAGCAAACAAACTTGAAATCGCAGGCGGCTCAGGTTCATCTGAGGGCGGCGAAGCAGGTACAGACGATGCATTCGGCGATGATTTCGGCGGCGAAGACGTAGCAGGTGATGTTGCAGGCGAAGATGTATCAGACGATGTTGCAGGCGACGATATAGCAGGCGATGTTGCAGGTGACGATTCAGGCAGCGCAGTATCAGACAGCGGCTCATCAGCAGGCAACTCATCAACAGGTAGCAAAACAACAGGCGGCAAATCAGGTTCAGCAAAGAAATCACTTTCAACTGCTGAAATCCTCAGCATATACAACAACGCCACCAAGAAGGTTGCTGACAAGAAAGTTGCTTTCTCAAAGACAAGAACAACTACAGAGAAAAAGTATGAAGCAGGTCTTGCACTTTCTTCATTCAAATCAATCGTATTCAAGTTCATGGGCGTAGGCGACGCCAACAAGTTCACAAAGTCAGTAACTTCAGATGACGCAGACAGCTATTTCAAATATTTCCTCGCTTCATCTCTTACAGCAGGTGATATTTCTCAGATAAACTGCAAAGATAACGGCAGCTCATACACAATCCAGGTTGCTCTTAAGGACGGTTCATCAGCAGTTACAAACGGCAGCGTTACTCTTAACAACAAGACAGCTCTTGATAAGAGCGGTATCGCCTGCGGCGAAAACGATAAGGACTACTGGGACCACAAGACTGCTCAGAACATCTACTCAGCTATTTCTGAGGTTCCCGGCTGCGGCAAGGCAACAATCAAAGAGAAATACAGCGGTGCTGTTATTACTATGAATGTTACTAAAGACGGCAACATTACATCTCTTACAGCAAAATTCACATTCCATATTGACATTGACGGCGTTATGGGCTCATCAGGCGTAGCAGAGGCATCAAGCGTTGTTACAATGAACAACTTCAAGTGGTAAATTAAATCCAAATAAACAAAAGAGCCGTCACGTGCGGCTCTTTTTTGCCATATAGCGCATATTGAGCACGGCATTTTTTATATTCTTAATAAGAGGTATTCTATGTTCACGATAGGTTGTCATTTATCTGTTTCAAAAGGCTTTTTTCATATGGGCAAAGAAGCGCTGTCAATCGGCGCTAACACAATGCAGTTTTTTACAAGGAATCCCAGAGGAAGCAAGGCGAAGGATATTGATAAAAAGGACGTGGAAAAATTTCTTGCCCTGTGCGGTGAAAACGGTATAAACAAGCTGCTTGCTCACGCGCCGTATACGCTCAATCCCTGCTCCTCAAATCCCGATACAAGAGAATTCGCCGAAATCACAATGGCTGATGACCTTGAGAGACTGTCAGTTCTCGGTGAATGCATGTACAATTTTCATCCGGGCAGTCATACGGGTCAGGGAGCGGAAACGGGAATCCGTCAGATAACGGAGCTCCTCAATAAAATAATGAAGCCCGAGCAGAGTACGGTTATTCTGCTTGAAACAATGGCCGGCAAGGGCAGTGAGGTCGGCAGAAGCTTTGAAGAAATTGCCGCTATAATTGACGGCGTTGAAATAAAAGAAAAAATCGGTGTATGCCTCGATACGTGCCACGTGCACGACGGAGGATACAATATAAAAGAGCATCTTGATTCGGTGCTTGAGGAGTTTGACCGCATTATCGGAATCGGTAAACTTAAGGCGGTTCATCTCAATGACAGCATGAATCCCATTGAGGCTCATAAAGACAGACACGCAAAAATCGGCGAAGGGTATATAGGCACAGAGGCGTTTGCGGAGATTATCAATAATCCGTATTTATGTGACCTGCCGTTTTATCTTGAAACACCCAACGAGCTTGACGGCTACGCGGCCGAGATAGCTCTTTTAAAAAAACTCAGAACGCTGGAATGATTATGAAACCATACGAAGAGCTGATGATAAAGTTAATAAGAAGCTCCGTGATGAAAACTGAGGAGGATTTTTCGGAATTCTCAGATTTCACTCAATGGGGCGAGCTTTTTGCGCTCTGCGAGGCTCAGTCAGTGACAGGTATGGTTTATGATAAGCTTGCCGCGGATTTTGTGCGCTATATGCCTGAAAAATATGCTTCATGGTTTAAACAGAGCGCGTTTAAGGCAATGTCTTTTCAGACGGTGCGTTCCCTTGCCTTTGACGGGATTTATCAGACGCTGGCAAAGTCGGGCGTTTCCCCCGTTGTTTTAAAGGGCGAGGCGCTCAGACCGCTTTATCCTCAGCCGGAAAGCAGAACGTCTCTCGACGAGGATTTGCTTGTGAATGAAAGAGATTACGGTAAGCTGAAAAATGAACTTGAGCTTATGGGCTTTGAGGAAATCAACGAGGGTGACGAAGACAGACACTGGGTCAATAAAAAATATTCTGTCTATTTTGAGATTCATTTTACACCGTTCCCGAGCGAAAAAAGCTATGAAAAATGGAACGCAGCTCTTAAAGACTGCCACGGCCGGACTGTAAAAAATAAAAAAGGATTTGTCACTCTTTCTCATGAGGACAGTCTAATCTTTCTGATTCTTCATGCCGCGAAGCATTTTGTTTATTCGGGTGTGGGTATAAAACAGATTCTTGATATTGCTCTTTTTATGAAAGAATATCAGAATAAAACAGATATGCAGTATGTGCGCGCGGTATTGAAAAAGACTAAGACATTGCAGTTCGCGGGCGCGGTAACAGGCTTTATCAGCGAATATCTCTACAGCGGAATTTACTGCTTCGGAGATGACACGGCGGACGCTGATTTTACTGCGGATGTTATGAGCGGAGGCTCCTTAGGCAAGGCGGACAGTGGGAGAGTCCATTCCGCGAATGTTACGTCGAGTGCTTTCAGAGGGCAGTCCTCGATTAAAAAGATTCTTTTTCCGCCTAAAAAAAGATTACAGACAAATTATCCGTTCTGCAAAAAGATTCCGCTTCTTCTGCCAGTCGCGTGGATGATGAGAATTGTTTCTTACATCTTCCGCGGCAAAAAGACAGCGGCGCTTAAAACAGGCGGAGAACGGCTCAGACTTATTAAAAGGTTCGGGCTGATAAATAAATAATTTCACGGAGTGATAGTTTTATGGAAATGTTTAAGCTTACACCGTTTATCGCGGATTATATCTGGGGCGGCAGCCGCCTTATCGACGAATACGGTATAAAGACAGATAAAAGTCCCGCCGCCGAGGCGTGGGTTCTTTCCTGCCACAAGGCAGGCCCCGCTGTTGTAACTGAGGGCGAATACAAAGGAAAAACGCTTCAGGAGATTTATGAAAGTGATAAGTCCATCTGCGGCACAAACGGTCAGAAATTTGAATTTTTCCCGATTCTCATAAAGCTCATTGATGCCAAGAATAATCTTTCCATTCAGGTTCATCCCGACGATGAGTACGCGATGCGCGTTGAAGGCGAATACGGAAAGACAGAGGCGTGGTATATTCTTGACTGCGACGATGACGCTGAGCTTATTCTCGGCTTTAACAGAGATGTCAGCGTTGAGGAATTCAAGGAAGCGGCTCAGAGCGAGAAGATGCTTGACATCGTAAACAAGGTCAAGGTTAAAAAGGGCGACCTTTTCTTTATCGAGGCCGGTACAATGCACGCAATCTGCAAAGGAATCATGCTCGCGGAGGTTCAGCAGAATTCAAATACAACATACAGAATCTATGACTACGGCAGACTCGGCGCTGACGGAAATCCCCGTCCGCTTCACGTTGACAAGGCGGCTGATGTTACAAAGCTCTGCCCGCCCGAAATTCCCGACGCTTCAGCGAGGAAGACAGAAGAATTCGACGGCGCGGTTCGTACGGAGCTGACCGCCTGCGACCTTTTCAAAATGTATAATCTTAAAATCAGCGACAGCTTTGAGTCGGAAGCTGACGAAACATCTTTTGTTTCGCTCCTCTGCCTTGAGGGCAGTGCTGAGGTTGAATGCGGAGAAAAAACGCTCAGCTTCAAAAAGGGCGAGAGCATATTTATCCCTGCGAACGCAGGCCGCTTCTCAGTAAAAGGCGAGACCGAAATTCTTGAAACGAGAGTATAAAATGATTAATGATAAATGCGAAAAAACCTTCGGAAGCTTACCAGTAAAGGTGCTTCAGTTCGGCGACGGAAATTTTCTGAGAGCTTTTGCTCAGCCGATTATAGAAGAGATGAACCGCAGAGATATTTTCGGCGGCAGTGTTGTTATATGCCAACCGAGAGGCAATGATTTCGCCACTCTGATGAATGAACAGGACTGTATTTACACTGTCATTGAAAGAGGCAGAGAAAAGGGCGAAACCGTTGACAGGGCGCAGATTATCACAAGCGTAAAGGAATGCATCAACCCTAAAGCCGACTGGAAAAAGGTGCTGAATTACGCGAAAGAGGAAAGCCTTGAGGTGATTATCTCAAACACCACCGAGGCGGGGATTTCTTATAATTCCGCTGACAGGCTTACCGACGAGCCGCCTGTTTCATATCCCGCGAAGCTGACGGCGTTCCTTTATGAAAGGTACAGATTTTTTGACGGTGATAAGAGCAGGGGACTGCTGATTCTGCCCGTTGAACTTATTGAAAAAAACGGCGACTGCCTTAAGAAAATCGTACTGCAATACGCACATGACTGGAAGCTTCCCAAAGGATTTTCTGAGTGGCTTGATGTTTCGTGCGGATTCGCCAGCACTCTCGTTGACAGGATTGTTACCGGTTATCCTGAGAGTGAAGCGGAGAGACTATGCGAAAAATTCGGATATATTGACAGATGCATTGATACCTGCGAGCCGTTCCTTTTCTGGGCGATTGAATGCGATGAGAAATGGGCGGAGGTTTTCCCTGCTGACAGGAGCGGATTCGATGTGGTCTTTGCTGATGACATTACGGCATATAAAACCCGTAAGGTCAGAATTCTCAACGGCGCTCATACGGTTAGCGTGCTCGCGGCTTTTCACTGCGGATACGATATTGTGCTTCAGATGATGAATGACAGCGTTCTGAGAGCGCTTATTGACAAGGTCCTTGAGCAGGAGGTTATTCCTACTGTTGACTTGCCGAAGAATGAGCTTTGCGCCTTTGCCGACGCTGTTAAAGAAAGATTTGACAATCCTTTTATCAGACACAGACTTCTTGATATTTCTCTTAATTCAGTTTCAAAATACAAGGCGCGCTGTCTCGGTACGCTTAAGGATTATATTAAGTTTAACGGCACTCTTCCGAATATACTTGTTTTCGGTCTTGCGGCGCTCATTTATTTCTATAAAGGCGAATTTGAAAACGGCGGATATTACGGCCGCCGCGGAGATGAAAAGTATGAAATCCGTGACAGCGAATCGGTTTTATCCTTTATGAATGACGCGTGGCACGGCGAGCGGACAGTAAATAAAATTCTCTCAAATGAGGATTTCTGGGGCGAAAATCTGACGAAAATCGACGAACTCGAAAATCTTGTTTCAGATTATCTGAATGAAATAAAATCTTGCGGAGTAAAGGCCGCGGCAGAGAAGCTGATATAAATGAACGGAATTAAAATTAATACAGAAGATAATGTTGCCCTTTGCGTTGAAAATATCGTTAAGGGCGATATTATT
>JAZUHE010000005.1:0-4083 GCA_045641565.1 Acutalibacteraceae bacterium | reverse complement strand
TGCGGACCGGGCAGACATTATGTGAGAGAGGATTCCATTGAACAGATTGTATCGCTTGAATTGAAAAGGCTTGCAGAAGTTCTTGTGAATGATGAAGGAACATTTGTTGACATTCTCGCAAAGAAAACCAACAAAGATATGCTTGCCGAGAAAAAGCACCTTGAAAGCGAACTGCAAAAGTCAATTACAAGAAACGAAAAGGTTTTGAAGCTCTATGAGAAAATCTTTGAGGACAATGCCGAGGGTAAAGTTACAGACGAAATGTTCATAGCACTTTCCCACAAGTATGAAGTCGAGCGAATGGAACTGAAAGTAAAGATAAGCGATATCCGCAAACAGCTCGGCAGCCTTGAAAATCAGCAGATGGGTATAGATGCTTTTGTCGGAGCAATAAGGAAGTTTATGCAGATGGAAATACTCACGGCACCGCTTCTGCATGAGCTTATCGACCACATTGATGTATTTGAAACCGAAGGTACGGGCAAGAACAAAACACAGAGAATAGCAATTTACTACCGCTTTGTGGGATATGTTGAAATGCCCGCTGCACGCACACAGCCTCAGTTTGTTGCAGACACAAGGCAGGGCGTGGCAATCAATTATGTAGCATAAAAAATGCAGGCTGAAAAGCCTGCAATATGCCGCATATATTGATAATAAAAAGAAATCGAGTATTCATAAGTCAAATCCCTTATGAATACTCGATATGGTCGGAGTGACGGGACTTGAACCCATGGCCTCTTGGTCCCGAACCAAGCGCGATACCAAACTTCGCCACACCCCGAAGTGCCTATCAATTATATATGATAGTGAGTTCAAAATCAAGCCTTTTTTGAAATTTTTTTGAAAGCCCCTCATATAATGCATATTGGGAAGAAGGGGAAAAGTCGATTTATATTTCTTAATCTGAAATATATGTAAAAAATAATTAACAAAACTGTAATTTGGTTCAAAAAAATTGTAAAAACTCTTGTTTTTACCTGAAACTGATAGTATAATCACTATGAGGGTATGTATGTCAATGGGTATATTGCGCTCTTTTTGAGCTGATATACTAAAGCGGTATTAGCGCTGTACCACTTTTAACCTGTTGAGCATCCTTCAGAAAATTTTATAAGGAGGAAAAACACATGGCAAAAATTCTTTCTATGATCATGGCAGTTATCATGGTTGTTATGACTTCTATCATACCTGGCTTCGTTATGCCCGGCACTGATACAGTCGCAACAGGCGAATGGCTGTATGAGCTTGATGTTGAGTTCGGATTTGCTGAAAGCGATGACTTCGATGAAGTTGAAGTTGCATCGGAGTACGGCGTTCTCGTTGACTATGCTATAGACGAAATTGACATCGCAGAGCCCGTTACAGCTGATTTTGTAGCAACTACACTTGTTAACGCTGCCAATCTTACCGCTACTGAGGAAGAGCTTGCGGCTGTTACAATCAGAAACGCATCTCAGCTTCCCACATACGATAAGGTTGCTATCGCAGTTGCTAACGATGTAATTTCTACAAGCACATTCAACACTGTTTCCGTTGGAGCAATGGATGCAGATGACTGCTGGGCAGCACTCGAAGTAGCACTCACACTCGCAAACAACAAGGAATTCGACGAGGCAGCATACGCAATCGACTATGTTGACGGCGTAAAGGTTGTTGACACTGAATTCGAAGCAGACGGCGAAGTTCTCACTTTCTTTGAGGATACAGACCTTGAAGCAGGCGACATCTTTGTAGCTGACAATGAAGCTTTCCTCGCTGAAGAAGTTGACGGCAACGTAGTTACCACAGCTCCTGTTGACGCTGAGGACGTAATCGACACAGTTGATTTCGAGGGCACATTCGCTCCCAACCTTGCTGCTGCAGTTATCACTGACGGCACAGGCGAAGTTGTAAGCGAAGGCATTTCAGACATGGAAGCTAACAGCCTTAAGGATACCCTTTCAGAGAAGGTTTCTGATTATCTCAGAAACGCTGACCTTCTTCAGAAGATCAACATCAGCTTCTCAGTTAAGGGCTTCAAGGTTAAGGCTAAGGTTACAGACACAGGCCTTAAGTTCAGCATCTCCAAGACTCTCGGCAACGGCGGCGTTAACGTAAGCAAGGAATATGATCTTCAGAACCTTAAGCTCAACGCTAAGTTTGACGCAAGCATCAAGTCTCTTAAGTTCAATGAAGTATATCTTACTTCAAAGTACACTCTTGTAGATACAACTACAATCAGCGGCGGCTACACATGCTCACTCGCTGAAAAAGAGCTCGGTGAAGGCGCAGACGCTGTTACATTCCTTGACAGAGTTAAGCAGGGTCTCTTTGAGGTTAAGTCAGGCGAATCCAAGATTGATATTGCTAACTTCGATATTCCTGTTGGCAATACATCTCTTACAATCTCCATTAACCTTTCTGTTGTTATCGGTGTTGACGGTTCAATGCAGGTAGTTGTTACATCAAACAACTATTCAGGCTATGAAATCATCAACAACAAGGGCAGATTCATCCATGAGGAAGAAAAGCTCGACAAGCAGATCAACGCAGCTGGCGACTTCTCAGTTTGCCTCGGCGTAGGTCTCGGCCTCGGCATCCTCGGCTATGATGTAGTTGACGTTAACGTTACAGGCGGTATCGGCGCAAGCGTTTACGCAACACTCAAGTTCGTTGACGGCGAAGGCAATGTAATTACTGAAAGCACTCTTAACGTAGCTGTTGACGCTGTTTCTGCAGCACTTGCAGGTTCAGATATTGACGTAGACGCTGATCTCCATGGCACAGTTGAGGTTTACGGTATCCTTAAGGTAGCCGTTGGCCAGAACAGCCTTATCAGCAAGATCGGTCTCGACAAGTCATGGACTATCTTTGATAAGAGCAACGGTACATTCTATACCTACACATTTGATGCTTAATCGCATAAAGTGAATTACGGGAGCCGGGGAGAGATCCCCGGTTCTTTTTTATCTGAATTATTGACATTTATTAAAAAAGATATATAATAAAATAAGTATAGTGGCGAAAGATGGTGATACGCATGGATGAAATGAAATTTGTAAAAGTCTACAAGGCACCCATGTGGATAAAGCTGTCTACGGCTATCGGATTTATTGTTACGGCTATTATGATGGCTGCGTTTCCTTCTTTCAGCTGCGTTTTTGAAAGCAACGGAATAAAAGGCGGTTACAGTCTCGGCGTGAGTGGCGCTCTCAGCGATATGGGCTCAACGCTAAGCTATGTGATATGGATTATGATGTTTCTGTGCATGGTTGCCGGGCTGATATTCACATGGAATGACAAGCCGAAAATCATACCTATTATTTCTTCGGTATTTCTTACATTTGCGACGGTTTATTCCTCGACGCTGCTTAAGCTTTCCGGCGTACCCGGTGCGTACGGCATTATCAAGATGTACACAATGAACAAAGGCTATTATTTTGTTGTTGCTGTTAACTGGATTATGATAGTGCTGACGATTATACTTATTATTAAAACGCCTAAAAAGGTTGAGCTTAAATTTGACTCGGATGAATAAAACTTATATAAACACAAAAGCAATCTTCAGGATAAGTAATTATCCTTTGAAGATTGCTTTTTTAGTCGGGGTAACTGTTATATTGTTCGGCATTCTGCAATCGAGCTCAAGCCATAATCTATATCTTTCTCTCGGAAACGCACAATTAAGGCTCCCTTGTGCAAAGGGAGCTGTCACGGAGTGACTGAGGGATTGTTCTTTAGGTGGGGTAGCAGGTATCTGATTCGACTTTTTTGCAAATGAGCTCAGACTATAATTTGAGTTCTGCTCTTGATTGCTTTTGCTGAAACCGTCGACCGAACTCATTTCGTAGTACTTCCGAATCCGCCGTTGCGCACATCTGTAACATCATCGTCAACGGTTATGCCGTACTCGATGAAAATCCCCTGAGCGAAACCGCTGCCGGCTTTAAGCTCAACTGTTTTGTTTTCATTTGTGTCATTCATGACCTTGATGAAAATATGGCCCTCATTGTCAGAATAATAATAGTCGCTGTCAATTATTCCGACCGTGTTATTAAGCTGAAGTCTGAATTTGAAGCCGAGTCCGCTTCGGGGATAAAT
>JAZUHE010000004.1:0-10948 GCA_045641565.1 Acutalibacteraceae bacterium | reverse complement strand
CACGGCCTCTTGACCCCCAGTCAAGCGCGCTACCAGCTGCGCCACACCCGGAACGCATTACACTATACCACAGTTATAAGTAAAAATCAAGTCTTTTTTTGAAATTTTTTATTATTTTAAGAAATTTTATTTTATACTTTTGATATAGTCAAAGCTTTTTCCTTAAATTCAATTTGCGGGACAGAATTACTTCTGCCCCGCATTACATTATTTCCCGAGATACTTCTCTATTGCGTTCAAATCAAGCAGTTCTTTATCTTTAATGAATTCATAGAACGCCGCTGTGATTTTCTTCGCTCCGCCCTCTGAGTTGCTCTCTACATTATAGGGCATAACGGGGTCGTGAACGCTCTGACGAAGGAGGAACCAGCCGTCGCCGTTGTCAGCGTCAGCGGACACTCTTATGCCGTCACGGTTATCGTTGGCGATTTTCCAGCCGTCTTTGCCGTCAAAATACTCAACAAGCTCGTCGAGCACCTTTGCGCCGTAAGCCTTGAAATCGTCGCACTTTATGTTGAAGCGAAGCTCGGCCTCTTCTTTTGGCTGTTTAAGAGTGGAAAGAATCTTCTGTATCGACTCAACGCCGCCGTTTTTGGCCATGTATATAACAATCTTAGTCATAAGATAAGCGCCGTCATCAAGATAATAATTCTCTTTAAACGCGGCGTGGCCTGATGTTTCCATAGCGAGGGGGCAGAATTTTCCTGCTTCATTAAGCTCAATCTGCTTATTGATTACGTTCTTGTATCCCCTCTTGAAGCGGTAATGCTCACCGCCGAGGGACTCGATAAACTCACGGAGTCCGTCACTCGTAACGGAGTCGGTAACGATAACGCCTTTCTGACCGTCAAGAGCTATCGCGGAGGCAAGAGCGACAAGGCTGTTGCGGTTGATTTCCTCACCGTTTTTGTCAACACAGCCTGCGCGGTCAACGTCGGTGTCAAAAATAATGCCTAAATCCGCCTGAGCTTTAACAGTAGCGGAACATACGCTTGCCATGGCGTCAGCGTTTTCGGGGTTGGGAATATGATTAGGGAACATTCCGTCAGGCTCGAGGAACTGACTGCCCTCAACATCCGCGCCTAAAGGAGCGAGAACATTGTTGGCGTAGAATCCGCCGACGCCGTTGCCTGCGTCAACTATGATTTTATATCCCTTAAGAGGCTTTTCATAATCCTCCGCCTTAACTCCGTCCTTAATCATTCTGCGAAGAGAAGCGGCGTAATCGGTCATATAGTCAACAGGCGTAACCTTTGACAGGTCAGCGCAGAACTCGCCGCTCTGCTGCTCGCCCTTTTCAAGGAGAATCGAAATATCCTCACCCTCAAGGCCGCCTGCGGGAGTGAAAAATTTAAGTCCGTTGCGCTCCCACGGATGATGGCTTGCGGTTATCTGAACAGCGCCGTCACACTTAAGGTCGAGCACCGACATAAACATGGCGGGAGTTGAAGCCAGAGCGCAGTCATATACGCTGACACCCTTTGATGTAAGAGCGGTGATGACAGCGGTCTTGATTCTCTGAGCCGATACTCGCGAGTCGTGGCCTACCGAGATTTTAAGCTCAGTGCAGGTTTTTCCCGTTCTTTCACAGAGTAAATCCGCGAAGGAAGCGGTGATGTTTTTCACTCTCTCGTCTGATAAAAACAGAGGTTCGTTTTCAAATCCGTCCGCGGCAAATCCTCTGATATCGGTGCCGCTCTTCAATGCCTTGTAGCTCATGATTTTCCTCCTTGTGTGCTTACATATTCGTCTGAAACTTCTTTTAAAAATCTATACATCGGAGCAAGAGCCTTATACGCTTTTTTAAGCTCCGTTATGAGCTCGTCTGTCGCGAGAATATCAAAATCCGTACGCTCAACCATAAAGCTCATATATTTCACATTATAATAGGGCAAAACCGCCGGTGAGGGATTGCCGGGCTTCGGCTTTTTATACGCTTCGCCCGAGAATGACGCGCCGATTTTCCTCGCACTCTTCACAGCTTTGACAAATTCATCCTCACGCTCGATAAGATGTCGGCGGTAAATATTCATCAGAGCGGGCGGCGTAGAAAATCCGCCGACACCATATGAAAAACAGCTCTGTCTGACCTCAAACCACATACAGGGATGAGTCTCCCACTCATGCTTCGGGCGCATGAACATAATCCACAGATTGTCTCTGTAAAGGTGCTTGTCGTTGGTGAAGCGGTTGTCTCTTCTGACTCTCGACACCATTCTCACAGGGTCAAGATTCATCATGTCGTCAATCTCAAACATCATCTCGGAAAGCTCGCCCGCAATCTGCCGCATGGGAATAATCATGCCGTTTTTGATTTCTTCCTTATGCTCCTCATAAAAAGGCTTGCTGTTTTCAAATCTGTTCTGCGCGAGCAGCCACAGAGCCTCGCCGGTAATTCCGTTAAATGCCATTATATCAATCCCTTTTCATACATTTCCTGCGCCGCGAGCATTACGCCTGTTTTAGCGCTGTAGAAATTTATTCCGCCCTGCATCCATACCGCATAAGGGGGACGCAGAGGACCGTCAGCCGAAAGCTCTATCGATGAGCCGGAGGTAAACGCTCCGGCGGCCATAATAACCTTATCGTCATAGCCGGGCATGTCCCACGGCTCGGGAGTAACAAAGGCATCTATGGGCGAGCCCTTCTGAAGTCCCTGACAGAAAGCGATAAGATTATCGGCTGACTCGAGTTTAATGGTCTGAACAATATCGCACCGCTTATCTTCTGATCTGGGAGATGTCTCAAATCCCAGCTCCTCAAAAAGCGAAGCGGCAAAGACTGCTGTTTTAAGCGCCTGCGCAACCACATTCGGAGCGCAGAAAATGCCGAGGAACAGCTCGCGGCTCATGCCGAGAGTCGCGCCCACCTCCCTGCCGAGGCCGGGGGTTGTGAGCCTGTAGGCGCATTTTTCCACAAGTTCGTGCTTACCTGCGATATATCCGCCCGTACGCGCGATTCCGCCGCCTGCGTTCTTGATAAGAGAGCCTGCGATAATATCGGCACCAACCTGAGTGGGCTCGATTTTCTCAACGAATTCACCGTAGCAATTATCAACAAAAACAATCGCTTTGCTGTTTTCTTTAACAATCTTTATTATTTCGCCGATTTCTTCACAGGAAAGACTCGGGCGTGTCTCATACCCTCTTGAGCGCTGAATGTAAACCATTGTAATGCTCTCATCAAGAGCCGCTTTAATCGCGGGCAGGTCAGGCTTGCCGCTGCCGTCTAAATCCACCTGCCTGTACTTCACGCCGTAGTCAGCGAGAGAGCCCATGCCTGCACCCTTGCCGCCTATACCGATAGCGGAGTGGATGGTGTCATAGGGCGTACCTGTAACGCAGAGCATAGTGTCGCCCGCTCTGAGCAATCCAAAAAGGCCAACTGTCAGAGTATGAGTTCCGCATGTGAAATTGTGGCGCACGATAGAATCCTCAGCACCGACAATATCCGCAAAAACCTCGTCAATCTTTTCTCTTCCCCTGTCGCCGTAGCCGTAGCCTGTTGAAGCGGCGAACATGCTCTCGCTTATGCCGTTTTTAACAAAAGCGGCCAGCACCTTCTGCTGATTATATTCGTTTATCTCTTCAATCTCGCTGAATTTGGCTTCTGCCTTTTTCAGCGCGATATCAGACGCCGCTTTAACTTTATCGCTTATATTAAAAAATCCGTTCATTTTTTCTTTACTCCGAATTATCTCATATTTTTATTCAATAGGCAGACTTGCCACAGCATTGAGTGACAAATCGGCAACATTTCCGCTGATGAACTCAAAATATCCCTGAGAGGCAACCATGGCGCCGTTATCTCCGCAATACCTGAGCTCAGGGAAATACAGTTCCCAATTATTCTTTTTGCAAAGCTCCGTCATGCGTCTGCGAAGAACAGAGTTTGCCGAAACACCGCCTGCAAGGACGATTTTTTTATAGCCGAGGTCAACAGCCGCTTTCTGAGTATTCTCAATAAGGCAGTCAACAACAGCGTTTATATATGAAGCGCCTAAATCGGGCACGCTGATTTCTTCATTCTTCTGCTTCGCCTGGTTGATTGTATTGAGCACAGCCGTTTTAAGCCCCGAAAAACTGAAATCATAAGGCGCGTTATCGACTCTCGGGTGAGGCATTTTATATGCCTTCGGATTGCCGTCCTTTGCGGCTCTGTCAAGATTAAGTCCGCCGGGATAAGGAAGACCCATCGCACGGGCGGCCTTGTCCATAGCCTCGCCCGCGGCGTCGTCATGAGTGTAGCCGATAATCTTAAAATCGGTATAATCCTTAACCTCAATTATATGACTGTGACCGCCCGAAACAACGAGGCAGAGGAACGGCGGCTTTAAATCTTTAAAAGTAATGTAGTTTGAAGCAATATGAGAGCGCAGATGATGAACCGGCACGAGGGGTTTGCCGCAGGCAAAGGAAAGGCCCTTTGCGAAATTCACGCCTACAAGCAGAGCGCCGATAAGACCGGGCGCGTATGTAACGCCGATTGCGTCAATATCGTCAAGAGTACAGCCCGCATCAGAAAGAGCGTTCTTAACTACGCCTGATATAGCTTCAGCGTGACGGCGTGACGCTATCTCAGGCACAACGCCGCCGTAAATTTTATGTTCCTCAACCTGCGACGCAACAACATTTGAAAGAACGGTTCTGCCGTCCTCAACAACAGAAGCGGCTGTTTCATCGCACGATGATTCAATTCCGAGTATTTTCATAATATATATCCTCACAATATCGAAAAAATTCGATTAATTAAAATTCAATGTCATAATGAGCCCGTCTTCAACGGGATTTGTATAGAATTTCTTTCGTTCACCGACAGTCTCAAAGCCTCTTTTTTTATAAAGAGCTATAGCCGCCGAGTTGCTTTTTCTAACTTCCAGAGAAATAAATTCGCAGTTTCTTGCTTTCGCACCCGTTTCAGCGGCTTCCATAAGCCTCTGCGCAATGCCGAGTCCTCGATACGCCACGCTGACAGCAAGATTAGCTATATACGCCTCACCTGCTATTTCGTGAACCCCGATATATCCGAGCACCTTATCCGCGGACCTGGCGCAAAGAAAATGCGCGTTTTCATTATCAAGCTCCTCCTTAATGGAATCAAGGCTCCACGGGGCTGAAAAGCACTCATTTTCCAGCTGAAAAACGCCGTCAACACAGTCAGAATCCATGGGAACAATTTCGCAGAAAAGTCCGTCAGCGAGAGTAAGAAGACCTTCATATATAAGAGCGGCACAGTGCCTGTAAACATCTTCGCTCTGCCTGTACGGGTCAAAAATCCCGCCGCCGAGAACAATTATTTTTTTATCGGGCAGATAAATATATCTTTCGAGCTCCGCCGCGTGAGCCGCAGTCATGCAGACAAAAATATCCGTTTCCATAATAAGATACTGCGTCAGTACTGAGCTTCGATGATTTTCGATATTTGCGCCGTACTCCGCGGCAGCTTTAACAGCGTTCGCAGCCGGCCAGTCGCCGCTGTAAGCGCTGAGACCACAGCTTCGGCACACTACATTTTCAATATTTCTGTATTCAACGATTTTTTTAAATATACCCTCTGCCATAGGGCTTCTGCAGGTATTTCCTGAGCATACAAACGTAATATTCATGCTCATTCACCCTTTGCCTCATACCACGTCTGACCCGAATGCGCGTCCGCGATAAGACGTACTTTCATCTGGCAGGCATTTTCCATTTCCTCACGAAGAATACACTCAACTTTTTCAACTTCATCATCGGGAGCTTCAACAATTATTTCGTCGTGCACCTGCATTATTATCTCAGATTTAAGCTTTTCCGCTTTAAGTCTGTCATAAACCTTTATCATTGCTATCTTTATTATATCAGCGGCCGTGCCCTGGATAGGCATATTCCTCGCGACACGCTCGCCGAATGCCCGCATATTGAAGTTTGACGAATTAAGCTCGGGCAGATATCTTCTTCTGCCGAAAACAGTTGATACATAACCGTCCTGCTTGGCTTTTTCGGCAATATTTTTCATGTATGCGTCAATTCCGCTGTATAGAGAAAGGTAGCCTTTAATATATGAATCAGCTTCCTTGCGCGTTACTTTTATATCCTTTGCCAGTGAAAACGCTCCGATACCGTAAACTATTCCGAAATTAACAGCCTTCGCCTTACTTCTCATAAGCGGAGTAACCATCTCAACAGGCATATTAAACACCTGAGCCGCGGTTATAGTGTGAATATCTGCGTTATTGTTAAAGGCTTCAATCATGGCCTTGTCATCCGCTATATGCGCCAGCACTCTCAGCTCAATCTGTGAATAGTCCGAGTCCACCAGCTTACTGCCCTCGGGAGCGGTAAAGAATTTTCGCATTTCCTTTCCGACAGGTGTGCGGACAGGTATGTTCTGAAGATTCGGCTCAGCCGAAGAAATTCTGCCCGTTCTTGTTTCTGTCTGATTCAGCGTCGAGCGGATTCTGCCGTCGGGAGCAATCTCCTTAACCAGACCCTCGCAGTAAGTTGACTTAAGCTTTGCGAGCGTTCTGTATTCAAGCACTGAGGCCACAATCGGATAAGATACAGCCAGATCTTCAAGCACATCCGCGCTTGTGGAATATCCGCTTTTGGTCTTCTTCCTTGCGGGAAGTCCCAGCTTATCAAAAAGTATTTCGCCAAGCTGCTTGGGAGAGTTTATATTAAACTCCTCCCCTGCCTGCTCATAAATGCTGTCTCTGAGACCGTCAATTTTTTTCTGAAGCTCCTCGCCATAATCGATTATGCCCTGCCTGTCCACAAGGAAGCCCTTAACCTCCATGGACGCGAGCACCTTAGCAAAGGGAATCTCAATATTCCACAAGAGCTCCGACTGACCGTTTTCTTCTATACGCTCATTCAGACGTTTCCACAGTGCAGGCATAGCCGCCGCGTCTTTTATATAATCCTCATCGCTTTCCACCTTCGGAATTACAGCGGAATAATCAATGGCAAGCCGTGACGGGGAGTAATCGCCGCCTGTGGGATTCAGCAGATACCCCGCAAGCATTACATCATTTACTTTGCCTTTTATTTCTATGCCGTGTCTGAATGCCCACTCATACAGGAGCTTGACATTGTACACCGTTTTTTCAACTGATTCATCTGAAAATACAGATGATAGCTCAGAGACGAACGCAAAGCTGTCATTTTCTATTATATATATTTTTTCACCGTTACTGACAGCGGCGCGAAGTATGTCTCCCTGCTCATATTCAAAGGTGAAATAAAGCTGCTCTTTCATCTCAATATCAGAGACAGAGCCAACACTCACAGCTTCAACGGTTTCATCTGATTCCTGAAGCTCAGCCGCCGCATCATTGACGCTCAGGCCGATTTTTTCTATTATTTTATACATTTCAAGGCTCGAAAGAATCTTAAGCGCTTCTTTTTCGTCGCCTCCGCCGATAATATAATCATCAAAATCAAGGCTTATGGGCGCATTGGTACGTATTGTGCCCAGATCTCTGCTCAGATAAGCAAGCTCCTTATTGGCAATCAGCTTTTCACGAAGCTTCTCTTTGATATCAATAGTTTCTATGTTTTCGTAAATATCATCAACGGTTCTGAATTTCTTAATAAGGTCGCCCGCAGTTTTGGGGCCGACACCCGGAATTCCGGGGATATTGTCTGAGCTGTCGCCCTGAAGAGCCTTAAGCTCAATCATCTGATACGGCTCAACACCGTATTCCCCCATCAGCTTTTCACGGTCAAAAACAACCGTGCCCTTTGATGTGGCAAGAAGAACGGTACTGTTATCGCTTATAAGCTGGAGACTGTCTCTGTCGCCTGTCGCTATAAAGCATTTGTCCTCGCCGGTGCAGGCATGACTTATCGTTCCGAGGATATCATCTGCTTCCCAGCCCTCACACTCAACAAGCGTATAGCCAAGTGCTGTCAGCAGCTCCTTGAGAACAGGCATCTGCTGATGAAGCTCCTCGGGCATGCCTTTTCTCCCTGCTTTGTATTCGTCATACATTTTATGGCGGAATGTAGGCGCTTTCATGTCAAAAGCTACAGCAACCCTGTCAGGCTTATACTCATTCTTAAGGCTGAGCAGAATATTCATAAATCCCTGAACGGCGTTTGTGTACCGCCCATCTTTGGTTGTGAGAATTTTTATTCCGTAAAATGCACGGTTGACAATACTGTTGCCGTCGATAACAAGAAATCTCATAAAGCCATACCTCTGTTCTTCAAATAAAAGCATAATACCGCTATTTTCACTATTATATCATATTTTTGACAATAGTGGTATATTTATGTTAAAATATTTTCTGTAATTAATTATAAAATACTGCTGAGAAGTGATAATGTGAAAATAGGTAATCTTAATATAAACGGTCACGCGGCCCTCGCCCCCATGGCGGGTGTTGCGGACAGAGCGTTCAGAGAGCTGTGCATGTCCTACGGTGCGGCATACACCGTTACGGAAATGGTCAGTTCAAAAGCGCTGACAATGCAGGATAAGAAATCGAAAGAGCTGCTCGAAATATCGCCATCGGAGCATCCGTGCGCCGCTCAGCTTTTCGGAGATAATCCCGAAATCATGGCACAGGCGGCGGTAAAGGCAGTCGGATTCAATCCTGACTTTATAGATATCAACATGGGTTGTCCCGCGCCTAAAATCGCAGGCAACGGCGGCGGCTCCGCCCTGCTTAAAAATCCTGAGCTGATTGGCAGAATTGTCAGAAGTGTCAGAGACGCGGTTGATATCCCCGTCACAGCCAAAATCAGAATCGGATGGGACAATGATTCAATCAACGCGGTTGATGTGGCAAAAATCTGTGAGGCAAACGGTGCGGACGCGATTACCGTTCACGGGCGAACTAAAAATCAGATGTACGCTCCACCGGTCAATCTTGAGGAAATCGGAAAAGTCAAAGAAGCTGTCACCATTCCCGTAATCGGCAACGGCGATATCACCGACGGAAAATCAGCACGTGAAATGCTCGATAAAACAGGCTGTGATTTTCTGATGATAGGCAGAGGCGCGCTCGGGGCACCATGGGTATTCAGCGCAGTAAACGCGTATCTTGAAAATGGCGAAATCATGCCCGAGCCCGACGTGGAAGAAAAGATGAATGTAATGCTCAGACACATTGCGAAGCTCTGCGAATACAAAGGCGAATATATAGGAATGAGAGAAGCAAGAAAGCATTCCGCGTGGTATATTAAGGGTATGCGCGGTGCGGCGGCATTCAGGCAGGAAATAGGATGTCTTGAGCATATTGAACAGCTGGAAAAACTGGCTGAAAAAATAGTAAATTCATGTAAAAACACGCTGTAAAGCAGATTTGCTTTGCAAAATAATCTTAAAATAAATCAAATGCATTATTCAGTGTATATACAAAAATCATACGTTGTGAAAAAAATATCATATTATGTCAGTTTTTGTCAGTAAAGTATATTGCTTTACAAAAAAGATGTTCAAAACTCGATTTTACCCACGAAAATGCGTTACTTTTGCACATTTTCCACCGAGTTTTGCACAATCGTCAAGTTGATTGACTTCCGCCGCAAGTAAATCACTTTACAAAAAATAACGTAAAAAACAATATTCATTATTAGTTAAATATTGCATTTTTATTTTGAAATCTTGATTGATTTTAGCAATATGATTTTTGTCATAAATAAAAGTATTGACAACAATAATAAAAGCATTTAATATAATATAAACTTCTTTTTGAAAGGAAAAATTATTATGGTTTTTGAAAAATTAGCAGACATTTTATGCAGTCAGCTTGAGCTTGAAAAAAGCGAAATCACACTTGACAGTGACCTTGCTGATGACCTGGGTGCAAGCAGTCTTGACCTTGTTGACCTTGCCATGAGCATTGAAGATGAGTTCGGTATCGAGGTTCCCGATGAGCTTATCGAGACGGTCAAAACCGTCGGTGACGTTGTAAACTTTATTGAAGAAAACTGAAATATGGAAATAAAAAAAGCGGATGTGAATGACTCACCCACGCTGGCAAAGCTGGCGGTTATGATGTGGAACAGTCACACTGCAGACGAACTGGAGCAGGATTTTTCGGAGCTTCTTAGGAATGAAAGCTCTGCCTGCTTTATAAAATACTGTGACGGAAACGCTGTCGGATTCGCTCAATGTCAGCTGAGGACGGACTACGTGGAGGGCACGTCAACCTCCCCTGTCGGGTATCTTGAAGGAGTATTTATCCTCGAAGAATTCAGACGCCGAGGCATTGCGAGTGAGCTTGTCAAGATCTGTGAACAGTGGGTGAAAGAAAAAGGCTGCACTGAATTTGCAAGTGACTGCGAACTCGAAAACTCCGACAGTTTCATGTTTCACAAGGCACTCGGTTTTGAAGAAGCAAACAGGATAATATGCTTCAAAAAATCTATATGATACAAAACAAAAAGCAATTCTCAGCGTGAACTGAGGATTGCTTTTTTTGATTCATTCGGTTTTATTTAAGCACCTTTTTAAGATACTGACCTGTATATGAGCCCTCTGTCTGAGCTACCTGCTCGGGAGTTCCGCAGGCGACCACCTGACCGCCCTTGTCGCCGCCGTCGGGGCCGAGGTCGATAATATAGTCGGCCGTTTTTATCACGTCAAGATTATGCTCAATCACAAGCACGGTGTTGCCGGAGTCAACAAGCTTCTGAAGCACATTGATAAGCCTGTGAACATCAGCGGTATGAAGTCCCGTTGTAGGCTCGTCAAGTAGGTAAATGGTTTTGCCTGTGCTGTGACGGGCAAGCTCCGTAGCAAGCTTGACTCTCTGAGCCTCACCGCCCGAAAGAGTTGTGGCAGGCTGACCAACCTTGACATACCCGAGACCGACATCGCAGAGCGTCATAAGCTTCTTTTTAATCTTCGGCACAGCGGAGAAGAACTCAGCCGCTTCCTCAATAGTCATCTCAAGCACATCATATATTGTCTTGCCCTTATACTTGACGTCAAGAGTCTCTCTGTTGTATCTTGT
>JAZUHE010000003.1:0-3255 GCA_045641565.1 Acutalibacteraceae bacterium | reverse complement strand
GAAAAATCTCAGGGTTCCTTGTTTCTATCGTTGTTTAATTTTCAAGGTGCATTCGCTTTCTGCCTGGCTCTTTTCAGCGCCTCTCTCGCAGACAGCTCCGTTATCTTACCACACCTTTTCCCCTTTGTCAACACCTTTTTTATCCTTTTTTCCTCTATCCCGTGCGTGCCGTAAAGACTTTACACAAGCTTGTTTCTGCATATTGTATTTCGGCCTGTTTTTATTATACATTACCTTGATTTTGCACATCGGTTTTACACATTTTTTACATACTTTTGCACAACCGAATTAAATTTTCTGATTCTGAAAAAAAATTTAAAAAAATCAGAGAGTGTGAATTTCGCTCCCTGATTTTCTGATTGAATTTTACTTCAGCAGGTAAGGCTTCTGATACTGCCTGCTAAAAGGTAATTTATCTGAGCTCCTCTATCATCTGAGTCAGATTATCATAAAACCCAAAGGTTTTTTCGGCTGCGGCATTCAGACCTATAACCGTGCCGTGGTCACCGTCCGAAACGCCCATATAATTCCAGATGCCTTTCTTTATATGCTTCATCTCACCGTCATAATCAAAATGCTCCGCTCCGTTCGGATACTGCGCAGAAACAACGCTTACAAGACCGTCATTTTTCTGCCACGTTTCGTCTATGACTATTCCGCCGGCGGTAGTACCCGTAAATCTGCCCATAATAAGCGCGGGCGCATACAGCACAGGAAGAGTTCCCGAAACAGGAACCTGCTGACCCTTAAGCAGATTACCCTCTTTGGTAGTGCAGCAGGCATATGAAAAATAATATATATCCGGAACCGTACCGACATATGAATTTATTTCTGCCGCGCCGTCAGGTGATAAGTCATACCCCGCGTGGTCGGTTCCTAAAGCTGTAAAAGCATCAATAGCTTCAACAACGCTGTTCATTCCGCCCTCAACCTTACCGAGACCGAAATGCTCCAGCTTAAAATCATAAACGCCCTTAACAGGTGCGCTTACGCCTGCAAGCGCAAAGCAGACAGAGGCAAGGAGCTGAGTGCTGCTTCCGATTTCAAGGCTGCCTAACCCGAGACTTTCACCAAGAGCGTTCAGACCGAGGCCGTTGCTCAGAGAGCCTATATCAGATGTGACCTTATCAAGCGCTTCGGTAAGCGAAGAACCGTTATGAGGCGCACAGAGAGTCGTTACGCTGAATACCCAGTCGCCTTTACCGCCTTTGAAAAGCGGTGAAACATCTTCACCTGATGTTTCACATTCGGTCTTATCGCCGTATTCGAGCAGCCAGGCAAGAGTTCTGACCGCCGCGCCGCCGAATGAGTGACCCACAAGGTTGATTTTCACTCTCTGACCGCCGTTGATTTTTTCGCCCCAGTTCTCAACAAGAGGCTCTGTGAATGTTTCTCCGTAACGGTCATGATTATGCTGCTTTGAATGAGCCTCGCCGTAGTCCACACGGGTGCCTGTAAGCTGGGCGTAAAGCTCGCATACTCTGTCCCAGTTGCTGGAAAACGGGCCGAGAGACGGCTCATACACTTCAATATTTTTCTCTTCAAGATGAGCGGCGATATCGCCTGCGTCACCGCCCCAGTAGCGTGCGACCGTATTTATTCCCGTATCCTCTCCCCAGCCGCCGAGGCCGTGAACAAGCACATACGGATATTTCACCTTACCGCCGTTAATCGCCCACCAGGTTTCTTTTACTCCGCCGAAATGAATCGGAACAGCGATTGCGGTTACGAGAATACAAACCGCAAGCACAATGGCAACTATGCCCTTTGCTCCGATTTTTCGCCCTGATTTTTTCTTTTTGCTTTCCTCTTCATTATTATCATACAAAGACTCCGTAAGTTCATCAGCGACAGATGAGTCCGCGGGAATATTCTTATCTTCGTTTCCCTCAGAAACGTTTTTTCTATCTTCGTCATTCTTAAGAAGGTAGTCGGTTGTTACGTCGAAAAAACTGCTCATTGATACAATCTTATCTGAATCGGGCAGAACGTCGCCCGACTCCCATTTTGAAACAGACTGCCTTGATACACCGAGAGCCTCTGCAAGCGCTTCCTGCGAAATGCCCTTTTCTTTTCTTAAGCTGCTGATTTTTTCTGAAATATTCATACGTATTCCTCCTGTCATTGAGGTCATTATAATGTAGTCTGACCGCAAAAAACAATAAAGACAGCTTTACATTACAACATTTTTCAATGTAAAGCCGCCTTTACAACGCAAATTCAAGGTTAATCTTCTTTTACAAATACAGGTGTGGTCTGTTCTCTGCCGCAGGGGTATATTACGGGGGTTGCAAGAGAATAAACATCTGTGCACATTCCCTCAAGGGAATAAATCTCCTTAGCCTTTTCTGAAAGCTCCTCAAAATCCGCCGCTTTAGTAACTATCGGGAGTGACGCTGTTTCTTTGGCGGCTTTAAGAATTTCTTTGCCTTTTTCGTTCATTGCAAGAACCTTTATGTAAGGCGGCAGTCCCTCACACTGCTCCCTTGTAAGGCCTAAGAATGAAGCTAAAACAATTCTTCTGATTCTCGCGTGGGGATAACGTCTTGTTTTGGCCAGGGAGAAAAGCTCCTCAAGGTCTCTCGCTTTAAGCGCCGCGTCGTGGATTCTGTTTTCAATTCCCTCGCTGACATCGGGAGTCTCGAGAATATCCTCAGCACGGGACTGACGCATACAGCACAGCACACTGAATTCAAGCTTTGAATAAGGTGTGGGCCCTGTCTTTTCCTCAACCTCGCGGTTGTATATATCTACAACGCTCTGGGGCACAAAGTGAGACCAGTTCTCCCCTGCAAGCATCATCCTGCGGATTTCAGACGCCGACGCGATATTTTCGCTTCTTATAACGCTGTCGTGCGCCGCTCCCTTTCTCGGGATTGTAAAAACATCCATGGCCCTTTTTTTATTTTTATTGTTTGCGAGGATATACTCTATGGCAAGAGTGTTGTTGGGCTCATTGAGAATATCATAGTATGAATCGCCGAAAAAAGTTCTGACCGCCTCGGCTCTTGCGCCTGCGAAGCTCATGCCTATTTCAAGGTCATCATGCATACGCTTCTCAACTCTTTTATCGCTGAGAATTTTTGCCGTCTGAGAAAGAACCGCCGCGTCTCCGCATTCGGAGCCGAAGCTGATAACGTCAACACAGCCGAGCGCCTGAAGCACTGAAACCGCTCCCGCCGCATACTCCTGCGCACGGGCAATGCTCCACATTGTAGGCAGTTCGATTACAAGGTCTACGCCGTTTTCTATTGC
>JAZUHE010000002.1:0-5645 GCA_045641565.1 Acutalibacteraceae bacterium | reverse complement strand
TCAATCAGGTCTTTTTCAAGGTCAGAAAGATAATAGTCCGCGCCTGTGGTGCGTCTGTCAACGCCCTCGGCTGAAAAGCGGCTGATTGTAATTATCGCGGTGTCGGCGAAATCGGCAGCTGATTTAATAAGCTCATCGGGAACCTCCGCCTCGGGAACGTGCATTCTCGCGAATGTGTCATATGTCATGTCGTCGCGCTTCTGACAGAATTCCATATTATTAACAACGTCCCAGATAGCGTCAATCTGCTTCTGAGTCAGAACATTCTTCTGACCCTCCTCGACATATTCCTTATAAAAATCAATGAGCGGTCTGTATATCTCAACTCCGCCGTCCTTTTCTTTTTCAAGGAAGCCGTCAAAAATATTGCGTACATAGGGGCAGTGAACGTCTCCGCTTCCTCCGCCGCCTTTTATATATTCTATAGTCGCCTTGCCGAAAAGAGCAATCTTCTCGCCCTTCTTAAGAGGAAGCGCGCTTTTGATATTTTTAAGAAGAACCATACCCTCACCTGCGGCCTCACGGGCAAGAGCCATATGCTCCTTCGAAGCCGTAACACGTCTGCCGTCTTTGCCTAAAGGCAGACAGGGCTGATAATTGAATCTCGCGTATTTTTCCATAAAGGAACCTCCGTTTCACTGTGATAATATAATAATAAAGCAAATCAGAATATAAATCAAGTGATAGCGGAAAAGTAAAAAGAAAAATGCCCGGCACAGCGTCAGCCGCACCAAGGCATTGAACTGTTTTAGCAGGAGTTCAGTCAAGTCCGAACACTCTCGCCGCGTTGAGAGAAAAGATTTTTTCTTTTTCCTCATCCGTCAGCGGCAGAGAATTCAGCCTTTCAATCTGTCCTTTAGGATTCCACATAGGATAGTCCGCCCCGAAAAGCACCTTATCCGCGGTGTATCTTCTGATAATGTCCACTATCTTCTCGTCGCTCAGTGCGTAAAATGAAGACGAGCAGTCGACAAGAAAATTCTTTTTATCATAAAGGAGTTCAGAGGCCTTTTCCCACATTGACCATCCTCCGAAATGAGCGCCGACTATCGTCAGCCTGTCATAGATATCGAGAATCGGAATAAGTCTGTTGGGATTTGAGTAATCGTATCTGCTGTCGCCTGTATGAATCAGCATAGGCAGTTCATACTTTTCGCACAGCTCATATATTTTAAGACAGCGGTAATCGTCAAGCTTGAACTGCTGAATGTCAGGATGAAGCTTCACGCCCTTAAGACCCAGCTCACGGATATACTCAACATCACCCTGCAGGTCTTCACTCTCCGGGTGGAGCGTGCCGAGGCCGTACATTATATCGGGATATTCGTCAACGGTTTTCTTAATAAAATCGTTTATGCTCTTCACCTGCGCCGGAGTTGTCGCGACAGACTGGATAACATATTTATCCACTCCCGCCGCTCTGCCTACCTCGAGCAGGGTCGAAACCGTTCCGTCATAATCCATCTCAAGTCCGTAGAAATTGCCTGTCGCTCTTGAAGCCTTGGCGGCAATTTTATCGGGATACACATGACAGTGAGCGTCAATAATTCTCATTAAATTCACCTTAATTTATGAGCCGCAGAAGCGGTACATATCTCAGATATGCGCCCAGACTGCGGCCCGTTTGTTTTATTATCTGCGATTATCCGCTTAAAATACAGCTTAATCGTCCTTATGAGTCATCTGATAGTTGAGAGTCATAAGGCTGTCGCTCAGATGAACATTTTCGCATACTGTCTCGGGGAACGCGGATGTAATGTCAAAATGGCTGAAATTCCAGAAATTCGTAACGCCGTAGCTGACAAGCTTTGTCACAATCTCTTCGGCCGAATCCTCGGGAACGCAAATTATCGCCGCTTTCGGGGAATAGTCCTCACAGAAAATCTGAAGCTCCTCAGCGTCAAGAATAGGCATTCCGTTCACGGTCTCGCCAATCATCTTACGGTCAAAAATGCCTATTATGTCAAATCCGCCGCTTGAAAACTGCATATGCGACGCAATCGCTCTGCCGAGATTACCCATACCGATAATAATAGTCGGGTAAGCGTTGTTAACGCCGAGAATCGCGCCGATTTCACTGTAAAGCTGCTCAACATTATAGCCGTAGCCCTGCTGACCGAAGCCACCGAAGCAGTTGAGGTCCTGTCTTATCTGAGAGGCTGTGAAGCCCATTCTCGCAGAAAGCTCTTTTGAAGATATTCTGTCAATACCCGCTCTTTTAAGGTTGCCGAGGAATCTGTAATATCTCGGCAGGCGCTTAATTACGGACATTGAAATACTGTTATCATTTTTCGGCATTTTATCACCTGTTATTCACACATGGCGCGAACAGTATCCATAACATAGTCACCGAATTCACTGCAGGTGCAGCCTGTATCGCGGCCTGTAATCTGATATTTTTTCTCTTCATAAAGGCACTTGTCAAGTGCTTTTTCAAGGAGGTCTGCCTTCTCCTGCTCACCGATGTGAGAAAGAAGCATAACCGACGCGCGGAGCATTGAGCACGGGTCAGCGTACTGTCCTCTGCCCTCTTTAATCATTCTCGGAGCTGAGCCGTGGATAGCTTCGAACATGGCGTATCTCTTACCGATATTCGCGCTGCCGGCGGTGCCTACGCCGCCCATGAATTCAGCGGCCTCGTCTGTGATGATGTCACCGTAAAGATTGGGAAGAACGAATACTTTGAAATCCTTGCGGCGCTTGGGGTCGATAAGCTTTGCTGTTGTGATGTCGATATACCACTCATCTGTGGTGATTTCGGGGTAATCCTTACCGATATTCTTACAGAGGTTAAGGAATTTACCGTCTGTGGTCTTGATAATATTTGCTTTTGTGATAATTGAAACTCTGTCTTTTTTATTCTTTCTCGCGTATTCATAAGCGAGCTTCGCGATTCTTTCACTGCCCTCTGTTGTAGTAACAACGAAGTCCATGGCGAGGTCGTCTGTAACATTAACGCCCTTTGAGCCTACAGCGTAAGCGCCCTCTGTGTTTTCACGGAAGAATGTCCAGTCGATACCGTCCTCGGGAATCTTAACGGGGCGTACATTGCCGAAAAGGTCAAGTGCCTTTCTCATGGCAACATTGGCGCTCTCGATATTGGGCCACGGGTCGCCCGCCTGAGGAGTGGTTGTGGGGCCCTTAAGGATAACGTGGCAGGCCTTAAGCTCTTCCATAACGTCATCGGGAATAGCCTTGTTAGCCGCGACACGGTTCTCGATTGTGAGGCCGTCGATAACCTTGAACTCAACCTTGCCTGCTTTTACTTTATCGGCAAGCATATACTCAAGAACTCTCGCGCTCTCTTTTGTTATGATGGGGCCGATGCCATCGCCGCCGCATACGCCGATGATGATTTTATCAAGCTTTTCATAATCAATGAAATCGCCCTGAGCTTTTATTCTGTCTGAGCGCTCGTTCTGCTCTCTTACAAGAGCCTCGAATTTTTCTACCGCATTTTTAATCTGTGCTTCTGTCATGATACCTGCTCCTTATTTATGAATTTTCTCTTGTGTAGTCAAGAAGACCGCCTGCAAGCAGAACGTCAACCTGACGCTGTGAGAGTGAATAATCAAGCTTATACTCTTCGCCTGTTGTTATATTTTTAAGAACAGCTTCTTTGCCGTTTGCGATGACGTCTCTGATTCCGGGAAGCTGAAGCTCGTCATTTACGCTGATTTTATCGTAATCCTCAGCGTTTTTGAATGTGAACGGAATAATTCCCGCGTTAACAAGGTTAGCGCAGTGAATTCTCGCGAAGGACTTAGTGATAACAGCTTTGATTCCGAGATAAAGAGGAACAAGAGCCGCGTGCTCACGGGATGAGCCCTGACCGTAGTTAGCGCCGCCGATGATGATACCCTTGCCGGCTTCTTTACAGTGCTCAGCGAACTTTTCGTCGCACTGCTTGAAGCAGAAGTTTGAAAGATAGGGAATATTTGAGCGGTAAGGAAGAATCTTCGCGCCTGCAGGCATGATGTGGTCAGTTGTGATATTGTCGCCGACTTTAAGAACAGCCTTCGCGGTAATCTCTTCGGGAAGAGGCTGAGTTGTGGGGAACGGCTTGATGTTGGGACCGTAGAGAACCTCCACATCGTCAGCTTCCTCAACAGAAGCAGGCATGACAATCATGTTGTCGTTGATGATGAACTCGTCGGGCATCTCGATTTCGGGAGCTTCACCGAGCTTTCTCGGGTCTGTGAATACGCCTGTGAGAGCTGAAGCGGCGGCTGTTTCGGGGCTTACAAGGTAGATACCCGCGTCAGCTGTGCCGGAACGGCCTTCGAAGTTTCTGTTGAATGTTCTGAGTGATACGCCCTTTGAGTTGGGTGACTGACCCATGCCGATGCAGGGGCCGCAGGCTGATTCAAGAACTCTTGCGCCTGCGTCGATAATATCCGCAAGTGCGCCGCAGCGGGAAAGCATATTGAGAACCTGCTTTGAGCCGGGAGCTATTGAAAGGCTTACGCCGGGATGAACTGTCTTGCCCTTAAGAATCGCCGCAACCTTGAGCATATCAAGAAGCGATGAGTTTGTGCAGGAGCCTATGCAGACCTGGTCAACCTTGATTCCGCCGATTTCTTCAACGCTCTTAACGTTATCGGGCATATGAGGCATAGCCGCAAGAGGAGCGAGAGTGTTGAGGTCAATATTGATGATTTCGTCATAAACCGCGTCTTCGTCAGCCTTGAGCTCAACCCAATCTTTTTCTCTGCCCTGAGCCTTGAGGAAAGCCTTTGTAATCTCATCTGACGGGAAAACGGATGTTGTAGCGCCGAGCTCAGCGCCCATGTTGGTGATAGTCGCTCTTTCGGGAACGGAAAGTGTCTTTACGCCTTCGCCGCCGTATTCAACTATCTTGCCTACGCCGCCCTTGACGGACATGATTCGGAGCACCTCAAGGATAATATCCTTAGCGGCAACCCACGGCTGAAGCTTACCTGTAAGATTAACTCTTACCATCTTGGGCATTGTGATATAGTACGCACCGCCTCCCATGGCAACAGCTACGTCAAGTCCGCCTGCGCCCATGGCGAGCATTCCTATGCCGCCGCCTGTGGGAGTATGGCTGTCAGAGCCGATAAGAGTCTTTCCGGGGATTCCGAAACGCTCAAGATGAACCTGATGGCAGATTCCGTTGCCGGGGCGTGAAAAACGAAGTCCCCTTTTCTTGGCAACCGAGCCGATAAAGCGGTGGTCATCGGCGTTCTCAAAGCCTGTCTGCAAAGTGTTATGGTCAATATATGCAACCGAAAGCTCGGTTTTAACTCTCTTGACTCCCATTGCCTCAAACTCAAGATATGCCATTGTTCCTGTGGCATCCTGTGTGAGGGTCTGGTCTATTCTGAGACCGATTTCGCTTCCGACGGTCATATCGCCTGAAAGCAAATGGTTCTTAATGATTTTCTGCGCTATTGTATAACCCATTTTAAACCTCCTGATTGTGCGGCATTGCCTCACTTGTTTAATTTTTTAACAATCTTTATTGTATAAGATTTATGCTGTTTTGTCAATAACAATCTGCGTAAAACCGAGATAAAATGAGTTTTTATTCAGCCGTCATTTAAACCTGCTTTTCTTGACAATTACAGATTCAGATAGTATAATCGGAATAATATAACTGTGTAAAACAAAACTACTTTGAA
>JAZUHE010000001.1:0-26592 GCA_045641565.1 Acutalibacteraceae bacterium | reverse complement strand
GGCTACGATCCGACTTCCTCTGCAGCCGTGCTTGAGCTTGAATGGTTGCAGGTTATGGTGATATTCTCGTCAGTATAAACCTTTGTATAATAGTTGCTTGAAGGATTACTCTCCATACGCGCAACAGGAAGGTCATGACCTGATTTATAAATGTAAATCTCACCGCTGTAATATACACCGGAATATGTAACGCCGTTTACAGTTGCGATTTCGGTTTTATTGGATGGATTGTTATAAACGGAAACTCCACTTCTGTTGCTGTATGAGCCGGGCTGATAATCAGCCTTTTCAAATCCTGTAATGGTTTTGGACTCGGAAACAGTTTTAACGGTATATGTATTGTAGTTCTCAGCGTTGATTGAATTAAGATAAGCATTGAATTCATCAGCTTTGTACATATAGAACGCATTGCCTCTGCGGTAGAAAGCGTAGCCGTTTGTATTATCTACGATATATTTTCCGTCTGCGAGTGATGAGGAAATGGAGTTGGGGCTGACTGAGCCCTTGTTATACTGGTCAATCTTACCGGTACTTGTAACTGAATATCTCATTGACTGGTAGTCTGTATCAGTCTTTGTAAGTGTACCGTCTTCAGGATAGAAGTAATAAGTTGTACCTGCGGAAATTGAACCAACACTTACAACGGGGTCAATGTGATTGACAACACCGGAAATGTCAGGAGTTGTCGCCGGCTTAACAGTAGCAACATTTCTGCCGTCCCATGTGATATAGTCTGTCTGACCTTCGGGAAGTGTGTACTTATCAAGAGGAAGGTATACGCCCTCTAAAACATCGTTGTTGAATGTAACGATACCGATACGTGTATCGGGGTCTTCGTCATAAAGGTCCTTGATAGCGTTGTTAAGAGCGATAGCTGTCGCTTCACCGCGGCAGATTTCTTCGCCTGCAACATTATAAACTCTCATTGAACCTGATGCGTCAAGTATGAACACAACATCGGGATGAACTTTTTCGGTTAAAATTGTTTCTTCGGTTTCAACCATTTCATAGCCCTGACCGAGAGCGGAGAGAGCAACTGAAAACTCGTCGCTGGCGTAGCTGCCGAATGTGCCGAATTCATCTTTACCGTACTGAACGGTCTTATCGCTGGCAAGCTTACCGTCATCAGCGCCGGTAAGAGAGAAGCGGTCTTCGATTCTTGATGTTGATGGGTCGGCAACACCGTTGAATACCTGTGAATGGTCCTGAACATGAACAGTAAGTGTCTGAATGGGCTCACCGTAAACGTAAACAGTACCTGTGTAGTCGCCGAGTTTATTCATATTAACCTTGGTATCCCAGAAGAATGAAACAGCCTCATCAGTGATTTTAAGCTTTGCGCAATCTTCGTCGGGAATTTCTTCACCGGTAGCCTTATGAAGAATAGCTATTGTATCTTCAATAGCCTGCTGGTCAAGAGAAGTATTGACATCAACCGCGAAATCAGTCTGGCCGACATACTTGAAATAGCTTCCGTTGCCTTCAACTGTTTTGTATGCGGTTACTTTTTCATAGAAATAGCAGATATTGCTTGTATCGGCAGTACCGATAACAACGGACGGAGTCTCGGTAACGCGAAGATATCTGTCTCTTGAGCTGACATTGACAGACAGCTTGTTTGTACTGCTGTCATAGTTCCATACAGTATTATCTTCACCCATTCTGACAACATATATGCCGTTGTTTACTAAATAGAGGCCTGTACCGGCGTTATAAAGATAACCCGATGTATCAGATTCTCTCTGCCACTGGAATTCATTGTTTGTGTAGTAAACGTTTGACTCGTCAATGATGTAGTCGCCGCCGGCAACATAAGTGATGTCAGCACCATCATCTGACGTAACATACTGTGTCGCACCGGGGACATTGGCTGACACAAACGTCTGAGTGATGTTGGAGTTGGCACCGTTGAGCACCTTCGTCTCATCATCGACTGCAATAAGGTAAGTCTTTCCGAATTCCATTGTGTCTCTCTGAACATAGAGTGTAACGGGGTTGTAGGATACACCCACAATATACTTCCATTCAAGAGCAGACGCGAGGAAGGAAAGGCCCGCAAATGCACTGCTCATAATCATAAGAAGAGCAAGCATAAGCGCAAGGGACTTTTTAGCAATTCCTTTTCTCAATTTCATTTCCTCCAATCGAAAAAATTTTGATAAGTGTAAATGGTTGGGGACACACTTATCCTAATATTGCAATTATCTGTATAATTATAACAGACATAAAAAATAAAATCAACAAAATATTTTCATTAAAACGCCTAAATATTTTCAGATTTCAGTTTTTTTTTGTTCATTTCTATCATACTCGAATACTTTTTATTATATCTTTTTTCTTTTAAATAAATATTCGAAATTTTTGTATTTTCATGCAGTTTACGCTTACAATTTTTTATTAACTGCAAATTGATTACAACGTACATATCCGAAAAAGCCAAAAAAGAGCTGTGATAATCACAGCTCTTTTGCAAAATATCTTATTTAAAAGTCAGCACAATCTCAGTCTAAGCTCTTCATTGTGGGAAACAGAAGTACGTCTCTGATAGCGGGGCTGTCGGTAAGGAGCATAACAAGTCTGTCGATGCCGTAGCCGATACCGCCCGTGGGAGGCATACCGATTTCAAGAGCGTTGAGGAAATCCTCATCAGTATGGTTGGCTTCCTCGTCGCCTGCGTCAGGGGCAGCGTCCTGCGCCTTGAAACGCTCACGCTGGTCAATGGGGTCATTAAGCTCTGAGTATGCGTTGCACATTTCCCATGTATTGATGAAAAGCTCAAAACGCTCAACCTGGTCGGGTCTTGAGGGCTTTCTCTTTGTAAGAGGTGAAACATCAACGGGATGGTCCATAATGAATGTAGGCTGAATGAGCTTCTCCTCGCAGAATTCCTCAAAGAAGAGATTGAGAATGTCGCCCTTTGTATGGCGGTCCTCATACTCAACGTGATGATCGTCGGCAATCTTCTTTGCTTCTTCTGTGTCTTTGATTTCATCAAAGTCAACACCGGCGTATTTCTTAACGGCGTCTGTCATTGTAAGTCTCTCAAAGGGCTTACCGAGGTCGATAACCTTA
Organism: Acutalibacteraceae bacterium; assembly: GCA_045641565.1. GTDB lineage: Bacteria > Bacillota > Clostridia > Oscillospirales > Acutalibacteraceae > CAG-488. The sequence continues at coordinate 23,520 of JAZUHE010000001.1, read as the reverse complement.
TCGCCGTAAGTGATTTCTGTTGTGCCGCAAACCTCGTTTGCGAGATAACGGAACATATTCTCGGTTAAATCCATCATTCCGTGATAGTCTGTGTATGCCTGATAGAGCTCCATAAGAGTGAACTCGGGATTATGACGTGTATCAACGCCTTCGTTTCTGAATACACGACCGATTTCGTATACTCTTTCAAGGCCGCCGACAATAAGTCTCTTAAGATAAAGCTCAAGAGAAATTCTGAGCTTGACATCCTCATCAAGAGCGTTGTAGTGAGTTTCAAACGGTCTCGCAGCCGCGCCGCCCGCGTTTGAAACGAGCATGGGAGTCTCAACCTCCATAAAGCCCTGACCGTCAAGATAACGGCGGATGGAGCTGATTATCTTTGAACGCTTGATAAATGTCTCTCTTACGTCAAGATTCATGACAAGGTCTGTGTATCTCTGACGGTATCTGAGGTCTGTATTGGTAAGGCCGTGATACTTCTCGGGGAGAACCTGAAGGCTCTTTGAAAGAAGAACAAGTTCTGTAGCGTGAATAGAGATCTCGCCTGTTCTTGTTCTGAAAACTTCGCCCTTGATGCCGATGATATCACCGATATCCATCTTCTTGAATTCTTTATATTCCTCTTCACCGATGCAGTCTCTCGCAACATAGGACTGAATGTCGCCCTTAAGGTCGCGTACGTTGCAGAAAGACGCCTTGCCCATGATGCGCTTTGACATCATTCTGCCCGCGATTGATACGGTCTTGCCTTCAAGTGCTTCAAAATCAGCCTTGATATCAACCGAATGATGTGTCTGCTCGTATTTTGTGATTGTAAACGGGTCCTTGCCCGCCTGCTGAAGAGCCTCGAGCTTTTCGATTCTGATTCTTCTCAGTTCGTTGCTGTCCTGCTCCTGAACATTTGCGTTGTTAACTTCCTGTGCCATATTCTATGCTCCTTTTTATCAGCAAAAACGGGCGATATGAGCAAAGCCCACGCCCGTATTCATTATTTTATTATTTCGAGAATCTTGAATGTTATGGTTGCTCCGTTGGGAAGAGATACATTAACTGTTTCCCCTGCTGTGTGACCCATAAGAGCCTTGCCTACTGCTGACTGGTCAGAAATAATTCCTTCGTCGGGGTCCGCCTCAGACTCGGTAAGAATCTGATAAACCTCTTCTTCCTCATAATCCTCGTCGAGAATTCTGACTTTGGAACCGAGGTGGATTATTTCATTGTTAATGGCGCTCTCGTCGAGAACCTTTGCATCCTTAAGTTCGGATTCAAGCTTGCTGATACGCGCTTCAAGCTTTGCCTGCTCATTAAGAGCCTCATCATACTCACTGTTTTCGGAGAGGTCGCCAAAGGAACGTGCTTCTTTGATTTTTTCGGCAATATTATCTCTTCCGGTTGTTTTGAGCTCTTCAAGCTCAGCGTGCTTCTTTTCATAAGCATCCTTGGTAAGTAAAATTTCCTGTGCCATTTTATTTCTTTCTTCCTTTCAACCGCTTTTTAATCCGTATATTTTATACCGTACCATTATACGGAAACAGCGATAATATATTATAGATACAATTAACAGAAAAGTCAAGCAAATGTTTTATAAAGTATTGATTTTGTCTCAGAAAATATCGGTTTTTCTTTGATTTTCATGCCGCATGTTTCATAAAGAGCACATAAAAACTCAAATCTGTCCACTCCGGCAGTCTCATTTTCAAAGCCGTTATATTCAAAAGTGCTTTTTTGCAGAGCAAAAACATTATCGCACATGGTGGATTTCAAATACACAAGACAGCACTTCGCCCCTGACGCACAAAGCTCATTATCGCTTAAGGCAATCACACAGTCACTGCCGTATATAAGAGAAATGTCGCTTCCCGACGTTATAACTGCTCCGAAAGTGCGGTAAGCCTCCTGCTCCGCCCGATAATACATATCAGGCCGCCCTGTCGCTACCCGTATGAATCTTACAAAGCGTGACAGATGCACCGTTTCTTCTGCGGCATATCCGTTTTTATCAACAACGCTTACAGAAAGATTTCTGCCTGCGAGCGGCTGTTCTTCAAAAAACTGCGCCGCAGAACGCACAAGCATTATAAGCGGCAGTACAGACGGAGAATATTTATATTTTTCGAATCCGCATGGGATTTTTCCGTTTCTGAATATTGCAGTACCGCATTGTCTTATGATTTCCGAAAGCTCCTGCTTATCATAATAAACATCATGAGCCCTCGCAATAAAAAACGGAGCGCCGCCTAAGACATCGCAGCGCTTTGTTTCTATGATATGCTTTCTGTATTTTTCAAAGCGGCGGTTTCTGTTATCATCAAAATCAACAATCACAAACATACTATATAATATGCCGCATGTACGCTTTTATTACAGATTTTAAATTTCTTTAATAAGTTTTATTTCGTCAGCAGATATTATTCTGCACTCCCCCGGAGCAAGATTTTCATCAAGAGGAAGTCTGCCTATTTTCACACGTCTGAGACCGATAACGCTGTTGCCTGCCGCAGCAAACATACGTTTTATCTGATGATACTTTCCTTCGCATATTTTAACCTGAACAAGCGGATTTTCACCGTTCTCAAGCACCTTAAGCTTTGCGGGAAGACACTCCGTTCCGTCGCCGAGAACTATGCCCGCGGCAATCTTTTCAAGTGACTGCTCATCAATCGGCTGAGCGAGTCTTGCCTCATATGTTTTTTCAACATGATTCTTCGGTGAAAGTATGCTGTGTGCAAAATCACCGTCATCGGTAATCAGTACAAATCCTGTTGTGTTTCTGTCGAGTCTTCCTGCCGGGAAAAGGTTTTTCTTTTTATACTCGTCGGGAACAAGGTCGACAACTGTTTTTTCCTTATCATCCCTTGCGGCGCTGACAACCCCCTCCGGCTTATTGAGCATTATATAGACATACTTTCTGAGTGAAAAGCTTTCGCCGTTCACCGTGACATTTACGCTTTCGGGGTCAACACAGAAGCCTCTGTCCTTAGTTGTAATTCCGTTAACCTTTACGGCTCCGGATTTTATCAGCCTGTGAACCTCCTTGCGGGAGAGCGTTCCGCTGTTTGCAATCAGCTTGTCCAGTCTTTCCATATTAATCTCCAGAAAGTTTATTTAACGCAGAATAAATCGCCGTGAGCGATGTAATTGTTGGAGGTTATAACGCCGTATCCGTCAACATACATACCCGTCTGATATCCGCCTGCTCCCCAGTACGCATATTTTGCGCCCATATCCTTGAGCATATAGTCAACAAGATATCCGCCCGAAAAGCCCTCACTGATAAGGAACGCGTATTTGTTATCGTCAATTTTTCCTATCAGAGTTCTGTCACAGCTCACGCTGCCGCTGTTGACGATTTTAAAATCAGACATTATATCATATTTTATTTCGAGCTTATCAACTTTTGTATGGTCAAATTTTTTGCCGTTCCAAATAACAGGATAAGTATAAGAAACAGTATTTGTAACGCCTGTTTTAATAAGTACATCACTTGAAGAAAGAGAAACCTTAACGGGATATTCCCATTTGCCGTTCTGATTTATTGCAAGTGAAAGTCCCAGTTCGCCCTGCTGAGCAAGAACGCTGTTTCTAATAACAGTTCCGCCGAGATTATCCGCGTGGTTATAAAAAATATGCCCGTTGGGATTGCTTCCGTCTCTGGCGCAGTGCTCGTTTGAGCAGGCGAACAGAATATCTTCTTCTGTTTTACTTTCATATCCGCTAATCATGGCGGGTATACCCGAAATCTTGTCTTCAGTAAACTGGTCGGATGAAAACATGGTTATTCTTGACGGTCGTGTTTCCACAACAGCCGCATACATATAACGGTCTTTTTTCTCCCCTGTTTTCTTTCCTTTCTCATATACGTCAAGGCTTACCTTTATTCTTTCAGCTGTTACTTTTGAAATAACGCTGGAAGCCTTCCATCTGTTTAACGCAACCCCACCCTTAATGAGCTTTGAAGCGGTACCTTCAGGCAGATCACTTCCGTCCTTTCTGTCTAAAACAGCGGTTGATATGGCCTGAGGCACATTGTCGTCAACAGGTGCAATAACAGCATCATTCCCTGATGATGAGGATGACGTTGACGCAGTTGTTCCTGTATTGGAATGGAATGTAACGCTGCTGTCGTCTGTTTTCTTACTGTCCTTACGCATAATGCCGAAAACCGCCATAAACACACCGGCGGCAACAAGAAGAATTGATATGGCAATAATAACAGGCTTAAAGCTTTTTTCTTTTTCCTGAAATCTGCTCAATTCAATTCACCTCTCTACCTTAATTTGTGTCTCTCATTATTATAAACACCAAATATTGAGTTGTCAAGTATATAAAATGCCTTCAAAATTAAATTATGTTAAATAAAAGGAGAGATGCGGTTCTGATACAACATACAATGAAAGAGTTTATGCCGACAGAAAAAGCCGCCCTGATTTCTCAGGGCGGCAATATAAGTGTTTAATTATTTTGTAACATCAATAACGAGCGAAACGCCTGAATATTCAAATGATGTTACTTTTGTGCGGGTATTGATGTCGAAGTTCATCGCTGTTCCCTTCTTGCAGAAGTTGAAGTTGCAGGTCCAGAAAAGGTGGCCGTCTTTTTCTTCTACAGAAACCGCGCTGTTGGGTGAGAATGTCGCTGTTGTTCCGAGATACGCAAACTGAACCTTTGCAACGTCGAGGTTTGTCTCGATGATAACATCGTGGCGGCCTACGGTTACTTTATTGTCTGTCGCGTCGGGAACGGTTACCGAATAAACGGTTCCCTCGTATTTGTGATTGTCGTTAAGAGTATAGTCATAGCTGCCTTCAGCTGTCCATACCTTGCCGAATTTAGGCAGTACCGTGTAGGGCTCAGAGAGCTTATAAACCATAAGCTTGATTACCCATGTCTGAGTGCCGTCAGCGTTTTCAGTGATGCTGTAAACGCGGTCGCTTCCTTCGTGGTATGTTACTGTGCCTTTTGATGAGTTGACAAACTGAATCTTTGCGGCGGGCTTTGAAACGAGAACCTCAAGAGTAACGTACTGACCGACAACGGGAGTTGTCTGCTCTGTTACAGAGAGGATTCTGTCAGCCTTTGGTAATGTAATAAGTCCGTCGCCGGTGGGATTGACTGCCGTGTTGCTGTCGCCGACTGTTAAATCACCGAATTCAACCAGATATCCGCTGGGATTCCATCCGGAACCTATTAACTTTCCTCCGTCACGGTCATATAAAATATCGTTCCAAGCGTAATTGCCGAGTTCAGAGCCTGTGCTGTGGCCTGCGCCTGTCATAAGTGTTGTAAGGGCGTTTTCATTATCACCTGCACTGGGCTCACCGAAGCCCCAGTTGAAGTAATAATTTTTTTCGTCATTACGAGCAAATATAGCATTTACAACAGCAGAATTTCTATTATCGCCAAATTCGTCTCGAACATCTTTGGTGTCAAAGAATTCCGTTCCGATTTCGGGACCGCAGGACCAGCACCAGTTTGTTGTGAATTCAGTTGTGCTGAAGCTGTTGTAATAGTTGCCGTCTTTGCCTGCGGGCATAAGTCTTGAAGAACCGAGCCAGCCGACTTTATTGCCCGATGCGTTATAAACGAAGATGTCTTCTTCCTTTGATGTAACTGTTGCAAGATAGCCCTGACGGCCGTTATACTGCATATTTTTTGCAGCTTCATAGCACTCTACCCATGTGCTGGTTTCATCATTAACAAATGTGTAGTAATGCTGAGTGTCTTCATTGTAGAAATATGCTTCGTCGGGTTCGTTGGGGAGAAGCTCAAATCTTACGCTGTTCTCCGCTTCAAAATTGAAAGCAACCTTGCTGATAAGGTCTTTTGCGATTTCGCCCGCTGTTGCGGGTTCGCTGAGATTTACATAGATTTTGTAATCGTCGCTCTTTGCGGATTTTGTATATCCTGCGGGGAGAGTAACCTTGTCGTTTGCTGAAACTGTGTTTGCGATATAAATTGCAACACAGCCGAATTTAGCGGTGCCAGTGCCTTCAGCCTTGCTGAATGTCTTTGTGGCTGTATCAAAATCGCCGAGGGTAAGGGTTGAGGCGGGCTTTATGTCATGGAAATCATCAAGAGAATTATATTTTCCGAGGCAGACTGCAGAGTCAAAATATGCGCGGGCTGCAGCTTTGTTATTATAAAAGCCAAGCGTATTCTGATTTTCAGTATAAGCATTGTCTAATCCGTTTTCCTGACTGCACGGACGGATAACAAGCCATACATAAGGATTTTCTGCCGAGAAATCCTTTATTTTGTTTATTGCGGATGTGTTAAGTGTAATGTTGAATGTTAAACCGTCTTTTGTAACACCGGCACCGTCAGTAGCCGTCGGATATCCGTCATTTCTTACAACAATAACATATTCGTAAGCAAAATTTGAACCGGCATCAAGTCCTGTCGGCGAATCGGTTGCAATCATAAACATATCAAATCTGCTGCATGCAAATCTATAGGGGTTGTTTTGGGAGTATGAATTGCTTTCCGCGTCAATTTTCAGGGATATTCCGCTGTCATTGACAACTAAATCGTACGGTCTGTACGGAGTGTTTGCTGCCGATGACGTAACTCCGAAAACGCAAACCATAGACAGAGCCATTACGATTGACAGAATAATACTTAAAACTCTTTTTTTCATAAAATCTTCCTTTCTTTTTTATATTCCGCAAAAGGGTTCGATATTATTTTACAACTATTATTCCGATTTATCAAGATATTCTGTAAAATATTCCCAGACGGAATAAAATGCTTTGAAAAAATAATTATATTATAAGTTTTCATGTAACCGATTTTCGGCCTTCACATAGTATGTAGTGTAAACAGAAAGGAGGTCAATACAACATGGGATGCTGCAATAACTGGATACTCATTCTCCTTATTATCGTTTTGTGCTGCGGCTGCGGCTGCGACAACAACAACGGCGGTCTTTTCAACAACGGCAACTGCTGTGGCTGAAATGCTGTAACCTTATTTTAACGAAAAGCACTGTGCGGATATACTGCACGGTGCTTTTTGTCTGCATTTTTACCATAATAAATCTATATTAAAGAATTTTTTTGTTAAATATTTAACTTATACTAAATCTCTTGAATAATAAACGCAAAAGTTGTAGAATGTCATTAAATATAATGTATAGGTGAAAATTTATGAAAAAATCACACCTTTCGGGTGTTTCAAAAAAGGCTGCTGCACTGATTCTGTGTGCCGTACTTATTCTCGGCATCATTGCCGCTGACTTTTTTATAAATCTGCATAAAGCCGAAAAAATATATGTCGCCATGGGCACACCTGTCACAGTCAGTATTCTGGGCAGAAGTGCTGACGAAGCGGAGGAAGAAATCCGCCTTACAATCAACGGTATTGAATCCTCCTGTCTTTCGTGGAGAATTGATGATTCCGACGTAAACCGAATAAACAAATATGCGGGAAAATATGTTTCTGTTTCAAAAGACACAACAAAGTGGATTGCCGACTGCGTTGAAATCAGTGAAAAAAGCAAGGGCGCATTTGACATTACAATCGGCAATGTAACTCAGCTGTGGAATTTTGACGGAGAGTCGGACAAGGTACCCGATAAAAAAGACATTGAAAAAGCCGTAGAAAGCGTTGATTATTCCGCTATGCTTTTCAATGACACCGCTGTTAAAATCAGAAAAGAACAGTTTATTGATATGGGTGCTGTCGGCAAGGGAATTGCCTGCGACTGCGCAAAAGAAATACTTGAAAACTATAAGATTAAAAACGCGATTGTTTCTGTCGGCGGCAGCGTTCTTGTATACGGTAAAAAAGCCACAGTCGGAATAATAAATCCCGAAGACGATAAGAAAATAATCGGCACACTGAAATTCAAAGACAAGTGTGTTTCCACCAGCGGCGACTATGAAAGATTTTTTGTAAAAGACGGCAAAAAATATCATCACATAATCGACCCTGCCACAGGATATCCCGTCGAGAATGACCTGAGAAGCGTTACTGTTCTGTGTGATTCAGGTCTTAAGAGCGACGCGCTTTCCACCGCCTGTTATGTACTCGGATACAAAAGCTCTCTCGGACTTCTTAAACAATGTAACGCAGAAGCGGTGTATGTCTTCAGCGATAAAACCGTAGCAGTATCAGACGGACTGAAAAAAGAATTCAAACTCACAGACAACAGTTATAAAATGAAATAATTATGAAAAAGCTTTTTGAAAGAAATGACCTGCTGATTATTATAGCGGTCTGCATTGCGGTAATCATTCTGCTTATTCCGCATTTTATCGGCAGAGACGCTCTGAGCGCTGAAATTTCTGTCGACGGCGAAGTGGTAAAAACAGTTAATCTCGAAGAAATAACCGAGCCGTGCGAAATTAAAACCGACGCCTCCCCTGCCGTTACAATCACGGCTGAAAAAGGCAGAATCCGTGTTTCTGACGCCGAATGTCCCGACAGACTCTGCGTTGCCGCCGGCTGGCTGGACTCAGCCGGAGACACAGCGGTATGTCTGCCCGCAAAAGTTATCGTCACCGTTAAGGGCGCTGAAAACAGAAACACTCCCGACGTTATTACATACTAAGGTAATATATATATGAACAGTAAAAACATTACTAAAAAAATCGCCCTTACGGGTATTCTCAGCGCACAGGCTCTTGCTCTTTCTTTTCTTGAGAGTCTGATTCCTGCGGTTGCGGGTTTTCCTCCCGGAGCAAAGCCCGGATTTTCCAATGTAGTCGTTATGTTTTCAGCGGCGACTCTCGGAATTCCTCAGACAGTCGCCATTGCGCTGATAAAGGCACTTTTCGCAGGACTCACAAGAGGCTTCACGGCATTTTTTATGAGTCTTTCCGGCGGACTGCTGAGCACCGCCGCGGCTCTCATACTTCTGAGAGCACCGAAAATCAGATTCGGATATATCGGTATAGGAATACTCTGTGCCGTTTGTCATAATATCGGTCAGCTTTGCGCAGCTTCAATTATATCGGGCACGCCGAAGCTTTTTATAAGCTACGGGCCGTTCCTGCTTCTTGCCGCACTGCTAACCGGATTCCTCACGGGTACCGTACTGAAATACGTTATGCCCGCGCTGGAAAAGCAGACCAGATTTATTTTGAAATCAAAAACTGATAAGGGGTTGAATAAATGAGCAAAATTAATGTCAGCGGAGTTCTGAAAGCCGTTGTCAAGGTGCGCGGAGGCGTAAAGGTCTCCCACCACAAAGACACGGCCGAAAAAGAAGTTGTCCGTATGCCGATACCCTCAAAGGTTGTGCTGCCTATGCAGCAGCATATCGGCGCACCCTGCACACCCACCGTTAAGGTCGGTGACGAGGTAGCCGTGGGTCAGGTTATAGGTGACAGCGACAAATTTGTCAGCGCTCCGATTCACGCAACCGTTTCGGGAAAGGTTACCGCAATAGGCAACGTCAAGCTGCCCAACGGCGCGGTTGTTCAGGGGGTAACTATTGAATCAGACGGTGAAATGCGCCAGTACGAGGGCATTGAGCCTCCGAAGATTGACACTCTTGACGATTTTCTTAAGGCTGTCAGAGCTTCGGGTCTTGTAGGTCTCGGCGGCGCCGGTTTCCCGACTCACGTCAAGCTCAATGTACCGAAGGACAAAACAGTTGATACTCTTGTTATCAACGCCGCGGAATGCGAGCCTTACATAACAGTTGACTACCGCGAATGTATTGACAATTCGTGGGACATCCTTTCGGGAATTCACATTGTCAAAGATATGCTCAAGCTCAAGAATGTCGTTATAGCTGTTGAAGACAACAAGCCTGAGGCGTTCAAGGTGCTCAAGGACATCGCCGACAGCGATAACGAAAAGGACGACGCAATAAAAATCATGTCTCTTGAGTCCAAATATCCTCAGGGCGCTGAAAAGATGATGGTTCAGTCAGCTACAGGCAGACGTGTTCCTCCCGGAAAGCTTCCTGCAGATGTGGGCTGTATTGTAATGAACGTTGCGTCTGTCGCTTTCCTCGCAAGATACATAAAGACAGGCAAGCCTCTTGTAAGCCGTTCTCTTACAGTTGCGGGCTCGGCAATCAAGGAGCCTAAAAACGTCAGAGTTCCCATCGGCACAAATATCGGCGAAATAATTGATTTCTGCGGCGGATTCTCAGAGGAACCTGCAAAAATCATAGCCGGCGGCCCGATGATGGGTCTTTCAATAATCGGCACCGACCTCCCGATAAGCAAAAACAACAACGCCATCCTCGCTTTTGCCAAGGGTGACGCGGCAATCAGAAAAGAAACAGACTGTATCCGCTGCGGCAGATGCGCCGCCGCCTGCCCCATGAGCCTTATGCCCACTCTCATTGAGCGCAGCATGAAGGCCAAAAACGTTGAGGCTCTCGAAAAAGCGGGAATCATGGTCTGCATGGAATGCGGAAGCTGTTCATATTCATGCCCCGCAAAGAAGCCGCTTGTTCAGACAATGAAAGCCGCAAAGGCATATTTAAAAGAGGAGGGTGCTAAAAAATGAGTGAATTAAAAAATAAACTTACGGTCAGCGCGTCTCCCCATGTGCGTTCAAACGCCACGACCACAGGCATAATGCTTGACGTTATAATCGCTCTTATGCCCGCGCTGATAGCATCAGTATTCCTTTTCGGGCCGAGAGCTCTCGCCGTCAGTGCTGTATGCGTCGGCGTATGCGTTCTCGCTGAGTTCCTTTCACGCAAGGCGATGAAAAAGACAAACACAATCGGCGACCTCAGCGCGATTGTTACAGGTCTTCTCCTTGCGTTCAACCTGCCCGCGGGCGTTCCGCTGTGGATTGCCGCAATCGGCTCAATAGTTGCGATAGTAATTATCAAACAGTTCTTCGGCGGTATCGGTCAGAACTTCATCAACCCCGCACTGGGAGCGAGAATTGTTCTTCTCACATCTTTCCCATCTGACATGGCAAAATGGGACGCACCTCTGAGCTGGAAAACAGAAGCAGTTACAACCGCTTCCCCCCTTGCTTCAATGTACAACGAAAGCAAACAGTTCACAACTGAGAATCTTCCCTCGCTCACAGATATGTTCTTAGGCAACAGAGCAGGCTGTCTCGGTGAGGTATGCGCTCTCGCTCTTATCCTCGGCGGACTTTATCTGATAATCAGAAAGGTTATCTCCCCTGTTATTCCCGTTGCATTTATCGGCACAGTAGGCGTATTCATGGCAATAAAGAGCGGATTTGACTGGGAATTCGTTGCTTATCAGCTTATGAGCGGCGGTCTTCTCATCGGCGCAATCTTTATGGCGACAGACTACACCACATCACCGATTAATTTCAAAGGCAAAATTGTTTACGGTATAGGCTGCGGCCTTGTGGCTTCGCTTATCAGATGCTTCGGCAATCTTCCCGAGGGCGTAAGCTTCGCGATAGTTCTTATGAACATTCTTGTTCCTCATATTGAAACTCTTACAGCTCCCAAGCCTTTCGGCACGGTTAAAGAGAAGAAAGCAAAGGAGGAAAAAGCGCAATGAAAAAAGCTATTTTAGTTCCTACCGTTTCTCTCTTCCTCATCTGCCTTGTGGCAACGGTTCTCCTCGGTGTTGCAAACGGAATAACCGAAAAGAAAATCGAAGAAAACGCTGTTGTTACCGAGCAGAACAGTCAGAAAATCGTAATGGCTGACGCTGTGTCATTCGGCGAAAAAACCGAGGGCGAATATGAATTTGACGGCACGACAGCACCGTACAGCTGTGTTGAAGCATATGACGAAGGCGGCAATGTAATCGGCTACGTTTTTGTTACGAATTCAACAGGCTACGGCGGAAACATCAGCACCATGACAGGCATTGACCTTGACGGTAAGGTTACAGGCGTTGAGTTCCTTGAAATCGGTGAAACAGTCGGACTCGGAATGAACGCCACCAAAGACACCTTTAAAGAGCAGTTCATCGGCCTTGTAAAAGGTATTGCAGTAAACAAGAATCAGCCCGGTGAAAATGAAATCAAAGCTCTTACAGGCGCAACAATAACATCAAAGGCTACAACAAAGGGCGTAAACACTGCTCTTGATATTTATGAAAACGTTATCAAAGGAGGTGCGGATAATGGCTGAAAAGAAAACTCTCGGTCAGGAATTTACCAAGGGTCTTATTAAAGAAAACCCTGTTCTCAGACTCGTTCTCGGTACCTGCCCCACACTTGCGGTTACCACATCAGTTTCAAGCGCAATAGGCATGGGCGCTTCCGCAACGGCGGTTCTTGTCTGCTCAAACATAGTTATCTCACTTCTGCGTAAGGTAATACCTCCCAAAGTTCGTATTCCTGCGTATATCGTTGTTATCGCATCTTTCGTTACCATAGTTCAGATGGTCGTTAAGGCGTTCCTGCCCGACCTTGATAAGAGCCTCGGCGTTTATCTTCCTCTTATCGTTGTTAACTGCATCATCCTTGGCAGAGCTGAAGCATTCGCAGGCAAAAACAAGGTGCTTCCCTCAGCAGTTGACGGTCTCGGAATGGGCATCGGCTTCACCGCCGCACTGTGCTGCATGGGTCTTGTTCGTGAGACACTCGGCAGCGGTACATTCCTCTCGGGCGTCGCTTCAATCAACGGAGGAAACGGTATCGCAATCCCCTTCCTCAGCGAGCATCCCATGTTAATCTTTGTTCTTGCCCCCGGCGGATTCTTCGTATTCGGTCTTCTTATGGCCTGCGCAAACAAGCTTGCGGAGGATAAAGGTCTTCCGAAAGCTGAGCTTCACGGCTGCGAAAACTGCCCCATGGCAAAGAGCTGCACAATCAGAGAAAAAGAGAATTGTGCATCAGGTGAGGAGGTCGCAAAATGAGTTATTCAAAAGAACTTTTATCAATTTTTGTTACTTACATTCTCACTCAGAATTTTATACTCTGCAAATTTCTCGGTATCTGCCCGTTCTTAGGTGTTTCCAAAAAGCTTAACACGGCAGTCGGTATGTCCGCGGCGGTTATATTCGTTATGCTCATTTCTACAGCGGTTACATACCCAATATTCAACCTGCTGACAGCGGTTGGTCTTCAGTATCTTGAAACAATCGTTTTCATCCTTGTTATCGCCGCTCTCGTTCAGCTGGTTGAGATAGCAATGAAGAAATACATGCACTCCCTTTACAACGCACTGGGAATTTATCTCCCACTTATCACAACAAACTGCGCTGTTCTCGGCGTTGTACTTCTCAACATTGACACAAACGGCTACAGCGGTGACCTTGCCAATTTCGGCAGAGCCATGGTATGCTCATTCGGCGCAGGTCTTGGCTTCATGATTGCAATGGTAATGTTCGCGGGTGTCCGCTCAAGACTTGAGGGCGCTGACATTCCGAAATTCTTAAAAGGACTCCCCATTACACTTATCGCCGCTTCACTCACTTCTCTTTCATTCCTCGGCTTTGCAGGACTTGTTGAGAATATGTTTGCTTAAAGGAGGGCTTGAATTATGGAATTAACCCCCATTCTTATTGCGGTTGCAATCGTAGCAGGTCTCGGTCTTCTTTTAGGTCTCGGCCTTGCAATAGCTTCTGTGGTTATGGCTGTTCCTGTTGATGAGAAAGCCGAAGCCATCCGTGAATGCCTCCCCGGCGCAAACTGCGGTGCCTGCGGATATTCAGGCTGCGACGGTTACGCGGCGGCTCTTTCAAAGGGTATCACCAAAAACACGGCTCTCTGCGCTCCCGGAGGAGCTGACGCTTCAAAGGCAATCGCAGAAATAACAGGTCTTGCCGCAGGTGAGGTTAAGCCCATGGCGGCGGTTGTAATGTGTCAGGGTATTAAATCCAACACAGACACAAAGATGGTTTATCAGGGCATAGAATCCTGCAAAATGGCAAAGCTTCTTTTCGGCGGTCCGAAAGAATGCATATACGGCTGCATAGGTTTCGGCGACTGCGTAAGCGCATGTCAGTATGATGCGATTCACATCTGTGACGGCGTTGCGAGAATCAACCCCCTCGCCTGCCGCGCATGTAAGCAGTGCGTTAAGACCTGCCCCAATTCTCTGATTAAAATGATGCCTCTTCACGAGACAAAAGCCGCTGTTCTCTGCGCCAACAAAGACAAGGGCGCACTTACAAGAAAAGAGTGCAAGGCAGGCTGTATCGGCTGTATGAAGTGCGTTAAGAACTGCGAAGCGGAAGCAATCAAGGTTGAAAACTTCTGCGCGAAGATTGACTCCACCAAGTGCACCGGATGCGGCAAATGCGCTGAAGGATGTCCCGTAGGAGCAATCCAGCTGATATCACTCAAATAAAATCAGATAACATAAAAGATGGTTCAGAGTCAAATAGCTCTGAACCATCTTTTTATTTTGTATAAAATATTTTTATTCGCTTGCGGCTTCCGTTTCTTTATTTTCACCGGCCGCCTCCGCGCGTCTTGCTCTCATCTCTTCAAGCTCCATGAGAATTCTCTTCTTATGATTGCCTGTATAGTTATCAAACTGATATGAAGCAGCGGCAAGGAAGTTGCCGACAACTCCGCAGAGAGTGAACATAAGGAAAATACCCTTGAGAGCCTTGGGAGTCTGAGTTACCGACTTGGTGTCAACAGCGCTCTTGTAGCCGATTTTCTGGAATGTAATGTTGTAGAAGTTCGTTCTGATAAGATTGAAAATATTGCTGAAAACGCTCTGAGCGGCGCTGACAAGGCCTTCGCTTCTGATAGGAGTGCCGAAGTTCTTTTCGGAGTACCATTCCATATAGTCGGTCGCGTCGCCGACGATAATCTTCTTTGAAGCGGAAATAGCGTTATTGGGCATACCCGCAAGACCAATCATGATACCGATAATCCACTTGTATTTGCGAACCTTCCTGACATTGAAATTAATCGCGAAGAGTGCCATAAGCGTATAGAAAATGCCTGTGTATGCAAAGCCGCCGCTGAGAATTGTTCTCGCTGAGAATCTCTTACCTAAGAAAGGAACCGAGCCGAGTCCGACATATGAAAGGACACCGCTTATGGCATCGATTACGACTTTCATGCCGTAGAAATCAAATACATCTCTGTACATATAGTTGAGAAGCTTATATGAAAGCTGTCTGACCTGCTCAAAGAATGTTGCGAGCTCAAGAATAATGAATGAGCGGCAGTGAAGCAGTGTTGAAAGAGTCTGTCTGTCCCAGACAATCGCGGTCTTTTCGGGCTTCTTGACAACCTTAAGCTTTTCGTCAAGAGTGAAATACGGCGCAAACATTGTTGCAAGACCGATAACGCAGAAGATAAGCGCGCATACGAAATACAGTGATTTCTGCTTTTCGGGGTCTTCTGTTGTTTCAACAACCACAGGAATAACCCAGCCCGGCATCATTGAGCCGAGAGCCGCCGCAAGAGTAGCTACAGTGTAGAAATTCTTACGGTCATCGGCGTTGTTTGTCATACGCAGAGACAGTGTGTTCAGCGACAGGTCATAAAACGTATCAACTGTCTTAAAAATCAGCTTGAAGATAAGGAACCACACAAAATTGATTTTCGGATTTGCTGACGGAACAATGAAAAGAAGCATTGATGTTATTGCGAAAGGTATCGGCATCGTTCCCGTCAGAATTTTTGTGGGCGTTTTCCCTCCCGGACGGGCGGGCGTATCGAGAATAGAGCCTGCGATGGGCGGAGTGATAAATCCGAGAATCATAAGAATATTCTCGATAATGGTTATAAGATAATAATCTTTTTCCGCGAACATGTACGACCTGATGAATATATCATCAAAGGTGTCGATACTGTCCTGCCCCATTGCGTTTCCGAAAATACCGCCCGCGTAACCCAGCTGCTCTTTAAGAGTAAACGAAGGGTTGTTGGTCAGCTTTCCTACAAAACGCTGAGCTTTTTCTTTAATCATAATTTACCTCCTTTATTCCGCGTTGACTTCACTGTTGCGTACACGCTGTGACTCAAAAGTGCCGTCTGTTTTAATATTCAATACGGTATATCCCTGAAGCCAGTCTTTTTCTTCATAACCGAGTCGACTTTCAGTTGTATATGAACCGTAGCCCGATGGCTGAATGTAGCTGAGGAGTATTCCGTCATATTCAACGCCGAAGGTGTTCAGATGGTCGTGTCCGCAGAAAACGGACTTTGTTGTGCCGCCCTTTTTAATTGCTTCAAAAAGTCCCGAATCAAACTCTGACTCGCAGATGTTTTCAAGCTTGTCGCCGTAAAGGAATTTACCGCTTTCCGCCGCCTTTTCATACTGGAAAAGCGGAATATGGACAACAACTGTTGAGTTGAAATCTTCATATATTTCCCTGAGCGAATTGTTCTTTTCGGTGTACCACTTTACCTGTGACTCTTTTGTGCCGTCATAGTGACTGTCGTTTTCGTCAAGTCCGTATTTTTTAACGTCCTGCGCGGTCATTTCGTCGCCTGTGTCCATAAAGTAAAACGTATGTATCATTTTCTGATATTCGTCAATTACCGACAGCGAATAGTTAAAACTGCCCCAGACATTTTCAGGGCCTTTTCTCATAAGGCAGTGGTCATATGATGAAAAGATTTCAACCATATCGTCACGGCTTATTGAGAACGAATTATCGCCTTCGTGATTGCCGAGAATGCCTGCCCAGTAAACACCGAGCTTCTCAAATATCTCTGCCAGCTGATTTGCTCTCTTGCTGTTGAAAGCCGATGTAACATTGTCTCCTCCGAGGATAACAAGGTCAGGCTTTTCACGGACAATATTATCAACAAGGTTTTTAACAGTAAGATTTGATGTCTTGTTTTTGCCGTCAAGGTGCAGGTCTGTAAACATAAGCACTTTGACTTCGCTGTTCTTTCTTACAAGCACCTCGTCATCAGATGAGGTTATCACAGCCAGCTCACTGCCGACATAGGGAATCGAGTCAATATCGTAACTCAGCGAATGAGGCAGAAGCGCGTACGCGGTGATTCCGCCGGCGGCAATAACCGCTGCCAGAACAATCGCGATTATTTTAATAATTCTTTTATTTTTCATCTTATACCTCCGTATTTTCGTTGTGTGAGATACAAGCCGAACTGAGCATAAATATCCCTGATTTTATTATACTTGCGTATAAGCTATTTTATAGAACAAATCTGCACTTTATTAGCATAACTATGCTGAAATATTTCATCAAATATGCAAAAAACAACAAAATAATATTGTATTATCCGCCATAATTTGGTAAAGTATACTCAGGTTTGAATGTAATCGGGCCTATACTGATTTTGGAGGTAAAAATATGAAGCTGGGAATTATAAACAACCGTCCGACAAAGGAGTCACTTGCCTATGTAAAAGGTCTCGGACTTTCATTTATCGAGATGTGCAATAACAATAACGAGGAGTCTGTTTTCTGCACAGAGAATATGGCTAAGTACGTTGCAGACGTTAAAGAGGCGGGGCTTTATATCGGTTCTCTCGGCCGCTGGAACGCGGAAATGAACAAAGGCGGCAAGGTTAACGAAGAGGAATTTGCAATCGTAGCGAAGAATCTTGATGACGCTATCGCCTGCGGAAGTCCCACATTCGTATGCGGATGCAACTATGACGATTCAGTTTCACTTTATAAAAACTATACCGCCGCTATTGAAATATTCGGCAGAATGCTTGAAAAAGCAAAGGGCACAGGCACAAACATTGCCGTATATAACTGCGACTGGAATAACTTCATAAATAACATGGACGCGTGGGAGGTAGTTCTCGGCGAGCTTCCCGAGCTTAAAATTAAATTTGACGCGTCTCACAGCTACAACGCTGACAGAAACTATATGCGTGAAATCTCCGACTGGGGCGACCGCTTTGCTCACGTTCACATCAAGGGCACAGTACGCACGGGCGGCAAGGGTGTTGACGACCCGCCGGCAGGAATGGACGACCTTAAATGGGGTTCAATATTCGCCGCTCTTTATTCAAAGGGCTATGACGGATGTCTTTCAATCGAGCCGCACTCAAGAGCGTGGCGCTTTGACACAGAACTCGGCAAAGCAGGTGTTAAATACACTGTTGATTATATCAGCAAATTCATTCTTTGATATTTCGGAGGCTTATTATGTTATATAAGAAAAACAGCGAAGCCGCTCTTTCCGACGAGCTTTTCAGAAATCCCACCAGCGAATACAGAGGAACTCCCTTCTGGGCGTGGAACAACTATCTGACAAAAGAAGAGCTGGAGCGTCAGATTGACGTTTTTAAAGAAATGGGTCTGGGCGGTTTCCATATGCACGTAAGAACAGGCCTTAAGAATCAGTATCTCAGCGACTCCTACATGGAGCTTGTGAATGACTGCGTTCAGAAGGCTAAAAGTGAGAATATGCTCGCGTGGCTCTATGATGAGGACAGATGGCCCTCGGGCGCCGCAGGCGGACTTGTTACCTGCGAAGAGAAATACAGAGCACGCAGTCTGCTCTTCACTCCGTTTAAGGACGCTGAAGGCTATGACTCCGACGACTCGCGCGCGGAGGGTTCAAGAAGCGGAAAAGGCAATCTTCTCGCCTGCTATGACGTTATCCTTGACAAGGACGGTTTCCTTGAAAGCTACCGCAGAATAGATGAAAACGATGAAGCTAAGGGCACAAAATGGTATGCTCTTCTTGAAATAAGCACAAACAGCAACTGGTACAACGGCCAGTCATACGCCGATACACTCTCAAAGGAAGCCATTGAGCGCTTTATAGAAGTGACTCACGAGCGCTATAAAGAAAGCGTAGGCAGTGAATTTGACAATACTGTTCCCGCGATTTTCACCGACGAGCCTCAGTTCACACGCAAGCAGGTGCTCAACAATTCCCTTGATGAAATGGACATCTCCCTGCCTTGGACAGACAAGGTTCCCGAGCTTTACAAAGAAGCTTACGGCGCTGACATATATGACACTCTGCCCGAGCTTTTCTGGGATTTACCCGGTTCAGCCCCGTCAATTCACCGCTACCGTTATCACGATTTTATCGCTGAGCTTTTTGCCAACGCGTTCGCTGATACAGTCGGCGGCTGGTGCCGTGAAAACAACCTCGCTCTCACAGGTCACATGATGGAGGAGCCGACTCTCAGAAGTCAGTGCGCCGCATTAGGCGAGGCAATGCGCTCATACCGCGGATTTGATATTCCCGGCATTGATATGCTGTGCAACCGCGCTGAATTCACCACAGCGAAGCAGGCGCAGTCGGCTGTTCATCAGTTCGGCTATGAGGGAATGCTCTCTGAGCTTTACGGCGTTACAGGCTGGGACTGTGATTTCAGAACATATAAATATCAGGGCGACTGGCAGGCGGCTCTCGGCGTTACAGTCAGAGTTCCCCACCTTTCGTGGTACGCAATGGGCGGCGAAGCAAAGCGTGACTACCCCGCTTCAATCCACTATCAGTCACCGTGGTATAAAAAATACAATGTAATCGAAGACCATTTCGCAAGAGTGAACACAGCTCTTACAAGAGGCAAGCCTGTCATAAAGGTTGCTGTCATTCATCCGATTGAGAGCTTCTGGCTCCACTGGGGTCCCAATGACAAATCAGCGCTTCTGCGCGAAAGCCTTGACGAAAGATTCGAGAATCTCACTCAGTGGCTCCTTGAGGGAAGCATCGACTTCAACTTTATCTCCGAGTCGCTTCTCCCTTCTCTTTGCGAAAAAGGCTCTGCGCCTCTTAAGGTCGGCAAAATGGAGTATGACGCCATTGTTGTTCCCGGCTGTGAAACACTCCGTTCAACCACAATAGAGCGTCTTTCAGAATTCAGAAAAGACGGCGGCAAGCTTATATTCATGGGCGACGCTCCCCGTCTCTGCGACGCTTTGCCCTCAGATGAAGGCAAAAAGCTCTTTAATGAAAGTATTTCCGTTGATTTCTCACGCGCGGCAATCCTCAACGCTCTTGAAGATAACCGCACAGTTACACTCAGATACTCAAACGGAAGACTCACCGATAATCTTCTCTATCAGCTCCGTCAGGACAATGACTGCAAATGGCTCTTTGTCTGCCACACGGAGGAGCCCGGCAACAAGGACGTTGACAGAGGCTACTATGTAAGAATAACTGTTGACGGGGAATATTCGGCTGAGCTTTATGATACATCAGACGGCAGCATCCATCCTCTTCCCACAACTTACAGAAACGGTAAGACATCCATTGACCGTCAGGTTTACGCGTACGATTCTCTTCTTATTAAACTTACAGAAGGCAAAGCCGAAAACGGCAAAGCGGATGAATGGTGCGAGGCTCCCGAGGGCACACAGGTCGCAAGCGTTGTTGACTACGCTCTTTCTGAAAAGAACGTTCTTCTCCTTGACATGGCTGAATTCAAGCTCGCAGGTGAAAAGGAATTCTCCCCCGCGGAAGAAATTCTCAGACTCGACAATGTCTGCCGTGAACGTCTCGGAATAGTAAAACGCGGCGGCTCAATCGTTCAGCCGTGGGTAACAGGTGAGGTTCCCTCACCCCATAAGCTGACGCTCCGCTTTACATTCGACAGCGAAATTGATTACTCCGGCGCCGAATTCGCCTTTGAAGAAGCTGACAAGGTTGAAAACATTAAATTCAACGGCAAAGATGTGGAAAAGAAAATTATCGGCAACTACGTTGATATTTCCATATACAAAGTAGCTCTTCCCGATATAATCAAGGGCGAAAACGTACTTGAAATAACATATCAGTACGGTGAAAAGGTTGACATTGAGAATATGTTCATTCTCGGCGATTTCGGAGTTTCATTTAACGGAAACATAAAAACCGTCACCGCCATGCCCGAAAAAATCGGATTCGGTGACATGGTTTCTCAGGGATTCCCCTTCTACGGCGGAAATATCACATATAAATTCAAGGCGACCGCGCGCGGCGGCAAGATGGACATCCGCGCTACCTGGTACAGAGGCGCTATGATTTCGGTAAAGGTTGACGGAGAAGAAAAAGGCGATATTATCTATCCGCCGTATATCCTCACTGTTGACGGACTTGAAGACGGCGAGCACGAGGTTGAAATGACGCTTTATATCCACCGCTACAACACCTTCGGCCCCGTTCATCTTGTTAACGAAAAAGAAAGCTGGCACGGCCCCGGAGCATGGAGAAGCACAGGAAACTGCTGGACATACGAGTATGTACTCAGACGCATGGGCATTCTCGGCGCTCCCGCGATACTTGACTGAGAGATGGTATTATGAATTTATGCAGATATGTTAATGTTTTTCAGGGCTGCGGCGAGTATGACCTGCCGAAGCCCGAGGGTATTGCCGCAAAATGGTTTTTTATTAAAGCAGGCTGCGGCAACACCAGCCCCGCGGCGATGGTTCCCTACGGAGCAATAAGCGCCGCGCCGTTTTCAGGCGGTTATCCGACCGGCTACGGCAATCACATAATAAACACCCATTCAAAGCCTGCAAAATTTAAAGACGGTGAAAAGCTTCGCGGCTTCGCTCACATTCAGCAGAGCGGCACAGGCACAATGGGTTATTACTATAACTACGCTGTTGTAACGCCTCTTTATGATGACTCAGATGAGCTCAGAGCTCCTTTGAATGAAACCGCCGAGCCCGGATATTATTCCTGCGTTCTTGACGGTATAAAGTGTGAGCTGACAGCCAACAACCGCGTCGCTCTTCACAGATACACATTCGAAAAAGACGGCGGCAAAGTCAGAGTTGACTTTAAGAATAACGGTATTCTCATTCCCGACTACGAGCTTTCAAAGGTCGAAAACCTTGAAATTAAAAAGCTTGATGATAACACCGTTCTCGCTTCTGCGGTAATTGAGGGAATCGACATTTATTTCGCCGTAAAAGGAAACGCGGAGTATATCATAGAAAACGGCTGTGCGATTTTTGATATTAAAGAGCAGAATACCGCTGAAATTTCCGTTTCGATTTCGCTGAGAAGCTTTGATAACGCGCTGAAATTTATTGATGAAGCCAAAGATTTTGAAGAGACTAAAAAGAACGCTTCAGACAAATGGAACAGCCTTTTTTCAAAGATTAAAATTGAAGCGGATGATGAAATAAAAGAGATATTTTACTCAAACTTTTATCATTCTCTTGTTAAGCCCGCGGACTGGTCTGGCGAAAGCTTCATTTATGACAGTGTCGGCCCGTTCATTCTTGATTTCAGCACCCTGTGGGATATGTACAAAACTCAGCTTCCGTTAATCTTTATGATTGATAAGGAAATGAGCGAAAAAATAGTTGAGACTCTGCTCAGAGTCGGCGAAGAGCTGGGGCAGGTTCCAAATTCGCTGGGACTTACCGACAAATATCTGCTTCACAGCACTCAGGCGAGGATGCTCGGCGACTACGTTCTTCTTACCGCTTACCGATACGGGATTGAGCTCGACCCCGACCGTATGCTCAGAGTGATTGAATCCGACGTTTTTGCCGATAATAAAACCGACTTCACCGTTGACGGCAGATGCGAATCACACACATGGATGCTTGACATGGCTGACGGGTGCGCTCTCGCGGCGCAGGTCGCAAAAGAAAGAGGCAACACCGCTGTTTATGACAGGCTGTATCCCCTTTCGCTTCAGTGGAAGAATGTTTACGATGAAAAGACGGGTCTTCTTAATGAGGATTCGTCATATTATGAAGGTACGCTTTATAATTATTCTTTCCGTCAGATGGTGAGTATGGACGAGCGAATTCAGCTCGCAGGCGGTAAAGAAAACTTTGCAAAACTGCTCGATAAGTTCTTCGGATACGGTCAGCCCGATGTGGTTCTGCCCACAGACCCCAACAATTATGAGCCTGTAAGAGAAGGCATGAAGCTCGGCAGATTTGAGGGATTCAACAATGAATCCGACACCGAGACGCCGTTTTCATATATTTACGCCGACAGGCACGACAGAGTATGTGAAATAATCCGCGGCGGAATGAAATATATGTTCACAACAGGCAGAGGCGGACTCCCCGGCAACAACGATTCGGGCGCACTGTCATCTTACTACGTTTTAAACGCAATCGGTCTTTTCCCTGTCGCAGGTCAGGATTTATTCCTTATCGGCTCCCCTGTTGTCAACAGCGCCGAGCTTGAGCTTTCCTCAGGGAAGCATCTTGACATAAAGGTATATAACAACTCTGAGAGTAACATCTATGTCAGGAGTGTCAGATTCAACGGCAGAGAGCTTGACAGCAGAAAGGTCAAGGCCTCAGAGCTTCTCGGCGGCGGCACACTCGAATTTGAAATGGCCGACAAAGCTTAACCCACAGGAGACAGAAATTGAAAAAATCATTTAAAAAGCGGCTTAGAATCGCCGCTGTATGCCTTTCGCTAATTCTCGTGTATATTCTCGGCAACGCCGCGGCGGTCTGCATTTACGCAAAGAAATACGAGACAACACCCTGCGATACAGCGATTGTGCTCGGCGCCGCAGTCGGATATGAGGGCGTTTCAGAGGTTTATAAGCAGAGGCTGAATCACGCCGTAAGCCTGTATAACAACGGCATAGTGAAATGCATCATTGTCACAGGCGGTGTCGGCGAAGGAAACGCCTACTCTGACGCGTATATCGCGAGGATGTATCTGCAGAGTCAGAACATTCCGTATGACGCGATTCTTCTGGAGGAAAAGTCCACAATCACTCAGGAAAACATGAAGTATTCCAAAGAAATAATGGACAGTAACGGACTGAAAACAG